>ONRC01000088.1 GCA_900320085.1 uncultured Eubacteriales bacterium
GTCGCGGATCTCGTTGCCCATGCTCTCGGCGGGAGACCAGTAGTAACCGAATTCCGTATAGCTGGCGCGGGCCAGGGCCACTTCGCTGACGGTCTTGGCGTCCACCAGGCAGATGGGATCATTGGCCACTTCTTTGATCAGATCGTTCTGGCAGGGCACATAGCCGCGCTTTTCATAATGGGCCTTCTGGGCATCGTAGCTGGCCAGGAAGCAGGCCAGCTCCAAAGCGGCCACGGGATGCTCGGTGGTGCTCTTTACACCCACAGCCTTGGCGGAGGTGAAGGGACGCAGCTGGCAATTGACGCCGTCGATCATCACGGAGGGCAGCACCGCCACGCCGAAGTTGTCGCCCAGCACTTCTTTGGTCTGGGCAGCCTGCCAGGTGCCGCAGATGTAAGCGGCGCAGTTGCCTTCGCGCATCATGCCGATGGCGTCGGAGGGCTCGGCTACGATGAAGTTTTCGTTCTTGACCAGGTCAACCAGGGTATTGGTGACGGCCACGCCTTTTTCACCGCCCAGTTGGATACCCGCCGCGCGGTCTTTGCCGTCAGCGCCGAAGAAGGTGCAGCCGTTGGCCAGATAGAAGGCGGCCAGATAATAGCCGTTGCCCAGGGGGAAGGCTACCTTGCCCTTGGTCAGCATGGTGTCCAGGGAGAGGACGTCTTCTTCCGTGAACACGCTCTTATCGTAGTACATGAAATAGGTATCGGTGGTGATCGGCACGCCGTACAGGCCGTCGGCATACATCAGGCAGTTTACCAGGGTTTCAGGATAATTCTCCTGCACATACTTCATATACTTGCCGCCCCATTCGGTGAGGGCGTTAGCCTGGCACAGAGTTTCCAAGCCGGTGGAACCGAACAGAAACACGTCGGCAGCCGCTTCCATATCGCGGGGAACCAGCTTCTTGGCGTCGGATTCGGAACTGACGCCGTATTCAAAGGTGATATCCCATTCTGGATGGGCAGCGTTGAATTCGTCGCATAGGGTGTTGACCCACGCGCCCAGGTCGGGGTTCTGGTCTTCAGAGGGCGTCCATACCCGCAGGGTAAACGATTCCGCGCCGTCCGCAAAGGCGGCGGTGGTGCCAAGCAGCAGGCACAGGGCCAGCAGCAGGGCGGTCAGCTTTTTGCTCATGATGAATCCTCCTTGTTTTCTTCACGCTCTTATACGAAACATAATTGCTGTTTCGCAGTTTCGCAATCATCATATCACGCTTTTTCGCCGGTGTCAATACGAAAAATAGAAAATTTGTATAATATTTAACTTGAAAACCACAAACCTGTGTGCTATAATCGAAGCAGAGCAATCCGAAACAAGATGCAAAAACATTGATTTGTTTCGCTGCTTTGAAAGCGAGGTTCCCATGAAAACAAACTACCACACCCATTCCCAGCGCTGCCGCCACGCCCAAGGGACGGAGGAAGATTATGTCCGCTGCGCTTTGGACGCAGGGGTAACCATTTTGGGCTTTTCCGATCACGCCCCCTTCCCTGACCATGACTATGGCTATCGGATGCCGTATGAGGAACTGTCCGATCATTTTTCCGAAGTGGACAGGCTGGCGGGAAAGTACGCTTCTGCAATAACCATTCTCAAAGGATTGGAAATCGAGTATCTTCCCAAGTATCTTCCTTATTATGAACGGCTGCTGCATGAAGATCATTTGGATTATCTGCTGCTGGGAGAGCATTTCTTTCCCGTGCCTGAAAAGGAATTCCTGTTTGTCGCTGACGTCCTGGATACGGAAATGTATCTTTGGTATGCCCGGGCGATTGACGAAGCTCTGAAAACGGGGCTGTTCAGGATGCTGGCCCATCCCGATTTATTCGCCATGAACAAATTCCCGTGGGATAAAAACTGCGACGCGGCGTCTGACAGGATCATTGAATCCGCCGTCCGGTATGACGTGGTTCTGGAATTGAACGCCAATGGGTTCCGGCGCGGGATCCACGAATATCCGGAAGGGCCGCGGCTCATGTACCCCCATTTGAAATTTTGGGAAAAAGTCGCTGGGTCCGGAGTGCGGGTCATCATCGGGTCAGACGCCCACGAGCCCTGCCAGGTTTGGGACGCTTGTATGCCCAAGGCATATGACTTGCTGGCGGGCCTCGGCATCGAACCCATCCTCACGATCTGAAGAAAAGCGCAGGGAGGTGCAGGGCAATGAATATACGGGAAATCGCCCGGATCGCCGATGTCACACCGGGAACGGTATCAAAAGTGATGAACAATTACCCGGACGTTGGGGAAGCGACCAGGAAACACGTGCTGGAAATCATAGAAGAATACCAATACGCCCCGAAGGTGGCTCCTCGCCGGAAAGGAAAAGCTATTCCAAAGATCGGCCTGGTAACGGAAGGCGTCTATAATCCTCTCTATTCCCATATAGAAGATATGCTGTCCATTCTGATCCACAATTCCGGCTATCTTGTATTGGGTTTTCATGATAAT
>ONRC01000025.1 GCA_900320085.1 uncultured Eubacteriales bacterium
CCTTCCCCTCGCAGGGGGGCCGCAGCGCCAGGAAAACAGTCCAGTGGACTGTTTTCAGCGAAGGCCGGGCGGCAGCCCCGGATGGTGTCAGGCGCGGAAACAAGATGGAAAGCGTGTTCAAGTCAATTCGCGCCTGACGGATGAGGTGCTCCTTCCTGTTGCATGTTCCCATATTATCGGGTGGGTTCACCTCATCCGAGCCGTGCGAAAAGTCTTGACTTCTCTCTCAATCTTGATTCCGCGCGGCCCACCTTCCCCTCCGAGGGGAAGGCTTTTGGGAAATGTTTTATAGAGTTATTGCGCCCTATCATTCTGAATGAGATCTCTTTTCATCCCACTCAGATATTCTCAAAAAACGCTTCCTTGGTCTCCTGATACCTTAGCACGCCCATATCGTCAAACTTCAAATAGGTGGGTTGGCTTTGCACATATTTGAGGATCTCGTCCAGCCGCACGCTTTCGGTGAAGGTGAGCAGGGTGAACGCCACGCCGTGCTTTTTCGCGCGGCCCGTTCTGCCGATGCGGTGGATGTAGTATTCGTTTTCATTGGGCAGGTCGAAGTTGATGACCGCCTCCACGTCGTCCACGTCGATGCCCCGGGCTGCCACGTCGGTGCACACCAGGATGGGGAACTTGCCACGTTTGAACCCGGACATGACCTGATTGCGCTTGGACTGGGGAATATCGCCGTGGAGCGCCTCGGTATCGTAGCCCGCTTTATTCAGCCGTTCGCTCAGGCGGCGGCACATATCCTTGGTGTTGGTAAAGATCATGATGCGGCCGTACACGTCGGAATCCAGCAGATACAGCAGGTGCTCGTACTTTTCCTCCCGCGTGGTGGGGATGACGTACTGGGTGATCTTTGGCTTGTTTTCCTGCGTGGCGGGAACGGTGATTTCGATGGGGTCATGCTGGTACTTCCAGGAAATCGTCATCACGTCCTGGTTGGTGGTGGCGGAGAACATGACCAGCTGCCGCGTCGTGGGCACCGCTTCGATGATCTTACACACGTCTTTGACAAAGCCCATTTTCAGCATTTCGTCGGCTTCGTCGATGACCATGGTATGCACAGCGTTCAGCCGGGCTGTGCCGCGCTGCATGTGATCCAGCATCCGGCCGGGGGTGGCCACGATGATCTGGGGCTTCTTTTTTAACTGGTTCAGCTGTTTGGAAATCGGCTGGCCGCCGTACAGCACCGCGATGCGTACCTCGGGGATGAAGGCCGCCAGCTTTTCCATTTCCTGGCCGATCTGCACGGCCAGCTCGCGGGTGGGCGCCAGCACCAGTTCCTGGATGCGGGTGTCGGTGAGCGATATATATTCCAGCATGGGGATGCCGAAGGCGCAGGTCTTGCCCGTGCCGGTGGGGGCGATGCCGATCACGTCGTGGCCCTCCATCATCACGGGAATGGTCTTGGCCTGAATGGGGGTGGCTTCATGGAAGCCCATCTTTTCCACGGCCTTCATGATCTCCGTGGACAGATCCATGTTTTCAAATCCGGTCAGTATTTCTTCCTGGTTCAAGGGTGTTCCGTCCTTCCTCGCGGGCCTGCAGGCCCGTTTCCTCTTTCTATTCTTTTACGGAAGCAGTATATCATAAAAAGCAGGCTGGGTCAACGATGGAGAAAACAAGGAAAATACGGTTACAAATATCCTCATCTGTGGTATAATCAGGGCACATAAGCCAATCAGAAAGGACTGAACAGCGCATGAACAACCGAACGATACGGAAAATCCTCAAGGACACCGATTTTATCCACACCAGCGGCACGCCGGAAGAATTGAAAGTAGCCGAATACCTGAAAGCCCAGTGCGAAGCCATGGGCGTGAAAGCATGGCTGGAGAGCTTCCCGGTGGCAATGGCGACGATGCAGGACGCCCACCTGTACGCCGACGGCAAGGAAATCCCCTGCGAGGGCTACCGCCTGTGCGGCAGCGGCGAGGTGGAAGCGCCGCTGGTGTATCTGCCGGACACCGACCCGGCGTCGCTGACCAAGGCCAAGGACAGCATCGTGCTGCTGGACGGCAGCGTGCGGTACTTCGTGTATCACGATCTGCTGGAAGCGGGCGCGGTGGGGATCATCACCTACGACGGCAGCGTGTTCTACCGTGACCGGGACATCGACAAGAAGGAGCTGCGGCCTCATGTGGTGGACGGCGCGAAGAAGCTGCTCTGCGCCAATGTGAACGCCAAGGACGCTTTCGCTCTGGTTAAGAGCGGGGCGAAAACCGCGAAGATCACAGTGAAGCAGGAGGAATACGAGGGAGCATCCCACAACGTGGTAGCGGAGCTGCCCGGCCTCACCGACGAATGGATCGTGCTCACCGCCCACCTTGACACAACGCCGTTGTCCAGAGGGTCCTACGACAACATGACCGGCTGCATCGGGCTGCTTTGCATCCTGGACGCCTTGAAGGGCGAACGGCTCCGCTACGGCCTGCGGTTCGTGTTCTGCGGCAGCGAGGAGCGGGGCCTGCTGGGCTCCAAGGCGTACGTGCGCGACCACGAACAGGAGCTGGACAAGATCGCCCTGAACATCAACCTGGATATGATCGGCACCTACATGGGCCACTTCATCGCCCGCGTCAGCGGGGAAGACGCGCTGGTGAATTATATCAAGTATCTGGGCGCCGAGCTGGGCTTTGGCATCGCCCCCCGCCAGGGCGTTTATTCCAGCGACTCCACGTCCTTTGCGGATAAAGGCGTGCCCGCCCTGTCCTTCGCCCGCATCGCCGGGCCCAGCCAGGCCGTGATTCACAATCGCTATGACACACCAGACGTTTTGTCAGATGACCGGATTCGCACCGACAGCGTCTTCCTCACCGAGTTCACCCGCCGCATGGCCAATGCCGTCAAGTGCCCCGTGAAGCGGGAAATCCCGGAAAAGGTCAGGAACGAGCTGGACGAATACCTGTTCCGGAAGCGGAAGGACTTTTGATCCATCCGCATTTTATCCGACGATTCTTCAAAGGAGCTCACCCATTATGCCCCTCATTCGCCTGATTGCCACCGACGTGGACGGCACGCTGCTGAACAGCCAGCTTAAAATCCCGGACAGGAACCTGCGGGCGATTCATGCCGCCCAGGAAAAGGGCATCACAGTCGCCATTTCCTCTGGGCGGTTTCCGGAAAACGTGTATGTGCTGCTGCAGGACTACGGGCTGTGCTGCCCTATCATCGGCACGAACGGGGCGGATGTGATCGACGAAAAGCTGAACCGTCTGTCGGAAGCCTGCATTGCGCCGGACGCAGCCCTGTACGCGCTGCGGGAGCTCATTCGCCTGGGGTCGGATTATTTCATGTTTGCGCGCCAGGCTATCTGCACCAGCCGGGAAACACGGAAGCATCATTCCGAGCTGTCCTTCGGCGACCGCATCCGCGCCCTGGGCTTTACCTATTACCACGGACCGGAGGAAGCGCTGACGCTGGCGGGGCTGGGCATCGCGCACAAAATTTTCGTGTGCGACAACGTGCCGCTGAATCGGGTGCGGGAAGCGCTGGGCGGCATCCCGGGGATTGATTTAACGCAATCCTCCGCCAACAACATCGAGGTTATGCCCCAGGGCGTCGATAAAGGCATCGGCGTGCGGGCACTGGCGGATGCCCTGGGGATTCCCATGGACCAGGTGATGACCCTGGGCGACGAGGGAAACGATATCCCCATGCTGCGGGCGGCAGGCTACGGCATCGCCATGGCAAACGGCAGCGCGGAAGCGAAAGCCGCCGCGAAATACGTGACGGATACCAACGACGAATGCGGCTTTGCGAAGGCGATTGAAAGGTTCGCCCTGTGAAAAAAAGCAAGAAAAGCCCGGAAGGCTCTCCCTGCCTTCCGGGCTAAAAATCTGTCCTTTATAATTGGTGAAGCGTTTCCTGAATGTAGGCCTTCCATTCTTCATAGCTGTATGCGCCGGGGAAGCCGCGGCCGATCATCGCCCCGGATTCATCGACAAAAAAGGTGGTGGGGACGGCGGTGATCTGACCGATGATCTTGATGTAGATATCCTTGGAGGGCACAAGATTGACATAATCCGCCTCCGCTTCCTCCACGATTTTCCGCGCAGCGGCCAGCACCTCCGGGTCGGCCTCAAACGTTGCGCCAACCACGTCGCTGACCAGGCCGATGACCTGCACGCCTTCCGGCGCAAGCTCCTTCGCCAGCCGTCCAAGGGCGTTGATTTCTTCGGCACATGGCTGGTAATAGGTGGCCCATACATTGATGACCGTCAGCTTGTGACCCGCCAGGATGCTTTCATCCACGCGGTTGCCCGCCAGATCCACCGTATTCAGGTTATTGAGCGGGCGCATTTCATCTTCCGTGGAAATCACCGTGCCGCCCCAAACGTCCATACTCTCCAGGCGCCACACGTTTGTAAAGCCGAAGCTGACCAGGATCTCCGCCCCGTCGATGCCCTCCTGCTCCGTTTCGCCGTAGACGATGATCTGGGAGGTCAGCACGGAAAAGCCGTCGCTGATGATATCCTGAATCATGGATTTCAGCTCCCGCAGCGGAAAATTGACCGCCTGGGGGATGTGGCCCGCATCGTATTTTTCTTTGCTGCGCAGGTCGATGATGTTCACAAAAAAGCTGTCGTCCACCAGCGTGTGCATGTTTTCGGGCGAAATCAGGTTTCTCCGGTTTTCCGCCATACCGACGCTCATCAGTGCCAACAGCAAAAGCGCCGTGCAAAAAAGCGCGATCCTTTTTTTCATGTATTGTACCTCAGTCGGTCATGGAATACCGAGGGCGCGCGAACAAAACCCTCTGTCAGAAAGATTATACCAGCGCCTGGTCCAAAAGGCAAAACATATAGAGAAAGATTTACATTTTTGTTACAATTTCACCTTGACATAAAAGTGGAAACATGACAAGATATGATTGTTTCAAAATCATTACGAACGGCATTGAAACGCCAAGGAGTTATACATGAAGCGGAAGCTGGCTTTTGTACTGATGATGCTTTTCCTCCTGCCGTCCATCGCCGCGTCAGCGGATGAATTTGCTTTTACCGTTGCCCCGAGCGTTATTTATCCCGGCAGAATGGAACGGATCAGTTTTACCTCCCCCGTTTCGGGCAGCGCTGTTTTTTCCCTGACAAGTGCTGACGGGGAACAGATCCTCGTTCTCCGCGACGCGCTGTCCATTTCGGCGGGGGAAAACCACCTCACCTGGGACGGTATGGACAATGATGAGAATCCCGTTGCGCCGGGAGAATACGCGCTGTCCATTTCCTTATCCGATAAAAAAATTATCAAGCCCGTCTCGATCGGCAGCCCAAGCCCGCGCATCCTGAGCGTTTCCGGGCCGGGCAGCGCGGAATGCGGTGGAACATGGGCGTTTACCGTGGAGGTCAGCGAAGCGGGCACGCTGCTGATGCGCGTCAGAGATCAAAGCGGCGCGTGGCGGGAGGCGCTGACAAGCCGGGTGGAAGCCGGAAAAACGGCGCTGACCTGGACCTGCGATCTGGACGGGGTTTCCCTGGATGCCGGGGATTATGCCGTTCAGTTTACCCTGACAAACGGCGATGGCCTGGTCAGCACCGCCCGGCAGATCTCCCTGACCCTGGTGCACACAGCCGCGTCCGCGCAAAAGCGGCCTGCCAAAACGATCATTCCCAGCGCCGTGACCACCGCCGCGGAGGAAACCAGCTACTGGACATATCCTATCGGCGAACTGGACGAAGCCGCTCTGTGGGAGATCATGATGCAGCCCATGACGGTGATCGATGGCAACCAGACGCTGGTGTACCGTCTGCGCAAAACCCCGGACGATTCCCAGAAAAAGGACAACGTGGTGGGCGAAATCACCTACGCCTCCCAGGGCGTGCATGTGCTGGAAACGCTGGACAACGGCTGGACGCTGGTGGAAGCCTACAATTCCTCCTATGGACCGGACTGTGCCAGCCGCCGGGGCTTTGGCGTGACGGACGATCTGATCCAGGGCTATGTCAAAACCTCCTTGCTCAAAACCATTACGCCCAAGGCGGAGTACGCCCTGCTGATCGACAAGCTGAACCAGACCATGTATATCTTTTCCGAGGGCAAGTGCATCGGCACCCTGCTGGTGTCCACCGGTCTCAACAACGCCACCCAATCCTGGAACGAAACCCCCTCGGGAGAATTCGTCATGATCAGCAAAATGGGCGGCTTCCCCGCCGGAAACCTGTGGTGCGCTTATGGGATGCGCATCAACGGCGGGTGCGCCATCCATGAGGTGCCTTATATCGGCAACGGCGAAACCGAGCCCTCCCGCCGCGATTATTCCTCTACCCTCAAATTCCTGGGCAGAAAAGCCAGCCACGGCTGTATCCGCGTGCAGAAGGCCGCGAACGAGGGCGGGCAGAACATCAAGTGGCTGTGGGACCACATCACCAAAAATACGAAGGTGCTCATCTGGGATGACACCGGCCGCATCCGCCCCTACCCCGTGGCGGACGATTACGAGCTGTATTACAATCCCGACGGCGGAAAGTATTATCATGAAAATCAATACTGCCCCAGCGTCAAGGATCGTTTTCTTCCCCTCTCCCCCTTCACCTACGGGGAGCTGGAAGATGGGGCATTCGCCAAGCTGACCCCTTGCTCAAAATGTACCACTTTGCTCAGAAAAACCCAAATCGACGAAATGAACCGCCTGGAAAATCCCGATCTGTACTGAAAAGCAAATATCAGACAAATGCCGGCGCCACAGCGCACCGGCATTTTATGTATTTTTTGGTTACTTGCGTTCCGATTTATCTATTAATTTTGTTAAAATGCCCAATAGTAAGTCAAAACTAACAAATATACTTGCTAAATATTTCTAACATATTTTGTCGATTTTTAATAAATATATACTACTGCACTTGCAATGTTTTGCCGATAATGATATGATACAGGAGACGTGAAAACACGATCAATCATGGAGGTGCAATGATATGGCTTACAAAATTTCTGACGAATGCATCGCTTGCGGCGCCTGCGCTGCGGAATGCCCCCAGGAAGCCATCTCTGAAGGCGACGGCAAGTACGTTATCGATCCCGACAAGTGCATCGAATGCGGCGTCTGCGCTGAAACCTGCCCCGTTGGCGCTCCTGCTCAGGAATAATCCTTAAGGGTATGCCGCCGGTTGATACCGGCGGTTTTTTCTTTATTTGTCTTTGAAGGGATGGAAATACGGATGAAACGGCTGACAGCGGTTGGCATACTGTTGATTTTCTTATCGGGCTTTTTCTTCGCCGGTGAAGCGGAAACGCTGACACGGAATCAGTTATCGTCTTTTTACAAAGGCTCGTTTTTTATTGGCGATTCCATCACCGAACAGCTAAAGGGATACATCCGCAGCCAGCAGCAGGAGCAGCCGGATTTTTTCCCGGACATTACCTTTATGACGGCGCAAAGCTATTGTCTCTACACCGCCAGCCGAAAGAACCTGCTGCCGGAAAAGGCCAATCTGAAATCCCGGGGAAAGGAAATGCCGCTGTGGGAGATCCTGAAGGACCGAAAGCCCAAGAAAGCCCTGATCCTGCTGGGCGTAAATGATTACATCGGGGAAACGATCGAGAAAGGTATGGACTACGATAACCGCATCCTGGACCTGGCCCAGAAGCACGCGCCGGACACAGAAGTCATTTTTCTCTCGCTGACTCCGGTGACGAAAGCCTTCTGCAAGCGAAATGACTACCAGCGCCTGTGGGACGATTACAACGCGGCGCTGCGGGGGCTGTGCCTGCTGCGGGGCGTGCCCTATATTGACATCGCTGCCCGGATGAAGGATGAAGAAGGCTACTTGAATAACAGGTATTCCAACGACGGCCAGTATCACCTGAACGCCGAAGGACTGGACATATGGATCGACGCGCTGCTGGACTACGCGCAAGGCCAATACGACCAGGGTTTATGGAAACCGGAGGAAGCGATATGAAAAAGAAGGCCTTTGTTCTTCTTTGGCTGTCCGCGTTTCTTCTTTTGGCGGGATGTCAGAACGCGCAGGTCAATCAGCCGGATATTCCTTTGACGGAGGCCGCGCGGCAGGCCATGGCCGATCCCGATGCGTACATTCCCTATACGGCGGACGACCTGTATGACATGATCGGCATTTCCCCGGACGACTATACGGAAGCCGTCTTCTTCAAGGATAAGGATACCCTGAGCGGCCGGGAAATCATCCTGGTTCGCGGAAAGGACGCCCAAAGTATCCCCGGTATCACAAAAGCGCTGGAACAATATCTGTCCCAGCGCAAAGAAGAAACCAGAAACTATTTGCCGAACGCCTATCGGCTGCTATGCGACGCGGCGGTGCAGGCATCCGGCCTGACGGTATCCCTGATCATTCAATGATCCTCTATTCCTGCGCGCTTTCCATGCGTTTGATGCGGGAGATGGCGTGGCTGATGGTCAGCAGCGCTTCGTCCGCCCGGATCAGTTCAATGGAACCAAACGGCGCGTCCAGCAGCCGTTCCCAAAGAAAGCGCTCCGTTTCGATCAACTGAATCGCCGTGCCGGTGCCGCCGCCGTGCCGGATGGCAATGGCCTCCCGCATCAGGCGGCGGTATACGGCGGAATAGGCATCCCACAGGATTTCGGGCAGCATGGGGAGGGAAAAATACACCACTCCTTTTTCTTTCAGGATATCCAGCAGCCGACACATTTCGGGGAAGAATTCCTCCTTCTGCGCGTCCAATACCGCGTCCAGCACCAGCTTGCCGTCCGTCATTCCGGTGAGCGGCAGCAGCAGCGCCAGCGTTTTTTCCTCGCCATCGCGGAAGGGCATGGCGCAGTACAGCAGGAAGTTGAGCTGCTGCATCGGGCGGTCGTAATGCTGAAGCTGATACTTCACATAGCCCGCCGACGCTTTTTGCCGGCACAGCTCGGTCAGCACCTGCAGCTTGGAATCAAAATGATGGTAAAAGCTGCCCTTGCTGCAATCCAGAGCTTCCAAAAAGTCCTGGATAGTGGTTTTCATATACCCTTTATCGAAAAACAGCTTTTCGGCGGTATCCAGAATCGCCTGTTTTTTCAAATCGCCTTTCAGCACAGTTTCTTTCCCCCATTGCATCAATTATATTCAATCACCTGCTGGATCATCGGATAGCGGGAAACACACAGCAGCTGCCGCCCGATCTCCCGTCCGTTCTGCCGGAACACCTGGTAGGTTTCCACGTCATATCCGGTACGGGCCTTGATCTTTTCCCGGTTTGTGCCGTGAGGCAGGGTGGGATTGTTTTCATACAGCGCTGTCTGCGGCGGTTCGGTGACGGACACCACATTCGTCACCAGTTCAATGCTCGTGCCCGCGTCCAGGGCGGCGCCGTAGATTTCCACCGCGCAGGTGCTGTTTTCGCAGTAGGCGACGATAAAAACCGGTGCAGCGCTATCGTTGCGGAATTTGAAATCCAGGTCAGGCCAGTTGACCGTCGCATCGCGGCCCGCGTCCACATAGCTGCTGGGCCAGGCGTGAGGCGAGCGCTCCACGATGGCCAGGTTCGCCATGGCCACCGCATTGAACAGCGTGCTCGACACCTGGCACACACCGCCGCCCACCTCGTCGATGGTCGTTCCCCCGGCGATCGCCGCGGCGGGCTGATAGCCCTTTTCCACCGTCCGCTGGCCTGTCGCTTGGTTAAAGGAGAACGTCTCCCCCGGCATGACGACCGTGCCGTTGACCGCACGAGCCGCCAAAAGGATATTGGTGTTCCGGTTCCTGTCGTTCGTCAGCTGGGTGGAAAAGTCGGAAACCCGTGTGAACGTGTTCATCAGCTCCACCTTGGTCACCCTGGGCGTCACCGGTTCGGTGGAAGCGGTGATGGTCGCAGTGTAAACATGCCTGTCCAGCGCGTCGATGATCTGGCGGTACAAATCCTCCGTGTTCAGCTTGGCGCCTGCCCGCTCATCGGTGAAGGTAAAAACGCGCCTGGCAAAGTCAAACGTGGCGACCTGAGCGTCCTGCGCGTCGTGGTTGACCCTCGCCTCCACCAGGCGTACGAACGATCTCACGTTTTCCGGGTCGTAGGTAACGCTCGTATACAGATTGACATGGGACGAGCCGGTGTGATACAGGTGCGCGTAGCGGTAATCAAAAGGTGTGGTGCCGGTGCCGATGGTATCCCGGGAGCCCTGACGGCCAATGGCATAGGCTGTATCCAGCACAGCGGAAACATTTCTTTGAATGGGCACCTCGCTGGGGGTGATCGTCCAGGCCAGGCCGTCCACATGCAGCCGAATCCAAAGCGACTGGTCGGTCTGCTGATTCTGGGCTTTCAGCGCGTTTTCCGCCTCAGCCCGCGTCATGCCGCCGATATGCACGCCATCCACATAGATGCCCTGAACAAACGTATCCCGGGCCAGGATCGCGGCCTTCTGCCGAAACGGCGCGTAAGCCTGATACAGCGTCGCTGCATAAAACCCCAGCAGACACAGCATTGCGAACGCCAGCATCGCCATCAGCACCCACAGCGCGGTATGCCTCGGTTTGCGCGCCACACCGCCATTGGCCCACTGAGGAATTCTTTGCGCGGGCATCGCTTCCCGGACTTCGGTCTGTGCCTGATAGACCTGATCCGGATACGGAGCGCGGCTTTCCGTTATCCGTCGGAAAGTGGTCGGTTCATCTTCGGCAGGAAACCGTGGGCGCAGCGTTTTTTGTTCGTCCTGTTCTTTTCCAGACATCCTGTTTTCCTTTCTCCGCATAAAACAAACCTGATTCTGTTTTATTCTAATCGGAACAAACTGATTTGTCAATCCGCAGGGCAACAAAATACTCCCTTCTTCCTGAAAAGAAGGGAGCAATTTGTTCTCTGATCAGATGACGCGTTCCTTACCCATGAAGCAGCAGGCCAGGGTGCCGGGCCCGCAGTGGGCGCCGATGACCGGCCCGATGATCTGGATGCGGATGTCCCGAATCTGAGGAATCCGCTGGCGCAGCATTTCGGCCAGCTTGTCCGCGTCCTCAGGCACGTCGCCCTGCAGAATCAGGATCGTCTGATCCTCAGGATGCTCGATCATTTCCGCGGTGTGCTCCACGATGGCGCGCAGGGCTTTTTTCCGCCCCTGTACCTTTTCCACAGGGTCCAGCTTGCCGCCCTTGCCCATGCAGATGATGGGCTTGATGTCCAGCACCGAGCCAAACAGCGCGCTGGTGGAGGAAATGCGGCCGCCCCGCGCCAGGTATTTCAAGTCGCCCACCGTGAGCCACGCGTGGGAACGCATCCGGTTGTCCAGCAGCCACTTTTCCACTTCGTCCATGGATTTGCCCTGCTCATACAGCGCGTGAGCATTGAGCACCAGCATCGTCATGGGGCCGGAAATGCTAAGCGTATCCACGACGGTAAATTTCCGTTCCGGATATTTTTTCAGCAGCTGTTCCCTGGCTTCGTAAATATTGTTGATCGTAGAACTCATCTGCGAAGAGAAAGCGACGAACAACAGATCTTTTTCCTTCAGGATCGGTTCGAAGTAGTCCAGGTAGGTCTCCGTGGGCAGCAAAGAAGTATTCGGGCTGGCGCCTTCCCGCATCCGGCAGAAAAAATCCTTTTCCACGCCCGCGCGGCCGTTGTCGTCCAGATACTCCTTCCCATCCAGCGTGTAGGGCATACGAACCACGGGGATATGCTTTTCATCAGCGATGCTGTAAAGCAGGTCGCTGTCGCTGTCCGTCATGAACACGTAGCTCTGTTCCATCCCGGCTCTCTCCTCCTTTATCATTCGGATTCAAATTCATTGTACCTTGTTTTGAAAAAAAAATCAACTGCTTCTCATCTTTTTGTACGGGAAATAATTGAACGTTTGACGCTTCTGCTTACAGTTCAGCGCACAGCAGCGCTTGCATTGTTTTCACCGGCTCCCCTCCGCCGGAGGAGAGCAGCTCCACGCCGCCTGCCGCCTCTGCCGGAGCCAGCAGGTTTTGAGCCTCCAGCCGTCTGCGCAGCTGCCGCACGGTGCCCCCGTTGCCGTCCAGCAGCGGAACCCCCGGGAAAAAGCCGGCGATGGATTTTTTCAGGAACGAATAATGCGTGCAGCCCAGCACAATGGCCTCGACCTTTTTGTCCCGGTAAGGCATAAACAGGGTTTCAAAATACCTGTTCAGCGCCGGTCCGTCCAGCTCCCCCCGCTCCACGAATTCCATCAGGCCGGGGCAAGGCAGCGAAACAACGCCCTTGCCGTACAGGGCGTACAGATGCGCATATTTTTCCCCGGCGATGGTGCCGGGCGTCGCCAGCGAGAGCACCACCCCGTCGCTGTGCAGCAGGGAAGCAGGCTTGAGCGCCGGTTCCATGGCGATGATCGGAAGATCGGGATACTCCGCCCGAAGATCCGCCGCCGCCGCGCTGGTGGCCGTATTGCATGCAATCACGATAGCCTTGCACTGCCGCTTTAGCAGCGCTTTCACCACCTGCCGGGACAGCGCCAGCACCGCTTCTTTTGTTTTTGTGCCATAGGGGGCGTTCTTCGTGTCGCCATAGAAAATGAAGCGCTCGTTGGGCAGCAGCCGCACCGCTTCCCGCAGCACGCTGATGCCGCCCACGCCGCTGTCAAACATACCGACCGGCGACAGGGCTTCCCCTCTTTCGTTTTCGTTTATCACGTCGTTTGCTCCTGTTCCCGCAGCCAAGCCCGCAGATTATCCGATTCCTTCCGTTGGTAAATATAAAACGCGCAGGAAGCCCCGCTGCTGCAATTCACGCGAATCAGCATCCGCCCCGAACCGTCCAGCTGGCCTTCCGGAATAAACTCCGTCGAACGGATATCCCCTTTGCGAATGGGGCGCGCACAGACGCGCCTGGGTTCGTATTTCCAGCCGTTGGGATAGAAAAGGATCAGCCAGCCCTCCGTCAGCGCAAAGGAAGGATACAGTTCAAACCGCTTCACCGCGCTCCCGTCGATTTGCCGCATGACATCCTGAGGGTCTCCCAAAGCGCATACGGCATCGCCGAAGGGTGTTTTTTTCAGCAGGTTCCGTTCATCCGTCAAAAGGAAGTGTACGCCGAGCAGTCCCAGCACCACCACAATATCCAGCCCGATCAGCAGCCACCGGAAGCGTATATCCGCCTCCCGAACACGCATGATGACGCCGATACACGCGAACGCCAGCAGAAACAGCATCGCGGTTCCCGCATACAGGCGTGAAACACCGCGGTATTCCTTCCGCATTTCCCGGACGCAGAATCCCGTCATTCGCCTGCACTTCCTTTCACGCACAGTATAGCACAAAAGGAAGCGCGATGCAAACCGCTACAGCGTGTCCAGATAATGGCAGATCGCCCGGGCGAGCGGCTCCGCGGCGGCGAGGGCTTCCGGCAGGATATTTTTATTGTTGCCTACCTCGATCAGCATACTGGGCGCGGCGGCTTGCTGATTATAACGGCCTGATTTCAGCGACACACCCCGGCAAAGCCCCTCCGCGCGCTCGTTCAGGGCATCGGAAATGATTTGCGCCACGCGCTGGTTTCCCTCCCAATCGGGCTTTTCATCCAGGCGGCTGCCTGTTCCCTGGCCAATGAGGATCAGTATGCGCGCGGTTTCCGCCCCATCCACCGCCACGGTGTTGGGCCCGTTTCCCTGGGAATAGGAATCCCGGTGCAGGTCGATGTACAGGTCATACCCTTCCTCCGCCGCTTCCGTCAAGCCCTCCAGCGAACGCGCGTAAGCGGTGGACAGCCGGGGCATTTCGTAATCGGTCACGTCATGGGTCACAAATACCCCGGCGCTCTGCAAAAGCGTTTTCAACTCCTCCCCCACCCGCACCACGCTGTACCGATGATCCGCTGTGCGCCATTTTTCCGTCTGAACGTACCGGTTTTCCGGGTCGATCTCGTAGGCCTCGCAGGTATGGGTATGGTACAGGAACACCCGCTTCTGCCGGCTGCGGACCGCGGAAACCGATATAACCTCCATCCGGAAGTCGGGCGGTGATTCCATTTCTTCCGATACCGCCGCCAAAGCGCTCCCGGGAAAGACCGTGCCGCCTTGCGCGATGATCCCGGTCAGCAGCGCCGCCCCGCAGACCAGCGTCAGAATACGGTAGCTTATCCTGTTCATGCCTGTCACCTCAGAATAGGATATGCCCGTTCACGGTTCGTCATGCGAAAGCAGCTGAATTTCTTCCTCCGTCAGCCGTGGCTGGAACGCCAGATTCAGCCCGTCGGCGATAATGCGGCCGACCCGCCCTACCAATTCGTCCACCTCCCGCGGGGTCACCACCAGATCGCCCATGCCCTGCTCCGCCAGTTTGTCGATCAGCGTATCCATTGCCTGGGCGTGGGTCCGTTCATCCATACCGATGTCGTTCAGCAGCAAGCTCAGCGCATCCCGGGCAATCACCGACGCGTACACCACCATCGGTACGCCGATGGCGATGACCGGCACCCCCAGGGTTTCCTTGGTCAGTCCAACGCGGTGATTCCTGACGCCGCTGCCGGGGCGGATGCCGGTATCGGTGATTTGCACAGTGGTGCAGATGCGGCTGCTTTCCCGCGCGGCCAGGGCGTCAATGGCGATGACGGCAGCGGGATGCGCATGCTCCACAATTCCCTGTACCACCTCCGCCGTTTCCAGGCCCGTCACCCCCAGCACACCAGGCGCGGCGGCACAAACCCCGCGCAGCCGTCCATGCAGGCTTTCATCCGGAATATCCTTCAAATGCCGGGTCACCAGCAAATCCTCCAATACGCGGCTGCCCAGCGCATCGGCGGTCATGGAACGGTTGCCCAGCCCCACCACCAGCAAATCACCGTTTGGCGGCAGCAGCGTCCGCAATTCCTCGCAAATCGCCCGCGCCATCTCCTTCCTTTCTTCCGGCGGACACCACTTCAAGCCGGGATGCGCCAAGGTGATATAGTTTCCCCGCGCCTTTTCCAGCGCGCGGGCGGCTTCCTCCGTTTCGATGCGCACATGAGTCTCCTCGATCGCGCCCCGATGCCGGGAATGGGTGGTAATGCCCGAAAGCCCTGCCGCCATCTCCCGGCTCTCCATTGCCAGGTCGGTACGAAACTGCATGGTTTTCCCTCCGCTCAATCAATTTGTCCTTTTTTATTGTCTGCGCCGAAGGGATCCTCTATCCGTTTTTCGGCATCAAAAAACGCCCAGGCAGAAGCCTGAGCGCCTTTGAGCTTGAATTAGTACTGGGGACGATTCTTGGCGAAGCATTCACGGCAGTACACGGGCCGATCGCCGCGGGGCTGGAAGGGCACCTGGGTGGTGCAGCCGCAACCGTCGCAGATCACTTCGTACATCTGGCGTTCGGTACGGTTGCCGCCATTCTGACGGCGGGCAGCACGGCAGGCGGGGCAGCGGCTGGGCTCATTCTGGAAGCCCTTTTCGGCGTAGAAAGCCTGCTCGGAAGCGGTGAACACGAATTCGTTGCCGCATTCACGGCAGGTGAGGGTCTTGTCCTGATACATGGTTTGAAACCTCCTGATTATTATCGCCAAACCGCGTGATACGTTCCCTGTAAGTTTTCCTGGGCTCTGCGCATCCGTCTGCTGACGATGAATGAAACCGGGAGGAATAACTGCGAGATCGAATTGGCTTGGTCTTCGGCGGTATTATAACACAGTTTTCCCCTGTTGTATAGCTTTTTTCAAAAATATTTATGGAAAATTTTTCGTATTCTGTTATCATTCCCCTTTTTTGCTCTTCTTTTGACAAAAGAAAAGTAAAAAAAGGCTTGCAAATCCGATCAATCTGTGTTAAAATAACTGCCGTTGTGACTAACGGGCGGTCCGCTGCGGGCACGAAAGATGGCCACGCATGAACGTCTATGAGGGAAGGAGGACACCATTCATGAGCGAAATTATCCGTTCGATCGAACAGGCACAGCTCCGTACCGATCTGCCCAGCTTCAACGTTGGCGATACGCTCCGCGTATTCGTGAAGGTTGTGGAAGGCAGCCGCGAACGTCTTCAGGCGTTTGAGGGTACTGTGATTGCCAAGCGCAACGGCTCCAGCCGGGAAACCTTTACTGTTCGCCGCGTGTCTTACGGCATCGGCGTGGAACGTACTTTCCCGCTGCATTCTCCCCGCGTTGACCATATCGAGGTTATCCGCCGCGGTAAGGTTCGCCGGGCCAAGCTGTATTATCTGCGCAACCTGCAGGGCAAGGCCGCCAAGATCAAGGAAGCCGGCCGGCACTGATTTTCTTCGGAAAAGGGAAGTCGCTTACAGAGCAATCTGCAAGCGGCTTTTTTACGTCCCTCTCTCTTTCTTCATCGCCAGTTTTCCAGCAGGCGGAAAAAGCCCTCCAGCAAGCCTGGCAGCCGCACGCTCTGCGCGGCGATGGCGGCAAGTTCCGCAATGGGCTGCCCCGCCAGCAGCACCTGCACCGTGCCCAGGGGCTCCCCCGCTTCCACCGGCGCGGTCAGGGATTCCGGCAGATGGGTTTCAAAGCTCAGCTGACTTTGCTGCCCGTTGCGCAGCAGCAATGACAAACCGCTGCCCAGCGCCACGTCCACCGCGTCCCGGGCGCCTAATTTTACCGGCACCTGCACCCCCACCAGGTCGCCGGTTTTCGCCACCTGCACGCGGTGGTAGTTGGCAAAGCCGTAATCCATCATGCCCCGGGCTTCGTCAAAGCGGGTCTGGCTGTTGGGCACCCCCAGCACCACGGCGATGAGCCGCATGCCGTTCCGCTCCGCCGTAGCGCTGAGGCAGTATTTGGCCTCGTTCGTTGAACCGGTTTTCAGCCCGTCGCAGTCCTTATAAAAGCGCACGAGGCGGTTGGTGTTGGTCAGGTCGGTGGTGCGGCCCGAAGGGTGGGTCAGGCTATCCAGCCAGGTGGAGGAATAGGTGAAGTAAGTCGGGTGCTTTGTGACCGCTTGGGAAATCACCGCCACGTCCCGGGCGCAGGTATATTGACCATCCGCAGGCAGACCGGTGCAGTTGACATAATGCGTGTTTTCCAGATTCAATTCCCCCGCCCGCCGGTTCATCAGCGCCGCGAAGCTGTCCTCTGTCCCGGCGATGTATTCCGCCAGGGCCACCGCCCCATCGTTGGCAGAAGCGATGATCGTGGCTTTCAGGATGTCTTTCAGCGGGTAAGCCGCGTAAGCGTCCAGGAACGCCTGGGACCCGGGCTGCCCCGCCGCCGCGGGCGAAACCGTGATCTTGTCCTCCAGGGTAATGCTGCCCTCGTCCAGCTTTTCCAGCACCAATAGCAGCGTCATCAGCTTCGTTACCGACGCCACGGGCCGCCGCTCGTCGGCGTTTTTTTCAAAGATCACCGCGCCAGTGTCCGCCTCCAGCAGGATGGCCGACGGCGCGGTCAGCGTCATGGGCGTGCCCTCCTCCAAGGGAGCCGTCAGCGCTGATGCCGGCAGCAAAATCAAAACCGCACAAATCAGAATGCAAGAAAAACGAGCCATGCTTCTTCCTCCCTTTTTTCGGGCTTACTATAAGCATAGCTCGTTCAATCGCTGTTTATGACAGGATTTGTTTATTTAATTAAGCGGCACATACCCCGCCTGGGCCACGGCCTTCTGGCCTTCCTCACCGACCAGCCAATTCACAAAGGCTTCTGTGTTGGCGTCGCCCATGCGATAGACAGCGTAATAGTTGACGGTGAAGGGGTACGCCCCGGACTGCAAATTCTCGTCCGTGGGCGACACACCGTCGATGGCAAGCACCTTGATGCCGCCGCTTTCCACCAGGGTGTTCACATAATACAGGTAGCTGTACCCGATGGCCCCGATGCCATTGTCATAGTTACCGATCTGGGCCACCGCGTCGGCCATGCCGTCGGAAATATAGTTTTCTTCCACTTTCTGGATTTTCAGGCCCTGCATCACCATTTCCTCCATGGCGGTCTGGCTGCCGCTGCCATGGGGCCGCTGATAGGCGGTCAGCGCCTGGGGCGTACCGCCAAAGTCCGACCAGCTATTATGCTTTCCCATATAGATTTCCTGGATCTGGGCAACCGTCAGGCTGTCCACGGGGTTCAGGTCATTCACCATGAACACAAAGGCGTCGCAGCAGAAGGGCACATACACCAGCTCCACCCCCGCGTCTGCGGCGGCCTGGCGCTCGTCGGCGTTGGGATAGGTGGCCAGCACCAGGTCGATGGGGTGGGCGTCGTCCATCATGACGCCCTGACTCTTGACGGTCACCAGGGGATTGGCCTTGCCCTGGGTCAGGCGGTCATAGGCGTAAGGCGTGGTGGAGAAGGTGACGAAACCGTTCATGTCCCCTTCCTCCAGCCCCAGCCATTGCCGGGCCAGCTCCATGGCCATGGGCACGCAGACCGTGCTGCCGTCCATGCTGGGGTAGGTGCCCCAATCGCCGATGAACAAATCGTCATAGCCCTCCAGGGGCTTCTTTTCGCCCAGGTGGAAGGTATCGTCCGTTTCCAATTTCGTCCAGCCTTCGCCCTTGCCGACGGCCTGGTTGATCTGGCTCCAGGAGCCGGTGTCGGGATTCTCTGCCAGCGCGGGCGTCACACACAGCGCGCAAACCAGCAATGCACAAAGCAAACGTTTCATTTTTCTTTCCCCCTCTTTTAATCTTTGTCGTTTTTCGGCGCAAGCAGGGTGTCGCCGTTGTCGCCCCGGAAAATGGCGTCGTCCGGGTAATACTCCACCCACCATTTATTTTCGATTCTTTCAGCTTCCAGGCCCTCCGGCAGGGACACCAGTTCCAGCGAAACACAATTGTTAAAAATATCCTCGCCGATTTCCCGGACCGTCAGGGGCAGGGCGATGGACTGCAAACGGGTGCAGCCGGAAAAGCCGTAATCGCCGATGGATTTCAGGCCTATGGGCAGGGAGATGGTTTTCAGGTATTCGTTGCCGAAAGCGCCTGCTTCGATGCGCTCCACCCCGGCGGGCACGTCGTAATGTGTGGCTTTCCTGTAATTCGGGTATGCCAGCAACGTTTTCCCATCCTTGGAGATGAGCACCCCGTCCACGGTTTTGTAGAGGGGATGATCCTCCGGCACTTCATAAGCGGTGACAAAACAGTCGTACAGGCAGCCCACAATATCAGTCGCTGGCAGAGTGGTTTCGATGCGGAGCACATCGAAGTCACAGCGGTAAAAAACGTCCCTTTCCAGCACCTCCAATTGAGCGGGCAGAGTGAACTCCTGAAAATCGTAGAAACTAAATGCGTCCATGCCAAGATACCGCAGTGTCGATGGCAGGGAAACCCGGTGGAAATCGCCACCATCCGTGTCCCTTGCAAAAGAAGGGCCACTCTCGAACTTAGGATCAATCTCCACGGTTATATCCAGTTCTTGATTCCACTCATGTTCTATGGCCTCTCCCAGGGCAGTGACGCCCTCGAAGATGACAAGGGTGTCGTCCCGCACGTCGCAGAAGTCGAAATACCCCCTTTCCTCCCATTCTGCCCGCCAGTCCCAGTCATCCCAGCCGTCCCAATAATCATCATCGTCTTCCGCTTCCTCACCCCACGCGCAGACGGGGAGCAGAAGCAGCAGCGCCAGCAACAGCGCAAGCGGCCGTTTCATGGGCATCCCTCCTTTTTCCATGCTATCCATATAGACAAACGAAGAAGCGCATTTGTTTCATTCCGATATTGTTTTTTGTAACGATTCAGTGGATGCTTGAAAGAGCACCTTCAATAAGCAACGAGGATCAGTCAATAGGAAACTAACCCCTCCAATTGTCATCCCGACCGAAGCGGAGGCAAGAGCCGAAGCGGAGTGGAGGGACCTGGGAAAAACGCGGTAATTCAAGCAGCATGATACCCAGTTCTCATACTGTTTCATATCTAAAACATTGAATGGAAGAATTCCCAAAAGGCTTCCCCTTGAGGGGAAGCTGTCAGGCGCGGAACCAAGCGGGGCAAAGAAATCAAGCGGATTCGCGCCTGACTGTGCCCGAAGGCGTAGCGAAGCGTTCTGAGGTGATGTTAGCATTCGTTCAAGTTTCTTGTCTGTATTCCAGCAAATCACCTCATCCGAGCCGCGCAATCTTGCTTGATGCCTTTTATGCAGTTGGTTCTGCGCGGCCCACCTTCCCCTCAAGGGGAAGGCTTTTGGAGTGTCCTTTGATTCAATGATTTAGAAATCAAATAGATCAGGTCCCTCGACTGCGGTTCGCGTCCCGCTCACCTCCGCTCGGGATGACAACTGGAACCGCACAAAAAAGGGAAGCAAACACAATGCTTCCCTTTTTCCTGTTATTTCAGCTCGTCGATTTCCTTTTGAATCATTTCCTTGGTGGCATAATTCAGCGGCGAGAAGCGGCCCTCCAGAGCTTTTTCCAGCTTCTCGATGGCGGCGGCTTTATCCCCCGCTTCCTTATCGTACTGCGCCAGAAAATAGAGCGTGTCGATCTGGCTGTCTTTGATGGCAATAGCCTTGTCGAAATACTCCTTGGCCTTTTCCTTGTCGTTCAGCAGACGGTAATAGGTCTGGCCCAGGTTGTCCAGCACGATGGAATCCTCGTCGTCGTAATCCAGGGCCTCCTGGTTGTAGGCCAGCGCCTTTTCCGCGTCCCCCGCCTCAATGTACAGCCAGCCCAAAGATTGGTACGTCAGCCCGCAGGGAGACTGGCGGTGGGAGGCTTCCAGCAGCTGAATGGCCTTTTCCATTTCCCCCAGCTTGTACTGGGCCACGGCGTAGTTCATGAACAATTGCTGCTTGCGGCCCGCGTCCAGGTCGGGGGCCTTTTCCGCTTTTTTCAGGATTTCCTTGACCTTCAGGTAGTTTTCTTCTCCGCCCTCGCGCAGCAGCAGCACGCTGTACGGCAGCAGATACCCGGCGGAAATATAGTTCCCGGCGTAGAGCTCCTCATACGCTTTCTTGGCTTCCGCCACATTGCCCTTTTGCTGGGTCATCAGCGCCTTGCGCGCCTTGAAGCTGTCCAGAATGCCCATATTATGTTTGCCTCCTTGCCTTCTTCATCAATCGCTCATATCGTTTTTGCAGCGCGGCCATGTCGCCGTCCGGTTGGTCGGCGGTCAGGAGAATGGCCTTGCGCGTGTATTCGATGGCGGCGGGAATATCCCGCGTTTTGTGTTCGCAGATTTTGGCCAGGGCGATCAGCGGACCCGGCCCACCCTGACGGTCAGTGACCATGCGCTTATACACCCGGGCGGCCTCGTCAAAGTTCCCCTCCCGGCGGTAGGTTTCCGCCATGCGGCCCCGGGCCAGAATGGACACGCTGCCCTTGTCCGCGGCGCGGTAGCACATCCGTGCCCGCTCGGCGCTGCCCCGCTTTTCGTACACCCGGCCCAGAGAAAACAAATCCTCCGGCTCTTCGGCCAGCAGCGGGGCGTCGTGCAGGCGAAGCAGCCGGTCCAGGATGTGGGCCAGGGAAATGATGTCCTGGGCGTTGTGCTCCAAAATGTCTTCCAGCAGGGAAAAGTCTTTTGTTTTGAGGAAACTGAAATACCGCTCCGGCACCAAAGCGCCTGGCAGATCGTCCTGCCGCTGCATGCCCAGCACCGCTTCCTCCAGGCTGGTCAGGTTGCATCTTTTCAGCCGCAGCTTCCACACCCGGCGGGAAGCCGGCAGCAAATCCACGTGGGGGCGGCGGGCGAACTGCTCCCGCATCCGCTGCATCGTGAAGCGAACCTCCAGCAGCGGCAGGTCAAAGGTCTGGCCGTTGAAGGTGCAAAGCACCTTGCTTCTGGCCATGTCCTCCGCCACGCGGGAGAGCACGAAGGCTTCCTCGTCGTAGTCCCGCATCAGGTACTGCCGCACCACGAAGGCGGTTTCGTCAAAAAACCCCACGCCCACCAGAAACGCCACCGTGCCCGCGCCGTGGGAAAGGCCGGTGGTTTCCGTGTCCAGAAAGCAGAAATCCTCCCGGCGGCAGTCGGGATAGGGCTGGCCCTGCACCATTTCCAGGCTCGCGCCGGAAATCTCCCGGGCCAGCGCGAACCGGGCGACCGGCACCCGCGTTTCCCGGATCAGGCAGTCTCGCGCCGCCGATTTCGTTTCTTTCGCGGGCTTTGCCACGCCGGCGGCTTTCAGTTTATCGCGCAATGACAACATAGCTGCGTACCATCAATAGAAAATGGAATACTCCTCTTCCCCGCGCTCGTCCACGTCAATCACCCGGACGTCACGAACACGAGCGCGCCAGAGAATCAGCTCGTGGAAATCGCCGCCCGCCGCCTCGTAATCCGCCACATAGCTTTCCCATTCCTCGGTGAATTCCTCCAGCGACAGGTGATTTTCCATCATGTATTCCGCCACCTCCCTGCCCACATAGCGGAAGTGCCAGGGCTCAAACTTGATGGCGGTGATTTCTTCCTTGTCCTCCATGTAGCGCAGCACGAAGCCGAACTCCTGGCAGTGGGCTTCCATCCACTGGGCTTCCTCCGTTTTGGCGAACTCCTTGTTCATGCCATCCTTCTGGGTCCAGGCATAGTTGAGGATATCCGCGCCCAGGCCGGTCTGGTGGTCGCTGGCCCCGGGATAGGACACCAGGCCGTCGTCCCGGCCGTGCATCTTCTCCAACCGATTGTTGTACATGGTTTTCTGGGTCTGGTAGCTGCGGTAGGCGCTTTTCAAATACAGGGTATAGCCCGCCTCCGACGCGGCGTCAAACATGGCCGCCAACGCGTCGCTGGCCGCCTGGCGCAGCTGCATGTGCCCCGTGCCGGAGGCGCGCTTGACCGTTACGTTCACCAGATCGTTCGGGATATAGTTTCCGTCCAACAGGTGCGTGCGGTTCGCCAGGGTAATATACTGGTCAAAATCGTAAATGATTTCCGGCGCCAGGGGATATTCCCATTCCGGCATATTCTCCGCCAGCGCGCCCGGCAAGGCCGAAAGGCACAGCATCAGGAAAAAGGCGAGTATCTTCTTCATTGCGTGTTTTCTCCCTCGTCCTCAGCCACCACATACGGGCTCAGCTGACGGTCGATGTATTCTTCCAAGGGAATGTCCCAGTTAAATATATTCCGCGCGTGGTCTTTACCCACATAGCGGATGTGCCAGGGTTCGAATGCGTAGCCGGTGATTTCCTCCCATTCCGCTTTGTAACGGATGATGAAGCCGAACCGGTGCGCGTTCGCCGCCACCCACTGGCCTTCCGGGGTTTCGCCAAAGGCGGCGGTGAGGCGGATCTCTTTTTTCGTACCCAAGTCCATGGCCAGGCCCAGCTGATGCTCGCTGCACCCCGGCGGGGCCACGGTGCGCTGAGCGGTCTGCCGGTCCACTTTTTGCAGCTTCCGGTCAAAGATGGACGCCTGCTGGCCGTAGCTGCGGTAGCCCGACACGGCGGCCAGGAACAGCCCTTCTTCCTTCGCGGCGTCAAACATTTCTTCCAGCGCCGCCGCCGCTTCGGGCCGCATCCGGGTGGCCTCTCCCCCGCCCAGCACACGGGGCTCCACCAGGTCGTGGGGATAATAATCCTTCCCGATGGGATGGTCCCGGTTGATCAGAAACAGATTGCCGCCCAGTTCCATTTCGGGGTTGGGGTTTTCTTCCGAAAAAACAATAGCGGGAAGCAGGAAAAGCAGCGCGGTCAGGCAGAGCAAAAAACGTTTCATACCTGTGCCCTCACACCTGGATCATATCGCCGTACCGGGCGGCGATCTGGCCCGCGGCGTCCTGGGGCAGCATGACGGTGACGCGGGTGCCGTTGTCCTCGTAGTTCTCGGACAGGACGCGGCCCTTTTGCCTTAGCTCGTTGATGACGCCGTACTGGGCGAAGGGTACCAGCAGGGTCATTTCCTGCTCAGCCTTGCGAAGCTCCTTGGCAATCGCAGCCAGCAGCCGGTCGATGCCCGCGCCGGTCTGGGCGGAGATGTGCAGCGCCCCCGGCATGATGGGCAGAATCTCCTGATCGGCGGGCACCAGGTCGCACTTGTTCAGCACGTCGATTCTCGGCTGGGTGTCCGCGCCGATCTGAGAAAGCACTTCTTCCACCACCTGATGCTGCTGGGGCGTGTCGGGGCTGGCCCCGTCGGACACAATGACCAGCAGGTCGGACAGCGCCGCTTCCTCCAGGGTGGACTTGAACGCCTCCACCAGGTCGTGGGGCAGCTTGCTGATAAAGCCCACCGTGTCCACCAGCAGGAATTCCCCGCCGTCCGGCAGCTCCACCCGGCGGCTCACTGCATCGAGGGTGGCGAACAGCTTGTTTTCCGCGTAGACCCCCGCGTCGGTGATGGTGTTTAATAAGGTAGATTTTCCGGTGTTGGTGTAACCCACCAGCGAAACGATCGGGATGGCGTTCTTTTCCCGGCTCTTGCGGCGAAGCTGGCGCTGGCGCTGCAGGGTGTCCAATTCCTGCTTTAACCGGTTAATCTGCTCGCGGATGCGGCGGCGGTCGATTTCCAGCTTGGTTTCGCCGGGGCCCCGGGTGCCGATGCCGCCGCCCAGGCGGCTCAAGATCAGGCCCTGGCCGATCAGGCGGCCCGAGCGGTATTTGAGCTGGGCCAGCTGCACCTGCAATTTGCCCTCGCCGCTTTGGGCCCGTTGGGCGAAAATATCCAGGATCAGGGTGGTTCTATCGACAACCTTCACGCCGATAATGTCTTCCAGGTTGCGGGTCTGGGCGCCCGTCAGCTCGTCGTCAAAGATGACCACATCGGCCTCGTACGCCTGGGCTTCCAGCTGCAATTCCTGGGCCTTGCCGCTGCCGACAAAGGTGGCGGTATCAGGCTTGGGCCGCTTCTGGAAGAACCGGGCCACCACCTGGGCTCCTGCGCTCTCCGCCAGCGCGGCCAATTCGTCCAGGCTCTTTTCGCTGTCGATGCCCACCAGGATGGCGCGTTCTGGCTGCTCGGCCTCGTCGCCGTCGTCGCCCTGGAGCACGCGCTTGTCGGATACTTCGATCTCCCGCATCCACGCTTCCTGGGGCAGCTTTTTGAGGGGGTAAATATCGGTCAGCTCCACGCCAGGGACGCCGTCCACCTTTTCTGTCAAAAACGCGGCGCTGACCCCGGTGATATGTCCGTCCTCCGCCACACCGATGGCGCACATGCTGTCCAGCATCATGGAGCGCAGCGCGGCGATATCCACATCGGACAATCTGGCGCTTCCGCCCGGATGCGTGTGGATGCACCGCACGCAGGACAGGCGCTTGCTGTTCCTGCGCAGCCGCAGATCCATCAGCGGCACGCTGTCCGTGACCCCTACGATCACATCCAGCACGTCGCCATCCCGGCTGATATACACCGCGATTTCCCGGTTCAAAGCGCACGAATGCCGCGCAAGCTCCTGGAGGAGGTCGCGCGGCGCATATTCATTCCATTCAAAGGGGCAGTCGTACATCGCTTTCAGCTCAGCCAATTGCGTGTCCCGGATGCCCGTTATATTGCCATGTACTTCCGGCATGGTTTCTCCTTTTAAGCCGGAGGAACGAGTTTTTCTGGGAGAACCATTCTTTGGGAGTCAAAGAACTGCCTTCCCCTCGCAGGGGAAGGTGGCGCGAAGCGCCGGATGAGGTTCACCCCCAGGTCCCCTCCAAGAAAGCCATAAAGGATTTCTCGATTTCCTTTTTCATTCTTTGAACTGATTCTCAGCATAAAGAAAATCAGTCAATTGATTCCTCCGGATGATTCTTGAGGTAATCCTCCACCGCCGCGTGAATGGCTTCCTCCGCCAGCAGGGAGCAGTGCATCTTCACCGGGGGCAGCCCGTCCAGCGCTTCCGCCACAGCCTTATTGGTCAGGGCCAGCGCTTCCTTCAGCGTTTTGCCTTTCACCATCTCCGTCGCCATGGAGGACGTGGCGATTGCCGCGCCGCAGCCGAAGGTCTTGAACTTCACGTCCTCGATGATGCCGTTTTCCACCTTCAGGTACATGCGCATGATGTCGCCGCACTTGGCGTTGCCCACCGTGCCCACGCCGTTTGCGTCGGGGATTTCGCCCACGTTGCGGGGATTTTCAAAGTGATCCATTACTTTTTCGCTATACATGACCGGTTTTCCTCCTGATACAATGTAAATTCTTTGCTTTCATTTTTACTGTATATGCCGGATGCAGGACAAGGAAGTAATCGCATCCAAAAGGCTTCCCCTCGGAGGGGAAGCTGTCAGGCGCGGAACCAAGATTGAAAAAGCATATATGAACATTAGCGCCTGACTGATGAGGTGATATCTTCATTTGTTCCTGCAAATCACCTCATCCGGCCTGTGCGAATTTGCTTGATTTCTCTGATGAAGCCAGTTCCGCACAGGCCACCTTCCCCTCAAAGGGGAAGGCTTTTGGTTACTTCTTCCCGTTGATAAAATCATCAAACATGGGGCTCATCGACCGCAGGGTTTCCACGATCTTGGGCAGCACCCGGAGCACCTCGTCCACTTCTTCCTCGGTGGTGGTGTCGGTCAGGCTGAGGCGCAGGCTGCCGTGGGCCACCTCATGGGGCAATCCGATGGCCAGCAGCACGTGGGAGGGGTCCAGACTGCCGCTGGTGCACGCGGAACCGGAGGAACCGGCGATGCCCGCCAGATCCAGCCGCAGCAGCATGGCTTCGCCCTCGATGTACTGGATGGACACGTTCACGTTGTTGGGCAGACGGTGCAGCGGATGGCCGTTCAGCCGGGTGTAGGGGATGGTGTCCAGGATGCCCTTGATGAGCTTATCCCGCAGGTAGGTTTCCCGGATGCCGTTTTCTTCCAGATTGTCAATGGCCTTTTTCAGCGCCGCCGCGGTACCCACGATACCGGGCACGTTTTCCGTGGTGGCCCGCTTGCCGCGCTCCTGGGCGCCGCCGTGCATGAACTGATCCACTTTGGTGCCGGTGCGGATATACAGCGCGCCCACGCCCTTGGGGCCGTGGAACTTATGGCCGGAGAGAGAAAGCATGTCCACATTCCAAGCGTCCACATTCACGGGAATTGCGCCCACCGCCTGCACCGCGTCGCAGTGGAAGGGGATCTTGTGGGCTTTCGCAATTTTGCCGATTTCGGGAATGGGCTCAATGGTGCCGATCTCGTTGTTGGCCGCCATGATGGTGATGAGGATGGTTTTATCGGTGATAGCCGCTTCCACATCCGCGGGGTTTACCATGCCGTATTCGTCCACGGGCAGGTAGGTCACTTCAAAGCCCTGCTTTTCCAGCCACTGGCAGGTGTGCAGCACCGCGTGATGCTCGATCTGGCTGGTGATGATGTGGTTGCCCTTTTTCCGGTTGGCGAAGGCCGTGCCCTTGATGGCCCAGTTGTCACTTTCGGACCCGCCGGAGGTGAAATAAATTTCAGCGGGCTTGGCGCCCAGGGCGTCGGCCACGGTGCGGCGGGCTTCCTCCAGCAGCTTGCGGGCGTCCCGGCCGGTGGAGTGGATGGAGGATGCGTTGCCGAAATGTTCTCCAAAGCAGGGCAGCATAGCGGCCAGGGCTTCGGGACAGATGGCGGTAGTGGCGGCGTTGTCCAGATAAATGCGGTTCACGGTTGGTCTCTCCTTTTGTCTATGTTCATTGATGAAGTTGAAATTGAAAGAGTGCAGAGTGCAGAGTACAGAGTTCAGATGTATATACACGACCAAACCATCGCAAGAGCGCTGGAGTGCTTTCATCTGTACTCTGCGCTCTCTACTCTGATCACTTTAACAAAGGTTATTATCCACCATATCCTGCAAGGTGATGCCGTCCAGCAATCCGTTGACCTGGCCGGTCAGGTATTCCCACACGCCCTTGGCGGGGCAGTGGGCGCTGCGGTCGCAGGCGCGCTCCGGCTCGCTGACGCAGTCCGAAAAGTTGAGCGGCCCTTCCATGGCCTCAATGATGTCGCGGGCGGTGATTTGTCTCGGCTCCCGGCTGAGCTGATAGCCGCCCTGCGCTCCCCGCACGGTCTTGACCAGGTCGGCCCGGCGCAGCGTACCCAGCAATTGCTCCAGGTACGCTTCCGGCGTGCCCAGGGCGGAGAACGCTTTCAGGCTCTGAGGCCCTTCCCCCTCGTGCTGCGCCAGGAAGATCATGGCGTACAGGCCGTATTTTCCCCGGGTTGACAGCTTCATGAAAGACCTCCTTTCTGAATCCCGACTGTTTTTATCGGGTTTCCTGGGTAAATATAGCATGAACCCGCCCGCTTGTCAATATCTTTTTTCGCATTTCTCATTGACACGCAGGCATATTCTGATATAATGTTAGGCGGTTAATGGTTAAACATTTAATTTTTTGAAAGGAGCGGAAGGAATGCAATACTGGGAAGCCGTAGGGGCCATGCACCGGCTGGAATACCTGCGGCGGATTCAGGCGCGGAACGTGCTGGGGAACATTGGGCTGCACCCCGGCCAGCCGCGGCTGCTGCAATACATCTGGGATCATCCCGGCTGCACCCAGAAGGAAGCGGCGGACGAGCTGGACGTGACGCCCGCGTCGGCGGCGGCCAGTTTAAAGCGGCTGGAAAAGGCGGGCTTCGTGCTCCGGCGTCCGGATGAAAAGGATTCCCGGCGCAACCAGCTCTTTATCACCGACAAGGGCATTTCCCAAATGGAGGAAAACAAGCGCCAGTTCGCCCAACTGGATGAAAAAATGTTCCAGGGCATGGACGAGGGCGAGGTGGAAGCCTTCCGCCGCGCCTGCGAAAAAATGTTTGACAACCTGGCCGACGAAAGCTGCCGCCATCTGACCATCTGGAAGCTGGCCCAGAAAGCGCACCAGGAAGAGGAGGGAAAAACCACTTGAGCCAACCCAAAAAGAAAGACAGCATCTTTCGCCTGCTGAAATACGCCGGCAAATACAAATGGGCCCTGATGCTGTGCCCCATCGTGATGATCGGGGAAGTGGCCATGGAAACCTACATTCCCAAAATGATCCAGCGCCTGATCGACGAAGCCATCCCCTACAGCGAGAAGAGTGGAGAGATTTCCCAGGTGCTGGTCTGCGGCGGGCTGATGATCCTGATGGCGATCGTGTCCATGTGCTTCGGCATGGCGGGCAGCTACCTGGGGGCCAAGGGCGGCATGGGCTTTGGCCGCAACCTGCGCCAGGCGCTGTTTGAAAAGATCCAGACCTTCTCCTTCAAGAACATCGACAAATTCTCCACCGCGTCCCTGGTCACCCGCATCACTACCGACGTGAACCAGACCCAGAACACCCTGGTGATGCTGGTGCGCATGGGCTTCCGCTCCCCCATCATGTTCCTGATGTCGCTGATTTACGCGCTGCAGATGAACCCGTCCCTGACCACGATCCTGTTCGTGGCGGTGCCGCTGTTGGCCGCGGGCATCATCTTCATCATGAAGAACGCCTTCCCGCGCTTCCAGATCATGATGAAAAAATACGATATCATGAACCGCGAGGTGCAGGAAAACCTGATCGCCATCCGCGTGGTGAAGGCCTTCGTGCGGTCGGAATATGAAAAGAAGAAGTTCGGCGCGGCGGCAGACGACGTGACCCAGGCCCAGCGCAACGCCGAAAAGATCGTGCTGTGGAACGGCCCGATGATGCAGATCCTGATGAACGGCTGCATCGTGGCGGTGCTGTGGTTCGGCGGTCAGCAGATCATCCGGGGTGAAATGGGCGTGGGCGCGCTGCTCACCTTCATCACCTACATCACCCAGATCCTGATGGCGCTGATGATGCTGTCTTTCCTGTTCCTGGGCATCGTGCTCAGCCGCGCGTCCATCTCCCGTATCCTGGAGGTGCTGAACGAGGAGCCCGACATCGCCAACCCCGCCCAGCCTGTGACCGAAGTAAAGGATGGCGAAATCGAGTTCGACCACGTGGGCTTCTCCTACGCGGGCGACAAGGACACCCTGGTGCTCCAGGACATCAACCTGCACATCAAGGCGGGCGAAACCATCGGCCTCATCGGCGCGACGGGCTCGGCCAAGACCAGCCTGGTGTCGCTGATCCCCCGGCTGTACGACGTGACCTGCGGCACGCTGAAGGTGGGCGGCCGGGACGTGCGGGACTACGACATGCACGCCCTGCGCGACCAGGTGGCCATGGTGCTGCAAAAGAACGTGCTGTTCTCCGGCACCATCAAGGAAAACCTGCGCTGGGGCAATGAGCACGCCACCGACGAGGAAATCACCGCGGCCTGCCAGGCGGCGGCAGCGGACGAGTTCGTGCGCTCCTTCCCCGACGGCTATGAAACCGACCTGGGCCAGGGCGGCGTGAACGTGTCCGGCGGCCAGAAGCAAAGGCTGTGCATTGCCCGCGCGCTGCTCAAGAATCCCAAGATCATGATCCTGGACGACGCCACCAGCGCCGTGGACACCGCCACCGATTCCCGCATCCGGGAAGCCCTGCGCTCCCACATGCCGGAGACCACCAAGATCATCATTGCCCAGCGTATCACCTCCGTGATGGACGCCGACCGGGTGGTGGTGCTGGACGACGGCAAAATCGCCGACGTGGGCACCCACAACGAACTGCTTGAACGCTGCGAAATCTATCGGGACGTGTATCTGTCCCAGCAGAAGGGGGTGGCTTAAGATGCCTCCACAAGGACGTATGCGCGCGCCCGCCAAGCCCAAGAACGCCAAGGGCACCTTCCGGCGGCTGGTATCCTATCTGGCCCCCCATAAGGGCAAGCTGATCGCGGTGACAGCCTGCATCATTTTCAGCACCGCCGCCAGCGCAACCGGTACTTTCCTATTAAAAGATGTGGTGAACAGCTACATCGCGCCCCTCGTTGGCGCCGCCGCGCCGGATCTGATGCCCTTTGCCCGGTTCCTGCTGCTGATGATGGGCATGTATCTGGCCGGGGCCATTTCCACGCTGGTCTACAACCGGCTGATGATGATCGTGTCCACAGGCACGCTGAACCGGATGCGCAAGGACATGTTCCTGCACATGGAGGATCTGCCCATCCGTTACTTTGACCAGCGCACCCACGGCGAAATCATGAGCCGCTACACCAACGACACCGACACCATGCGCGAATTTCTGAGCCAGACCTTCCCGCAGGCGGTGTCCTCCTTCTGCTCGGTGCTGTTCTCCTTCTGCTATATGGTCAGCCTGAATATCTGGCTGACGCTGCTGGTGCTCGCGCTGATGCCGGTCATCCTGGGCATCACGGGCATCATCGGCAAACGCTCCGGGGCCAACTTCGTGGCCCAGCAGAAGGCCGTCGGTGAACTGAACGGCTTCGTGGAAGAAACCATCGAGGGCCAGCGGGTGGTGCAGGTGTTCTGCCACGAACAGAAATCCATCGACGCCTTCGAAAAGAAGAATGAAAACGTGCGCGTGGCCGGTACCCGGGCCAATATCTTCGCCAGCATCCTGGGCCCCATCATGAACAACCTGGGCCACGTGAACTACGTGATCATCGCCCTCGTCGGCGCGATCATGATCATCAACGGCTACACCAATACCGGCGTGCTGATTTCCTTCCTCACCTTCACCCGCCAGTTCAGCATGCCCATCTCCAACCTGGCCCAGCAGTTCAACGTAATCATGATGGCCCTGGCCGGCGCGGAGCGCATCTTTGAAATGCTGGATGAGCCCGTGGAGGAGGACAACGGCTACGTCACCCTGGTGCGGGCGAAGAAGGACGACAAGGGCAACATCGTGGAGTGCCAGGAACGCACCGGCATGTGGGCCTGGAAGCATCCCCACAAAGCCGACGGCAGCGTGACCTATACCGAATGGAAGGGCGACGTGGTGTTTGAGGACGTGACCTTCGGCTACGTGCCCGAAAAGACCGTGCTGCACAACATTTCCCTCTACGCCAAGCCCGGCCAGAAGATCGCCTTCGTCGGCTCCACCGGCGCGGGCAAAACCACCATCACCAACCTGATCAACCGCTTCTACGACATTCAGGGCGGCAAGATCCGGTATGACGGCATCAACATCGAAAAGATCAAGAAGGATGACCTGCGCAGGTCTCTCGGCATGGTGCTCCAGGACACCCACCTGTTCACCGGCACCGTGAAGGAGAACATCCGCTACGGCCGCCTGGACGCCACGGACGAGGACATCGTGCGGGCCGCCAAGATCGCCAACGCCGACTTCTTCATCAGCCATCTGCCCGAGGGCTACGACACCATGCTGACCGGCGACGGCTCCAACCTGAGCCAGGGCCAGCGCCAGCTGCTGGCCATCGCCCGCGCCGCCGTGGCCGACCCGCCCGTGCTGATCCTGGACGAGGCCACCTCCTCCATCGACACCCGCACGGAAGCCCTGATCGAGAAGGGCATGGACCAGCTCATGAAGGGCCGCACGGTATTCGTCATCGCCCACCGCCTGTCCACCGTCCGCAACTCCCAGGCCATCATGGTGCTGGAAAACGGCGTGATCATCGAGCGGGGCAACCACGAACAGCTCCTGGCTCAGAAAGGCAAGTATTATCAATTGTATACCGGTATGTTTGAACTGTCCTGATGAACCGCAGCCGCCCGGCTTTTCCGGAATGGAGAAGCCGGGCTTTCGCGTTTCTTATTGTTTTGTCTGCTCAATCGTATGGGGTTGTAGGGCGCTTAATTCACTTTCGCTTAGGAGTACAGAGCGCAGATTGATATATACTGTGCGCTTTGAAATCGACTAATAAATACAATATCACTCAATTAACACTGTCTTCCCGAGCGAAGTGGAGCGAGAGCGAAACGGAATCGAGGGATCTGAGAGCTGGACATCCTATTCCTTGAGTGTTTATGCTTCCCTCAGATCCCTCCACTCCGCTGCGGCTCTCGCCACCGCTTCGGTCGGGATGACAGAATATCGATCGCAGAAAAAGCTACTTATTCAAGCTGATTATTGCTATCAAAACAAATTGCACTCCGTACTTTGCACCTTCGTTCCCCGATTCACACATCCCTTTATTGACTTAAAGTGCCCTTTAAGGTAAATTAAAGCTTCCTGGTTATAATGTGTACTGTCGAAGGGAACCAACCCCCCAAGACAGCAAATGAAAAACAAATTGGAAAGCCGGGACGTGCCCCGGCAAACCATGATCAGGAGGATAGAACAATGAGGAAAATGAACAGAACATACCGCTGGAAGAAGCACGGCGGCTGGCTGCAAAAGCACTGGAAAAAAGTCACCTTGATCTCCGCCCTGACCGTATCCCTGATGGCTGCATCCATGGCCTCCAGCCTGGCGGCGGGGCGCGGCGGGCAAATGAACGGCGGCTTTGGCGGCGGCTTCATGGGCGGCAGGATGGATATGTCCAGTGAAGTGGTGATGGCAGAAAATCCTTCCGAAATCGTTACCAGCAGCGTGGAGAACGCCGCGCTCAGCCTGACCGCCGACATGGAAAACGCCGTCTTTATCCAGATGAGCGACAGCGATAGCAAGGTCAAAATCGAGGAACCGGGTACCTACGTCATCAGCGGTGACTGCGCCGACGGCGGTATCACCGTCAAGAAAGGCGCCACCGGCGTTGTGCTGGTGCTGAAAGATTTGACCCTGAGCAGCAGCGAAGGCGCCGCGGTCAGCATCAACAAGGAAGCCCAGGCAAAAATCATTGTCAGCGGCAATGTGACCCTGACCGACAGCGAAAACCCTGCCGATGAAACCAGCGCCGATACCGAAACCGCCGACGCCTACGACGGCGCGGCGATCAAGGCCAAGGCTGGCACGCAGGTCGTCTTGACCGGCGACGGCACGCTGAACCTCTACGGCGCGGCCAAGAACGGCATCAAGGTGGGCGGCGAAAACTCCTCCTTTGTGGTGGACGGTCAGGCCCTGACCCTGAACATCACCGCCGCCAACGACGGCATCAACGCAAGCGCTGACCTGACCCTGCTCTCCGGCACGGTCAACATCACCGCCAGCGACGACGCCATCCACGCCGACCGCATCCTGACCGTGGGCGACCGGGACACCGCATCCGGTCCCGTCCTGACCGTGAACGGCACGGAGGGGCTGGAAGCGACGGTGGTGAACATTTTCGGCGGCGACGTGCAGGTGTCCGTGACAGATGACGGCATCAACGGCACCCAGAAGGACGATTCGCTCACACCGTCCCTGAACATTACCGGCGGCACCGTGACCATCAACAGCCGCACCGACGGCCTGGACTGCAACGGCAACATCAACCTGCTGGGCGGCGCCATCACCATTGCCAGCAGCGCGTCCTTCGGCGGCGAAGCGGGCATCGACTACGACGGCGCGTATTACGTGGCCGACGCCGTGACCCTGAATAATCCCTATGGTGTCTCCGGGCCGGACGGCGGCGGCATGGGCGGAATGCAAGGCGGCAAAGGCAATTTTGACCAGCGCGGCGGATGGGACAGGAACGGACAGGGCAGGCAGTTCCGCCAGGGTGATCAGAACGGCCAGCCATTCCAGCCCGGTCAGCAGCCGCCCCAGGATGGTTCGTTTGACCAGAGCAATCCGCCCGCGCCGCCCATGGGCCCGATGGGGATGTTTGATCCCAACCAGCAGCCCGACGCCAACACCTCCGCCACTGCCCAGCAGAACAGCGGCGATAACAACCAATAATATTTTCCTTTTCTGTTTTAAACTCTTAACTGCTATGTTCTCAAGGGCGAATTTCAAGTCCAGCGGAAAGGAAACGCTGGGGGCTGCGCGCCCCCAGACCTGCGCCAGGGTCCTGAGGACCCTGGACCCGCAATAGGCGATTTTGCGCTGTTGGGATAATCAGACAAGCTCCGCCTGCCGCGCTGGGGTTACGGAAAGTTTGAGGGCTTCTGGCCCAAGAAAACCAGGGAACATCCGAGGGGAAAATACATTTTCCCCTACGGATGATTCCCTGGCTTTCCCCGGATGCAAAGCATCCGGGCTGGCGGCTTCGCCGCCGGGCCAGAAGCACCACAGCACCAAGCCAGACTTCTGCGTTCCTCCCCGAATCAGCGGGAACCAAGCTTTCTTTTCCAATCAAGCTGCTTCCGCTATTGAGGTCCAGGAGATGAAATC
>ONRC01000012.1 GCA_900320085.1 uncultured Eubacteriales bacterium
TGCGGACATTGCTCGTTTCGCCTGATTTCATCGCCGATGAAATTCCCGCCACAGGCGGTCATCGGCGATTCATCCGCCGGGCCAGAAGCACCACGGCACCAAGCCAAGCTTCTTCGTCACTCCCCGAATCAGCGGGAATCAAGCATTTTTCTCAAGCTATGCTGTTTCCGCTATGGAGATCCAGGAGATGAAATCTCCTGGTTCAGGGGTGCAGGGGGCTGAATAAGCCTCCTGCTTCGTCTTTGCTTTTCACCCTTCACAACACGACTGTTACCAGTATAAAAACAAGCCTCGCGCAATGCTTTGCCTGCTTTGCGCGAGGTGTGTTTTTATGGAGCCGATCAGAACTGCTGCATTTCCTCGATATACTGCTTGAGTTCAGCAACGGGGATGCGCTTCTGTTCCATGGTGTCGCGGTCGCGGACGGTGACGGTGCCGGTTTCTTCGGTTTCAAAGTCCACGGTGATGCACACGGGGGTGCCCACTTCGTCCTGACGGCGGTAACGCTTGCCGATGGAGCCGGTTTCATCGTAGTCCACCATGAAGTACTTGCTCAGTTCTTCATGGATCTGGGTGGCCAGGCCGCCCAGCTTGTTCTTTTGCAGGGGCAGCACGGCGGCCTTGAAGGGCGCCAGCGCGGGATGCAGATGCAGCACGGTGCGCACGTCGCCGCCCTCCAGCTCTTCTTCCTCATAAGCGTTGCACAGGAAGGCCAACGTCACGCGGTCAGCGCCCAGGGAGGGCTCGATGACGTAGGGAATATACCGCTCGTTGGTGACGGGGTCAATGTATTCCATGGATTCGCCGGAGGTGTTCTGGTGCTGGGTCAGGTCGTAATCAGTGCGGTCAGCAATGCCCCACAGCTCGCCCCAGCCGAAGGGGAACAGGTATTCAAAGTCGGTGGTCGCCTTGGAATAGAAGGCCAGCTCTTCCTTGCTGTGGTCGCGCAGGCGGAGGCTCTCTTCCTTGATGCCCAGCTTCAGCAGCCAATCGCGGCAGTAGCCGCGCCAGTAATCGAACCATTCCAGGTCGGTGCCGGGCTTGCAGAAGAATTCCAGCTCCATCTGTTCAAATTCGCGGATGCGGAAAATGAAGTTGCCGGGAGTGATTTCGTTGCGGAAGCTCTTGCCCACCTGAGCCACGCCCATGGGCAGTTTGCGGCGGGTGGAGCGGACGATATTCTTGAAGTTCACGAAAATACCCTGGGCGGTTTCGGGGCGCAGATAGATTTCGTTGGCGCTGTCTTCGGTAACGCCCTGGTGGGTTTTGAACATGAGGTTAAACTTGCGGATGCCGGTAAAATCCTTTTTGCCGCAGGTGGGGCACACGATGTCATGCTCGGCGATAAAGGATTCATACTGCTCGTTGGTCCAGCCGTCAGCCTGGATTTCCTCGCCGTGGGCCTTGCCCCAGTCCTCGATCAGCTTGTCCGCGCGGAAGCGGGCCTTGCAGGCGCGGCAGTCCATCAGCGGGTCGTTAAAGGTGCCCACGTGACCGGAGGCCACCCACACCATCCGGTTCATCAGGATGGCGCTGTCCAGCCCCACGTTGTATTTGCTTTCCTGGACGAATTTTTTCAGCCAGGCTTTTTTCACGTTGTTTTTGAATTCCACGCCCAGGGGGCCGTAGTCCCAGCTGTTGGCCAGGCCGCCGTAGATTTCGCTGCCGGGGAAAATAAAGCCGCGCACCTTGCACAGGGCCACCAGCTTGTCCATGGTCAATTGAGCCATCTCTTCATCATTCCTTCCTGAAAATGTACGTTTCATTATCGCTGTTTCCGGCGTATTTGTCAAGCAAAAAGCCGCGGATTTTCGGGAAATCCGCGGCTTGAGTTTGAGCTTGCTTGTTTTTCCGGATTAACGGCCGATGTCGTACACGCCGTTCTGGCTGACCAGAATATCCGTCGCGCCCTTGAGCACGAGGCCGGTCAGGGTAGCGGTGGGCTGAATCATGCTGCCGGAAGCCATTTCCGCTTCCACCTTCACCATGGTGCCGCCAGCGGCATTGGGATCGGTGGTGAACACGCGGAAGTTGATGTCTTCATCGGTGGTGAACCAGGCGTCGTTCACATTGGCCATCGCGATATTCAGGATCGCGGCGCCGTTGATGAACCGCACGGTGGTATAGCCTTCATTGCGCAGGGTGGTCTGCAGATCGCCGTCCATGTACAGGCTGATTTCGGTGGGCTTGCCGGAACGGGTATCCTGGGCCACTTCGATGATCACAGTATTGGCGTCCTGCACATCGCGGTAGGCGTCATAATCCACGGCCAGCGCGGAGCTGTCCCACAGGATGCGGCCATACTTGTTGCGGTCCACGGTGGATACGCTGGACACACTGGGGCTCATGGTAGCGAGAGGCGCCACAGCGGGAGTGGGCGTGGCATAAACGATCTTTTCTTCCTGCTTATGCTTGCCGCAGTTGGAGCAGCGATAATTGATATAGCGATCATTTTCGCTCTCCACCACATAGCGGTGGCCCAAAGGAGCAACGCGCTTGGTTTCGCTCTGGCCGCAGATGGAGCAGGTGCGGGTCTGTTCACCAGCGCTTTCGCAGGAAGCGCCTTTCACGGTCGTCCAGCCGCTCCAGGAATGCTCATGCACAGCGGGCAGGGGCGTCACGACGGGCTGGGAAGAAACATTGAAGCTGGTCGTCAGGATGCCGGTAAAGGTGTGCAGTTCAACGCTGTGGGTACCGGGGGTCAGATTGCCGACCTTCACGGCCTTGGAGCCAGCGCCTTCGATCGCCACGCCGGTAGGCACGCCGTCAACGAAGATGGCGGAAACAGTGTCAACGCCGGAAACGCTCACGGTAATGGTGCCGTTCGTATAGTTGCCCGCGTACACGGCAGGGCCACTGGGCTGAGCGGGAGCCTGGGTGGGCTGCACCACAGGGGGATAGTTGGAACCGGGAACCTGGGTGGGCTGAGCGGGGGCCTGGGTGGGCTGCACCACAGGAGCATAACCGCCGCCGACCTGCACGGTCACGGAGCCGCCGTCACCGCCGAAAGCGGGGTCAACCACGCCGCTGATGGTTACAGAGGTAGCGCCGGCAGGAGGCGTCAAAACAACGGTCGTGTTGCTGCCGCCCAGATAATAGCCGGTGCTGGCGCCGTTCATGTTGATACGGGTAATGCCACTGCCCGAGTTGGTTACGTAAATCTTGCCGTCACGGTAGGTAGCGTTCAGCGAGGCGGAGCCAACGCTGACGCAGCCAACCAGCAAAGCGGTCAACAGCAGAAAGCAAACGATTTTCTTCATTTTTTCCTCCAAATGTTTCATTAGGCGGAATTCATTTCCATAAAGGGAAAGGGCGGCACCCGTGGATAGCATACGGCACGATTCAGCCATGCCCTTCCACAAATGCTACCCTTCCCCTTTACGTTATGAAATGTCGGTTACTGATTGGGATTACACGTACTTACCATCGGTCTGGTAGGTCTTGTTGTTGTCCTTGAGCTGCACGGAAACCGCGTACACGGCGCCGCCGGCGGACACGGAGAAGTGTCCATCCTCATCCACAGGAGCGTTCACGGCCAGGAAGGTGCCGGTGGGGGTGTAGATGATCACGTTCACGGACAGGCCAGGCGTACGATAGCTCACGTTGCCAGCCACGCTGCCGCTGACGCTGCTGCCGGTGAAGGCCCAGCTGGTGATCTTATAGTTTTCAGTACCAGTGGGAGAAGTGGGAGCAGTGGTGGGATCGACCACGGGAGTCACGGGATCAGCGCCTTTGGGGGCGGAGATGCCAACGTAGGTTTCGGTTTCAACGCACTTGTAGTTGGTGCACTTGCGTTCCCAAACACCGTTCTTGGTGCCGTCGGTGCCGGGCTTCACTTTCATCGTCCAGGGACCCCAGCTGTGGCTGGTGGCCGGGGGAATATTCTGAATCAGCTTGCCGCGGCAGCAGGTGCAGATGAGGGCTTTGGTGCCGAAGATACCGCTGTCTACGCAGCCGGCGGGAGTGTTCACGCCATCGGGATCAGCAATGAAGGAATGGTGCTTCAGATAGTCGGTGGGAGGGGTGTAGGTCGTATCTTTGTAGCCGCAGATTTTGCAGACACGTTCCGCAACGGTGAAGGTAGCGGGATCAGGCACACCACCGGTGGCAGTGCAGGGGAGAACGGGAATGAGCTTTTCTTCAAAATCATGGGCATCCGTCGCGGGGATTTCAACGCTTTCCTTGTAGTTGCAGACGGAGCAATAACGGGTCTTCAGGCCCACTTTGCAGGTGGCGGGAACGGTGACAACCCAGTCGCCAAAGGTATGTTCGGCGGGAAGCTGGTAGAGAGGATCATAAACAATCATGCCGCCGGACAGTTCGGGTTCGCCGCAGATCGCGCAGGTCCGGTAACGAAGGCCGCCTTCCTTGCAGGTCTGCAGCTTTTCAATCTTGTAAGCGCCAGCCTGGAAAGTGTGGCTGGGCAATTCATAATACTCAATGGAGCCGAGAAGGGTCGTCTTGGGTTCCCCGCAGTAGATGCAAGCCAGATGAGCCTTGCCCTTTTTGGTGCAGGTGGGTTCGCTGTCAACGACTTCCTTTTCGAACTTGTGCTCCAGCGCGGCGATCGCGATTTCACCCTGGTTGTAGGGGTCCACCGTGCCGCAGATCTTGCAGACGTATTTGCCAACGCCGTTTTCACCGCACTTCGCTTCTTTGCCGTCCAGGGCTTTCAGAGCGAGGTTGTGCAGCGGATCAACAGACAGCACTTCGAAGGTGTCATCCTCCATGCGGATGCGGACGGTACCGGTCTGGCAGGTGGGCTCCACCAGGATTGTCATATCATGGCTGGTGTGAACGTTCTTGCCATTAATAACAGTGAGGGTATCAATGGTAGCGCCATTGGACTTGTACTTGCTGTCAAGAGCCAGCGCGCTGGTGCAGATCAATGTCAGCAGCAGCGCCAGACAGAGAACAAACAAAAACTTTTTCACGATTTTATCCTCCTAAAATTTCCTTTTTGGATTTCCTTTTCATTATCGAGCGGCCCGCACGGGCAGCGATCAGTGGGGTCCCTCGATCTCATACGGCCCATCAATTGGCCTCACCTCCTCGTCGGCGTTAACGTACAAAATGATTTGAGATCGAATTCATGTCGCTTCCGTTTTCAGCCCTGCCAGCCTGTGGCATGGCTTCCTTTCCTCAGAAGCAATGCTATTATAATCCATGGGTTTTTCAAAATCAACCGAATTTGGCCCTCCCCGGGTTTTTTAAGGGAACCGTAACGGGATGTGTGAATTTTCTCAATGAATCTATGATAATTATATTCAATGTTTTACGAATTCTTGAACGAAATACTTCATTTGTCCACAATTCTTCCAAGGCTGGGAAAAACCGTTGCCATTGGCGGCAATTTCCGCGTCGTTTTCCCGCTTTTCAGCCATAAAAAAGGCGGCCCGCCGGACAGCGGACCGCGAAATGGAGAAAGAAACGCTGTTATTTGTAACGAATGGACAGCACATCCCCGTCCACGGTGAAGGTGCAGCCCAGCACGCTGAACACCTGCTCGCCGATATACAGGTCCTGCTTCCAGTACAGCGCGTCCTGGGTGCAGTCACGGCCGGCGATTTTGAGGGAATTCAGCCGGCCATTTTCATACGTGACGCTGCTGAACGCGCCCAGGAAGAAAAATTCCTCGCTGGGGTTGACCTGAATATCCGCAGCTTCGGCAAATTCCTTGATGCTCACCATAGCGCGGCCTTCACTGTCCCAATACCAGGGGCAGTCCAGCGTTTTGCCATTAAACTGAACGGCGCCGCCCGCCTGGGCCACGCCCTCCTTGGGCAGCTGAATGGGTTCCTCGGTCGGGGCAGGAGTGGCTGTGGGTTCAGGCGTCGGTTCGGCGGTCGGCGCAGCCGTAGGTTCTGTCGTGGGTTCTGCGGTAGGTTCAGCGGTGGGTTCGACCGTAGGCGCAGCCGTCGGCTCCACCGTGGGTTCAGCCGTCGGCGCGGCGGTCGGCGCTTCGGTGGGTCCGTAGGCATCGGCGACGGCGTGCGCGTGGGCACGGCGGTAGGCGCTTCCGTGGCGAGTTCAGCTTCTTTATAGGTAAAGATCACAACCGCGGGCACTGGCGTGCCTTCCTCGTCCACAGCCACCGTGACAGGGCTTTCGCTGACCAGCGTTTCGCCCTCATCCACCATTTCCGGATCGGCTTCCACATCCCAGCTTTCGCCATAGCCCAGGCGCATGACGGTTTCATTGAGCAGCACGCCCGCTTCATTGATATACCGTACCGGCACCAGCGCCACCTGTTCGCCGGGGGCGGGGGTGGGCACGGTGCCGCGGAAGGTAAAGATCGCAGCGGAGGGGAAGGCCAGGCCCGCCTCATCCATGGTGACCTGCACCTTGGCTTCGCTGCTCAGGGCGTAATGCGCGGGCACGAGGCTGGCGTCCGCTTCAATTTCCATCTGACTGTCGGGGGTCATATTCACGCTGGCCTGATACAGGATCATGCCGGTATCCGACATATAATAAACCGGGACGGAGAAAGCCTTGGGCCCTTCGGTCGGGGCAGCCTTTTGCGTATAGCGGAAGGTAACGGATGTAGGCGTCGCCACGCCGTCGCGCACGGTGACGGTGGCAGAGTTTTCACCTGTCAGCACATAATCCGGGCCTACCTTTGCGGAATTGGCGTAGATCGTGGTGGTGGTGAAGCAGGTGGTTTCTCCCTGGGCAAGCAGCTTTTCGTTTTCATCCACATAATACACCGGCACCTTCACCCCGCGGTACACGGGTTCAGGCGTTTCCGCAGGCTCGGCCGCCTGTTCCGTGGCGGCCGGTTCGGGGCCTTCATACAGCAGTTTCAGCATGGCCTGGCCCGCCACGCCGTCCACCGTCAGGCCGTTGGCCTGCTGGAACGCTTCGATGGCGCGCTGGGTTTTCTGGCCGAAAATGCCGTCGATTTTATCGTTCAGGTAGCCCTGCTCGGTCAGGGCGCGCTGCAAGCGGCGCACATCCTCCCCCCGGTCTCCCACATACAGCGCGGTATACTGAATGGGTGTCGGCGCGGGGCTGGCCGTCGGCGCCTGGGTGGGAGGCAAGGTCGCCACCAGTGCGGGGTGGACTGCCGGTGTCGCTGCTGCATCAAGTGCTTCCGTAGCCGTCAGGTCAGGCTGCTGCGTTGGCTGCGCCGCGGTTTCCACCGCCGCCGTGGGGGCAATCACCGGCGCTTCTGTCGGCGGAAACGATGGCGCGGCTTCCGTTGCGGAGCCCACCACCAGCATCATATACACCAGCATCGTTTTGATGAAATCCATACGAACCCTCCTTTGTGAAACCCGTTCTTACAGTGAACGAACCAGCGGCTTGTTTTCTTTCAATTTATATATCCAGGAATTTTCTGAATTCCGGCAGGATGCCGATGCCGTCCGGGTAATGGGCGGCAAACTGGGGCACCGCGTGGCTGGGGAAGGAATTGCCCTCGATGAAGCGGGGGCCGTCCGGGGTGATCGCCACGTCCCAGGCCACAAACCGCACCTGGGGGACTACATGCATGGCCTCCAGGCACATCTGCTTGGCTTCCTCAAAGTACGGCACCTGGAACCCGATGATGGAGGTGCCGGTAATGGGGTGCTTTTCAAAGGTGTTTCCCTGCTTGTCCGCACCGACGGTGAGCAGCATTCCGCTTTCCAGATCCACCCGGGCCGCCATGCCGCCGCAGTCCACGTTGTCCATCACCTTGCCATTGCCGATGCGCAGGAAGGCGTACACGATGCCCTCCTGCTTGTCCCCCAGCAGCGTGGCGATACGAACCGTGTTCACTGACGTGGGACACATCCGGGCCATCTCCGGATGCTGGATCACGATTTCCTCCAGAATGGCCGGACCGTTCTGCTTGATCTTTTCCGTAAAGGCGGCCAGGTTTTCCCAATCCTTTTTCACATACTTTTCAATGCCCTGACCGCTGGAGCCTTCGAGCGGCTTGAAGATGAACTGTTCCTTATCCTTTAAAAATTCGCCCAGCGCTTCGGCGGTCAGCGTTTCGTCCGCCTTGATCCAGTCCCGCTGGATCCACTTGGCAAACTTGGTGTTGAACTGGGTCTTGTCGTCGAAAAAGTGCCAGTAGGCTTTATCGTTCATCCGGCGCACGATCTCGTTGGAGATGCCGCGGGTAATCACCGTGCGGCGCTGGGCGTCATTCAGCCGGTACATTTCGGCGATTTTATAATCCATGTAGCCCGCGTTGTATTTGACGGCGCACCGGCCCATGTCCGCCAGCAAAGCAGCGGTGGGTTTGCCCGTTTTTTTGTGCAGCATTTTCGCGGTGTCCATCATCCTGGAAAAGTCCATTTTGCCAACCCGTTTGATCACATAGCTCAGCCGGCTCATGCTCCGCCTCCGAAACGAAAAAAATCATATCTTCATTATGAGGGAATACCATTGTCATTATACGCCAGATTTCCAGGCATTGCAAGGAAAATCATTTTTCGCGGGCCATGCGCATATACTGTGCCATGAAAAAGACGCTTCTGCTCGTTCTTCTGCTTCTTCTGATTTCGGCAATCGGTTTGTTTGCCCGAGAGAAGGTCAGTATGGCGGCCTCCGCCCCAGAACGTCAGCTGCTCTGGATTGACCTGGACGGGAAAAGCCTGACGATGTATGAAAACGGCGAAGCCATCCGCCAGTATCCCATTGCAGCCGGGGCCAGCGGCACCCCCTCCCCCATCGGCGTGTTCCGGGTCAACAGCCGCTTCATGCCGGACATGTCAGGCTTTGGCACCCGTTTCCTCGGCCTCAGCGTACCCTGGGGCAGCTATGGCATCCACGGCACCAACAAGCCGGAATCCATCGGACGCAACGCTTCCCACGGCTGCATCCGGATGCGGGTGAAGGATATGGAAGCGCTGTTTCCCATCGTTTCCAACGGCACAAAAGTGATCGTCACTGGCGGACCCTACGGGCCGCTGAACTGGGGCTGGCGGACGCTCAGGGAAGGCGACCGCGGGGCGGACGTAAAGCAATTGCAGCTGCGCCTGATTCAGCGGGGGCTGCTTTTGGGGGGAGCAGACGGTGTGTTCGGCCCCGCCACCCGCAAAGCCGTCATCGCCGCGCGGCAGGAGCTGAATCTCTCCCCCGGCGATCAGGCCGACTCCGCCCTCCAAGAGCGGCTGGGGATGATCCTGTTTGAATAGTTTTTTATGAAAATACCCCTCCTTTCCATCGAAGGAGGGGCCATCATTATTGCAAGCTTTGCATCAGCGCTCCCACCGCAATCACGTCGGCAGGCAGCCAGGCGACCGAGCACAGTTCGTCAGCGCCCAGCCACCGGGCGGCTTCGTGCTCTTTCAGCGTCAGATGACCGGAGGCCAGAGAGCAGCGAAAGCAGCCCATGGACAAATGGAAATCGGGATAATCGTATTCCACCTGGACGAGCTTTTCCCCCACGGTAATGTCTGCGTCCAGCTCCTCCCGGATCTCCCTTTTCAGCGCCGCTTCCGGGGTCTCCCCCGCCTCGATCTTGCCGCCGGGAAACTCCCAGCCGTCCTTCTGCGGGCCGTAGCCCCGCTGGGTGGCGAAGAATTTTCCGTTAGCTTCGATGATTGCGGCCACGACAGAAACGATCTTCCGCATTTTGCTTACCGGTCCTCCCGGAAATAGGACAGGCCCAGAGAGGAGGGAGGCTGGTTTTCCCGCTTATTGCGAATGGAGGAAATGATCAGCACCAGGATGGTGACCACGTAGGGCAGCATTTTCAGGATGGGCTTCATGGCCATGGTCACGTGAATCCAGTCGATGTTGGTGATGTAGCTGGAGCAGGAGAACAGGAAGCCGAACACGGTGGAGCCGATGATGGTCATGTGGGGCCGCCAGAGGGCGAAAATGACCAGCGCGATGCTCAGCCAGCCGAAGGCTTCCAGGCTCAGGTACGCTTCCTGGGAGGCCATGTAGTCAATGATGTAGTAGAACCCGCCCAGGCCCGCGATGGCGCTGCCCACGCAGGTGGCCACGTACTTGTAGCGGTTCACGTTGATGCCCACAGCGTCGGCGGTGGCGGGGTTTTCGCCCACGGCCCGCAGGTGCAGGCCCACCTTGGTTTTGAACAGGATGTAGCTGGCCGCGACCGCCACGATGATCGCCAGGAAGAACAGCACGCCCAGGCATTGCAGGCTGTCCTGCCGCCCGGCGAAGGGCCAGCGGTAGAACATCTTGGGCCCTACCAGGTACACCGTGGCGTCCATCTTGCTCATGATCACCTTCATCAGGCCCACGCCGAAGGTGGTCAGGGCCAGGCCGGTCACATTCTGATTGGCGCGGAGGGTGACGGTCATGAAGGAATAGATCAGGCCCATCAGGCCGGACATGAGCAGCGACGCCAGGATGCCCAGCAGCACGATCAGGAAGGGGGGCAACCCGCTTTTGCCGATCAGGTTCAGCATCATGCAGCCGCCCGCGCCGCCCATGCACATGATGCCGGGGATGCCCAGGTTCAGGTGCCCGGCCTTTTCGGTCAGGATCTCGCCGGTGGAGCCGTACATAAACGTCGCGCCGAAGGCCAGGGAGTCAATGAGGAAATTCAGCCAGATGTTCATTTCACGCCCTCCTTTTTCGCCTGCGCATGGCCGTGGCGGCTCCGGAAGTGGAGCTGGTAATTGATGAAGAATTCACAGCCGATGATGAAGAACAGGATGATGCCGGTGATGACCGCGGGCAGCGCGCCGGACACGTTGAAGTCCTGGCTGATCTGGGCCGCGCCCTGGTTCAGCACCTGAATCAGGCCGGAGGTGAGGATCATGAACAAGGGGTTGAATTTGCCGAGCCAGCTCACCATGATGGCGGTGAAGCCCTGGCCGCCCACGGAGTTGGTGGTCACGGTCTGGTCCATGCCCGCGGCGATCAGGTAGCCCACCAGGCCGCAGAGCATGCCGCTTAAAATCATGGTGCGGATGATAACCTTGCGCACGTTGATGCCCACATACTGGGCGGTGCGTACGCTTTCGCCCACCACGTTGATCTCATAGCCGTGCTTGGAATAGTTGACGTAAATGTAGAGCGCGATGGTCAGGAACAGCACCACCAGGATGGGCAGCAGATAATCGTTGCCGCCGATGGCGGGCAGCTTGCCGTACTTCATTTTCGGCAGGGAGGAGGAGCCGTTGGGCACCCAGATGACCAGGAAGTAGGACACCAGGAAGGTGGCCACATAGTTCATCATCAGGGTGAACAGGGTTTCGTTGGTGTTCCATTTGGCCTTGCACAGGGCGGGGATCACGCCCCACACCGCGCCGGACAGCATGGCCGCCAGCAGCATCAGCACCAGCAGGATGCCTTCCGGCACCTTGTCGCCCAGGTAGAAGGACACGGCGATGGCCCCTAAAACCCCGACCAATGTCTGCCCCTCCGCGCCGGTGTTCCAGAACCGCATCCGGAACGCGGGGGTCAGGGCCAGGGCGATGCCCAGCAGGATGGCCGTGCTGCGCAGGAATTTCCAGAACTTACGAGGGGTAGAAAACGCGCCCTTGATGAAGGCGTTATAAAAGTCCCAGATCTTTCCCGGGTTCTCCCGGATCTTTTCGATCAGCAGGAAGGCCACCAGCCCGCACACGGCCAAGCCCAGCAGGATAGCAGCCAGCCGGATGAGCGCCCCTTTCACGGGATGGATGGCGGGACGCTTGCTCAGATGCACGAGGGGCTCCCGGTTTTCAGCGGTATGCTGGCTCATATCAGGCGTCCTCCTTTCGCTCGGTCTTGGTCATCAGCAGGCCGATTTCCTCTTTTGTGGCTGTGCGGGCGTCCACCACGCCGGTGACCGCGCCGGAGTTGATTACCAGGATGCGGTCGCACAGCGCCAGCAGCACGTCCAGGTCCTCGCCCACGAAGATGACCGCCACGCCGCTTTCCTTCTGCTTGTTGAGCAGGTTGTAGATGGTGTAGGAGGAATTGATGTCCAGCCCGCGCACGGGATACGCCGCCATCAGCACCTTGGGCGCGAAGGCGATTTCGCGGCCCACCAGCACCTTCTGCACGTTGCCGCCGGACAGGCGGCGCACGGGGGTGTTCGTACCAGGGGTATTCACTTGCAGCTCTTCGATGATTTCATCGGCCAGGGCGCGGGGCTTTTTGCGGTCCAGGAAGATGGTCGGGCCCTTGCGGTAGCTGCGCAGCATCATGTTGTCCGTGATGCCCATGGAGCCCACCAGGCCCATGCCGAGCCGGTCCTCCGGCACGAAGGACAGCCGCACGCCCAGGCTCCGGATCTCCAGCGGCGTCTTGTCCCGCAGGTTGATGATTTCATCCTCCTTAAACAGCACGTCGCCGGATTCCACCCACTTGCGCACCGCGGCGGTGCTCATGCCGTCAAAGGACACGGGCTGCATCTTGCCGTCGTGGAACGCGCCCTGGGCCCCCAGCTCCTTGACGCGCTTCATGCTCTTGTGGAAGAAGGTAACGGGCTTATCCTTCTTGGGGTTGCGGAAGATGATTTCGCCGCTCTTGACGGGCTGCAATCCCGCGATGGATTCCAGCAGCTCCCGCTGTCCGCTGCCCGCGATGCCCGCGATGCCCAGGATTTCACCGCCGTAGGCGGTAAAGGAAATGTCCTTTAAGACGTGCAGCCCCTCGTTATCGTCCAGGTTCAGGTTCTTCACCATTAGGCGGGGCGCGGCGTTCACCGGCAGCGTCCGGTCGATTTCCAGATCCACCTTCTTGCCCACCATCATTTCCGTCAGCTGGGCTTCGTTGGTATCCCTGGTGTTCACGGTGGCGATGTGCTCCCCCTTTCGCAGGATCGCCACCCGGTCGCTGACCTCCAGCACCTCGTTGAGCTTATGGGTGATGATGATGATGGACTTGCCATCCGCCTTCATACGCCGCAGTACGTCGAACAGGCGGGAGATTTCCTGAGGCGTCAGCACCGCCGTGGGCTCGTCCAGAATCAAAATATCCGCGCCGCGGTACAGCACTTTGAGAATTTCAACCGTCTGCTTTTCGGACACGGACATATCATAGATTTTCTTCTGGGGGTCCATATGGAAGCCGTACTTTTCCGCCAGCTTTGTGACCTCCGCGTTGACGGACTTGAGGTTATACCGCCCCTCCTCCTTCACGCCCAGCACGATGTTTTCCCCCGCGGTAAACAAATCCACCAGCTTGAAATGCTGATGGATCATGCCGATCCGGTGGCGGAACGCGTCCTTGGGGGAGCGGATCACCACCTCCTGGCCATCCACGAAAATCTTCCCCTCGTCGGGGAAATAGATGCCGGAAATCATGTTCATCAGGGTGGTCTTGCCGCAGCCGTTCTCCCCCAGGATGGCCAGTATCTCGCCCCGGTACACGTCCAGGTCTACATGGTCGTTGGCAACCACGCTGCCGAATCGCTTCGTGATACCGCGCATTTGCAGCGCAAGCTCTTTTTCCACGGGCAGCACCTCCAATCGTAAGTTTTTTGCGGGGGAAACCATTCTTTGGAGGCCAAAGAATGGTTTCCCCCGCACCCCCTTCCAAGAAAGCCATAAAGGAGGGCATGGTTTTTTACTGCTTTTTCATAACCGCATTCTTGAAGCCAACGTGTTCCATCCATCCAAGGATGATCAAGCCTGCTATCATAACGGCGTAAGTGACCGCGTGGGACAGGTTGGTTTTGTCCAGCGCGAACTCCACGCCTACGAACACCCCGGCGCAGACGAGCCCCACGATGGCGGGCAGGAAGCGGTTCCTGGTTCCCTTGCCCGCCCACACGCCGTACAGCAGCAGCATCGCTTCGATATACAGCATGCACATCAGCTGCTCCACCCGCACGAACTGCGTCCAGGTCAGGCGGTTATAGTTCCGCAGGCTTTCAAAGATGATCTGGGGCAGGCACAGATAAAACAGCGTGCGCAGGAACCGTTTGTCCTTGAATTTATTCAGTGACACCAGGAACACGATCACCCCCGCGATGCCGCACAGCATGAACACCGCCAGATACCATTCCGTGTACCCATACCCGAAGTCCACGCCCTGGGCCAGGGGGAAGAACTGCAATCGCTCGTCCTCGATCATCCTGCCCACGTTGATGGTGTCCAGGAAATATTCCCCAAACCGTGCCAGCGCCGCCATCAGCGCGCCCGCGGGAGCGTAGGTGTTCAGCGCCTTCACGACTTTGTTTCCGGTGCATTTCGCGGCCAGCGCCGCGCCCAGGATCACGCCCGCCACGCCGCCATAGTAGCTCATGCACTCCAGGTTATCGCTCAGCAGCGTTTCGCCTATGCCATCCAGCAGCACATCCTGAATGCAGATCAGGCCGTACACCAGTTTCGAGCATACCACGCCCAGTGCCGCACCGAACACGAACGTCAGCGCCGCCAGCAGCCCGCGCTTTTTCATGCCGCCCGCCAGCAGGTAATGCACTCCCGCCGTAATCATGGCGCTGCCGAGCATAAAGATCAGGTAAGATTGGTTCATTTCCGGTTCCTTCTCCATGTTGTAGGGGCGGATATCATCCGCCCGATCAAAAGCCAGTGATCGAGAAACAAGATTCGGGTTGAATCATTTGCGTGAAGCGGGCGGATCATATCCGCCCCTACACGAAGTCAGTCCGGCTGATACGCGCTGGCAAAATAAATAATGTCGGACACGCGGCGGATGTTCTTGGCGTCGGTGTTGTTGATCTTGGTGCCCAGGAAAGCGATCTGGGTGGCCTCGCCGCCGTCGAACATATAAGCGGTCTGCACATCGCCCATGCCGTACACCAGCCGGGCCATATCCTGCACGCTCAGGCCGAACTTGGCCACCGCCACGATGCGGTATTGCAGCGGCCCGATCTGGCACAGGCAGATGCGCTGGGCCGGGTTCCAGCTCTGGCTCTTGTGGGGATGCACAATGGAGCGGGCGTTGGCCGGGACCAGCTCCCCGTTCAGGATAATGCAGGGGCCGAATTCAAACCCGTTGATCACCTTTTTGCCGTCCACCATGGTCTGCTGCTCATAGGTCAGCGGGGTGGAGGGGAAGGAGCTCTGGGGCTTGTTGGCTTCCTCGGTGTCCCGGTTCCCGGCCAGGATGACGTGGAAATCGCCGTCCTCGTCGATCAAAAGCAGGTCGTGCCAGGTTTCCTTGGTTTCGCGGAACAGGATGCCCTGACGCAGCACGTAGTCATGCCCGTCGCGCTTGGCGAAGGAGTCGCCGTCCATGGCCACGATGGCGTTCACGCGCTTGGCCATCTGGGGCACGGTGGCGGATTCGCTGCGGGAATTGAAGCCGTTGTCGCCGCCGTTGCAGCTTTCGGTGCGCAGCTGGGTGGCGTTGGCGATGGTAATATCCATCGTGTACACGGTGCAGCCGAATTCATTGTTCTTGCCCCACTTGCGCTCCACGTGGATGGAGGGATCGTCGTAGGTGGTTTTGCCCTGCTCGTACACGTCCACAGGCCGCATCCCGGGCGAAAAGTCGATGGGCAGACTGATGATTTCCCCCAGGCCCAGGGCGGGCAGGGAAATCATCACGCAGAGAACAAACAGACCAAAAGCCCGAAACAATTTGTCGCGCATAAAATGAAACCTCCTTGGATGGATACGCCGGCCGCGGCGCAAAACCGAAAACGGGTCTTTTGACCAGTTTACAGTATCTTTATCATATCATGCCGTTTTTCATTTGTAAAGAAACAGATTGAATAAAATAGAGGAAAGAAAGAAGAACCGGATTCTTTTTCTTAACGATTTTATCAATGAATTATGAATTATTTCGACAAAATTGTGTAGAAATTGTTTCAAAACACTTGATTTTTGGTGTCAGTTTCGTGTACAATAGGAAAAGGCAGGATACGGGGGTGAAAACCTCCTGTTTCCGCTATCATCTGAGGAAGGATGAATGAACGTGGCAAAACGAATTTTACTGGTGGACGACGAGCCCCTCATTATCAAGGGCCTGCGTTTTACCCTCGAACAGGAAGGCTATGAGATCCTGACCGCCTCTGACGGTGAAGAAGCCCTGGAGGTGTTCCATTCAGAGCCGGTGGACCTGGTGCTGCTGGACGTGATGCTGCCCAAGCTGGACGGCATTCAGGTGTGCCAGCGCATCCGCGAAACCAGCAACGTGCCCATCCTGATGCTCACCGCCAAGGGCGAGGATATGGACAAGATCCTGGGCCTGGAATACGGCGCGGACGATTACATGACCAAGCCCTTCAACATCCTGGAGGTCAAGGCCCGCATCAAGACGGTGCTGCGCCGCGTGTCCCAGCCCGTCACCAACGAGGAAAAGAAGATCATCCGCGTCCACGATATGGAAGTGAATATCGTGAACCGTTCCGTCACCCTGGGCGGCAAGGAAGTGCGGCTGACGGCCAAGGAATTTGACCTGCTGCAGCTGTTCATCACCAACCGCGGCAAGGTGTTCAGCCGGGAAACCATGCTGGAAACCGTGTGGAAGTACGATTACATGGGCGACGCCCGCACCGTGGACGTGCATATCCGCCGCCTGCGCGAAAAGATCGAGCGCAACACCGCCCAGCCGGAGTTCATCTTCACCAAGTGGGGAGTGGGCTACTATTTCACCGATAAGGATTAAAAATCCCTTCGCCAGCATCCGCTGGCAGATTCTGCTCGCTTTTCTGACGATCGTTGGCCTGAGCTTTTACGTGATGGCCAGCTGGGTCGGCGGCATGGTGGGCGATTCTTTATTTGAGCAGCGCATCCGTTCCGACCGCACGAGCCTGGAAAGCCTGGCCGTGCGCATCGCCCCCACCCTGGCGCAGAGCGACGCTCCGGCGCTCCAGCGCCAGCTGATCGCGGCGGGCGGCGAGCTGGGCGGGCGCGTGCTGCTTTTGGACCCCAACGGCAAGGTGCAGCTGGATTCCTATGGGGAAATTCAGGGCACCCGTTTGGAGTATCCCGAAATCGTGAGCATCCTGGTGAAGGGGCAGAATGTGGATTACGGGGTGCACGAGCTGGAAACGGGCGTGTCGCTGGACACGTCGCATTTGCTGTTCGCCCGGCGCTCCTCCGCCTCCTGGGTGGGCTACTGCACCGCTGGCGTGGTGTATGCCTCCGATGTGATCGGCGTGCTGCTGCTGGTGTCCCCCGTGCAGGAGATCATGCAGAACCTGTACCAATTGCAAGACCAGATGGTGCTGATTTTCGCCGCCATCGCCCTTACGTCACTGATTTGCGCGTGGGTGTTTTCCCGGGTCATCACCCGGCCCATCGCCGGGCTGAACCGAGGCATTCAGAAAATGTCCAAGGGCGATTTCTCCGCCCGGGTGAAGGTGCGCGGATCGGGCGAAATGAAGCAGCTGGCCCGGGCGTTCAACTCCATGAGCGAGAAGCTGGAAACGCTGGATCAATCCAGAAACCAGTTCGTGTCCAACGCCAGCCATGAGCTGAAAACCCCCCTGGCCACCATGAAGATCATGATCGAATCGCTGATCTATCAGCCCGACATGGACAAGAACCTGCGCACGGAATTCATGACGGACATCAACAACGAGATCGACCGGCTGTCCGCCATCGTGAGCGACCTGCTGACCCTGGTGCAGATGGATTCCCAGAACGTGAAGCTGACCCGGGAAAACCTGTCCATTGCTCAGCTCATCAAGGACAACGCCCACCGGCTTACCCCCATCGCCAACCAGAAGGGACAGAAGATCGTGCTGCAATTGCAGGATTCCTGCGATATTTACGCCGACAAGTCCAAGCTGAACCAGGTGATTTACAACCTGATGGAGAACGCCGTCAAGTATACCCAGGCCAGCGGCGTCATCCGCGTGTCGCTCCAGCGCCAGGGCCGCAACGCCATCTTCAAGGTGTCCGACAATGGCCCCGGCATCCCCAAGGAAAACCTGCCCCACATCTTCGACCGCTTCTACCGTGTGGATAAGGCCCGCAGCCGGGAGAAGGGCGGCACCGGATTGGGCCTGAGTATCGTGCATCAGCTGGTGCTGCTCCACGGCGGGGCCATCAACGTGGAAAGCGAAGAAGGCCGCGGTGCCACCTTCATTGTGGAACTGCCGCTGCATCAGGGATAAAATATCCAATCATGCGTAAAAGACACAGGAAACACACTGTGTCTTTTTTCTTTTCACGCAGGTTTTTCCTGCATGGTTTTACCACCGGCATGGCATGATAAAGGCAGGGAACAAGGGGGGAGAAACATTTGAGTTGGATTTTTGGAGCGGTGCAGCTGCTGGCGACGGCGGTGATGGGCATTTACTTTTACACGCAGCTCAAGCGGCAGCGGCAATCCCAGCCCAGGAACGGGCGGGAAAGCGCCAGGGAAATGGAAAACCTGCGCCGGATGCGGGGGATTTCCCTGACGGAACCGCTGAGCGAGCACGTGCGGCCCCACCGGTTTGAGGACATCATCGGCCAGGAGGAGGGCATCCGGTCGCTGCTGGCGATCCTGTGCGGACATAACCCGCAGCATGTGATCATCTACGGCCCGCCCGGCATCGGCAAAACCTGCGCGGCGCGGCTGGCGCTGGAGGCGGCGAAGCAAAGCCCCGGGACGCCCTTCCAGCCCAACGCGCCCTTCATCGAGATGGATGCCACCTGCGTGCGGTTTGACGAACGGGCGATTGCCGACCCGCTCATCGGCAGTGTGCACGACCCCATCTACCAGGGCGCGGGGCCGCTGGGCGTGGCGGGGGTGCCCCAGCCCAAGCCCGGCGCGGTGAGCCGGGCCCACGGCGGGGTGCTGTTTCTGGACGAGATCGGGGAGCTGCATCCCATCCAGATGAACAAGCTGCTGAAAGTGCTGGAGGACCGAAAGGTGATGCTGGATTCCGCCTATTATAACCCCGACGATACCGGCACGCCGCGCTACATCCATGACATTTTCAAAAACGGTCTGCCCGCGGATTTCCGTCTGATCGGGGCCACTACCCGCAGCCCGGAGGAGTTGCCTCCCGCCTTGCGTTCCCGGTGCATGGAGGTGTTTTTCCGCGCCCTGAACCCGGAGGAAATCGCCCGCATCGCTTCGGACGCGGCGGCGCGGTCGGGCTTTTCCATGGGCCGGGTCACGGCAGCGCTGGTGGGGCAGTACGCCACCTGCGGGCGGGACGCGGTGAACATGGTGCAGATGGCAGGCGGAGTTGCGCAGCTGGAGGGGCGGAAGGAAATCCGGCAGGCCGACATGGAATGGGTGATCGAATCGGGCCACTACGCGCGCCAGCCCGGCCAGGAGGTCAGCCGGGAAAACCGGGTGGGCCGGGTGCACGGCCTGGCGGTGGGCGGCAGCCACCAGGGCACCGTCATGGAAATCGAGGCGGTGGCCAGTCCCGGCACGGGCAGGGTCCGCGTGACCGGCATCGTGGAGGAAGAAGAACTGGGTGGGGGAACTCACACCATGCGGCGGAAATCCACCGCCCACGCTTCCGCCGAAAACGTCATCACCCTGCTTCGCCGCCTGGGCTATGCCGACGAACGCACCGACCTGCATATCAATTTCCCCGGCGGCGCGCCGGTGGACGGCCCGTCGGCGGGCGTGGCCATGGCCGTGGCGGCGGTCAGCGCCCTGACCGGTCAGCCGGTGGACGGCAGCGCCGCGGTCACAGGAGAAATCGGCGTGCAGGGCAACGTACTTCCGGTGGGCGGCGTGCCCGCCAAGGTGGAGGCTGCCCGGCTGGCGGGGCTTTCCAAGGTCTATATTCCCCGTGACAATGCCATGGAACGCTTCCGGGACGCAGGCATTTCCGTACTTTCCCTGGACACCGTGCAGGATGCCCTGCGGGTAATGCTCCTGCCTTCCGAAACAGTTGAACCCAATGCCGAACATCCGCTGCCCCCCGCCCAGCCCCTGGCCGCGGCGTCGGCGATCCTATAAGAAGAGCGGAACAGTTAATATTCCTGTTATCTCGGAAGGAACGTCCCAAAAGCCTTCCCCTCGCAGGGGAAGGTGGGCCGCGCGGAGCTTACTTCATCAGAGAAGCCAAATCAATTCGCGCGGCTCGGATGAGGTGAGCTCCCCCGACAATATGTGAACATGTAACAGGGTGGAGCACCTCATCCGTCAGGCGCGAATTGACCTGATCACATTTCCCATCTTGTCTCCGCGCCTGACACCTTCCCCTCCGAGGGGAAGGCTTTTGGGAGTGTTCCATTCCGCGCACCGTTCCTCCCACTGGAAAGGTTGCAATTTCCAACTGCATCAAGTATAATAATAACCTGCCGGAGGATTCTTTCCGGAAAATTAAAAACCCAATCAATCAGGAGAAAGTATGCCAAGAAGAAAGAAAAACACCCTGCGTTTGCCCCTCATCCCCCTGCGGGGACTGATGGTATTTCCCCACATGGTGCTGCATTTCGACGTGGGCCGCGCCCGCAGCGTGGCGGCGCTGGAGCAGGCCATGATGGAGGATCAGCAGGTATTTTTGGTGGCCCAGTCCGACGGCGACGTGGAAGAACCCACGGTGGACGAGCTGTGCCGCGTGGGCACGGTGGCCGCCATCAAGCAGGTATTGAACCTGCCGGGGGACACCATCCGCGTATTGGTGGAGGGCGAACAGCGCGCCTTTTTGCGCGCCATCACCCAGGAAGACCCTTACTGGATCGCCGACGTGGAGGTGCCCGCCCAGGAATTGCCCGACACCCCCGAAACCGAAGCCATGGTGCGGGCGACCCATGACTTATTTGAGGAATACGCCCGGGCGTCCATGCGCGTGTCGGGTGAAACCCTGCGCTCCGTCAGCGAGGTGGACAGGCCCGACCAATTGGCCGACATCATCGCCGCCAACGTGCTGACCCGGGTGGAGGACCGCCAGGCCATTTTAGAGGAAATCGACGTGGAAAAGCGGCTGGAAAAGCTGTGCGAAATCCTCATCCGGGAAACCGAGCTGGCGGGTATCGAAAAGCAGGTGCAGAGCCGGCTGAAAAAGCAGATCGACAAAAACCAGAAGGACTATTATCTGCGGGAGCAGATCAAGGCCATCCAGGAAGAACTGGGCGACAAGGACGAAACCTATGTGGAGGACCTGCGCAAAAAGGTGGCCGACACGCCCATGAACGACGAGGCCCGGGAAAAGGCCAACAAGGAATTGGACCGGCTTTCCCGCATGGCCCCCGGCACGCCGGAGATCGGGGTCAGCCGCACCTATGTGGAATGGATTCTGGACCTGCCCTGGGGCAAGCTGACCACGGACAACCTGGACCTCAAGCGCGCCCGCCGCATCCTGGACGAAGATCACTACGCCATGGAAAAGGTGAAGGAGCGGGTGATCGAATACCTGGCCGTGCGCCGCATGAAGGAAAAGAACACCGAGGACGGCGTGCTGAAGGGCCCCATCCTGTGCTTCGTGGGCCCGCCCGGCGTGGGCAAAACCAGCATCGTGAAGGGCATCGCCAAGGCCGTGGGCCGCAAGTTCGTGCAGATGAGCCTGGGCGGCGTGCGGGACGAGGCTGAAATTCGCGGCCACCGGCGCACCTATGTGGGGGCCATCCCCGGCCGCATCATCGAGGGCATGAAGCGGGCGGGCACCATGAACCCCGTGTTCCTGTTCGACGAAATCGACAAGATGAGCCACGACTTCCGGGGCGATCCTGCCTCCGCCATGCTGGAGGTGCTGGACGCGGAGCAGAATTTTGCCTTCCGCGACCATTATATGGAACTGCCCTTTGACCTGAGCAAGGTCATGTTCATCACCACCGCCAACACCATGGACACCATCCCCGGCCCGCTGCTGGACCGCATGGAGGTCATTGAGGTGCCCAGCTACACCGAAGAGGAAAAGCTGCACATTGCGAAAAAGCACCTGCTGGCCAAGCAGACGGAGGAGCACGGCCTGCCGCCCAAGTCGGTGAAAATTTCCGACACGGCCATGAAGCACATCATCGAGGGTTATACCCGCGAGGCGGGCGTGCGCACGCTTTCCCGCACCATCGCGCGGGTGGTGCGCAAGGCGGCGGTGGAAATGCTGGACGAGGACAAGGAAACCGTGTCCGTCACTCCCCAGGTGGTGGAAAAGTATCTGGGCGCGCCGCGCTTCCTGCGGGAAGCCCCGGAGAAGGAGCCGTTGGTGGGCATTGTGAACGGCCTGGCCTATACCACCGTGGGTGGCGAAACCCTGGCTGTGGAGTGCGCCACCATGGAAGGCACCGGCCAGGTGAAGCTGACCGGGCAGCTGGGCGACGTGATGAAGGAATCCGCCATGGCGGCGCTTTCCTGGGTGCGGGCCCACGCCAAGGAGTTTGATTTGCAGCCCGAGTTCCACAAGAACCTGGATATTCACATCCACGTGCCCGAGGGCGCCGTGCCCAAGGATGGCCCCTCCGCGGGCGTCACCATGGCGACGGCGCTGGTGTCGGCGCTCACGGGCCGAAAGGTGCGCCAGGACGTGGCCATGACCGGGGAAATCACCCTGCGGGGCCGGGTTCTGCCCATCGGCGGCGTGAAGGAAAAGCTGCTGGCCGCCTACCGCGCCGGTATCAAAACCATCCTGCTGCCCAAGGAAAACCAGAAGGACCTGGAGGATGTGCCCGAGCACGTGCGAAAAGAATTTGAAATCATCCTCACCGAAAACATTCAGGATGTGCTGAATGTGGCGCTGATGGCGGAAAGAACGCTTTAAATCATGACGAGGCGAGGGCCTATGCGGCCCTCGTGCACCTGCACCAGGAGATTTCATCTCCTGGACCTCAGTAGCGGATATTGCTTGAACTGATAAATTTGCTTGATTCCCGCAGAAGCGTGGAGGGACGTGGAAGATTGACTTGGTGCCGTGGTGCTTCTGGCCCGGCGGCAAAGCCGCCAACCCGGATGCAAAGCATCCGGGGAAAGCCAGGGAATAATCAACAGGGGAAAGTTTACTTTCCCCTGCGGATTTTCCCAGGCTTTCTTGGGCCAGAAGCCCTCAATCTTTTCGTATTCCCAGCGCGGCAGGCGGAGTTTGTCTGCTTATTCCAACTATGTTCATTCGCCAGTTGCGGGTCCAGGGACGAAGCACGGACAGCCGCCTGTGGCGGATGTTCTGTCCGCGCTGAGATCAGCCGAAACGAGCAATCTCGCCATGAAGGCGAGTTGCGACGATTGAGGCTGCGGATACTCAGGACCCTGGTTGGGGTCTGGGGCGAACAGAGAAAGACAACAGGAGCAGCCATGGAAATCAAAACCGCGTCCTTTGTGACCAGCATGTCATCCTACAAAGCCCCGGAAAACGCGCTGCCGGAAATCGCGGTGGCGGGAAAGAGCAACGTGGGCAAGTCCAGCCTGATCAACAATCTGTGCCGCCGCAAGGCGTTGGCAAAAACCAGCGCCACGCCCGGCAAGACCCGGCTGATCAACCTGTTTCTGCTCAATGACAGCCTGCACCTGGTGGACCTGCCGGGCTACGGCTTTGCCAAGGTGGACAAGCAGGAAAAGCTGCGCTGGGGCGAAATGATGGAGGGCTACTTCCGGGAAACGAACCGGCTTCGCCTGACCCTGCATCTGGTGGACATCCGCCACGAGCCCACCCAGGACGACGTGCAGATGAACACCTTCCTGCGGGAAAGCGGACTGCCCTTCGTGGTGGTTGCCACGAAAGCGGATAAGATTTCCCGGGGCGCGCGGATGAAGAACCTGGCCCCCATCTGCCGCGCCTTGCAGGTGCAGCCCTGGCAGGTGATTTGCTATTCCTCCGAGAATAGCGACGGACGGGACCAATTGCTGGAGATGATTGAAAAAGCCCTCGTGGCACAGGAAGAATAAACCTTTCCATACAAAACGCCCGAACCGATGCTGCAAACCGGTTCGGGTGTTTTTCTTTCTCAGGTTTATTTGGAATAGGCGTCCCAGTTTTCCAACGTATCGTAGGGCACGTCAAGGCAGCCGGTGGGGATGAAGCCGCGCACCAGCTTCCCGCCTACAGTGGTTTCGATGTAGTCAAAGCTCCAGCCGCTCTGGTTGGTCATGGTGGTCAGATACGTCACCGTATCCCCCGCGCGAAGGCTGGCAATGGTGGTCATGGTACGCAGCGGGTCGTCCGTCAGGGTGGCGGCGGAAGTCAGACGGCAGGAAGAGCGCTCAAAATACAAAGGATCGTTCACGCTCACCTTCCCTCTGATTTGAGAGCCGTTCACGTAGCCAACCCGCACGCTGCCCGCGTTGGTTTCATAGAACACCAGCATCCAGCCGTTTTCCCAGCCCGCGCCCCACACCGCGCCGTTGGTGTTCAGCAGGGCTTTGCCGTTGGCCCCGCGCCAGGAGGAAGCGCTCGGCGCGGAATACACGTCCAGCTTTTGATTGGCGGTAAGGGTCAGGTAAGAAAAGCCCGTCAGCTTCAGGGAGCCGTCCGGAGGCGTGAAATCCCGCCAGGATTTGAGGGGCGAACCGGCGGGCTTGCGGTAAGGCCAGTTCACCGCGTCCATCTGGCTGATGACAGACTTGATGGTCTTATAGTTTTTCCATTCCAGGTCGGTGGAGGCGGCGACGGCCTGTTCCTTCGTCACCTTGCGCACCGCCTGATACCAGGGCTGGGCGTTGAACCAATTGTAGAATTTGCCGCCCGCCTGAAACGGGTAGCCGTGCCGGGCGAAGATTTCATTGAACATGAAGCTCAGCGATTCTCTGTCCCAGTCCCACAGCTCCGCTTCGGTGATCGCCCGGGTATTGCTGTCCAGCAGATACTGGTGATCGGCCAGCGCGCCCATCGGCAGCGCCGACAGCAGCAGACATACGATGGCAAAACAACTGACAGCTTTTTTCATCCTGACATTTCCTCCTTATCGTTTTCCCGAGTATCCGTGCATCCAGGCATGAATGAATGTGAGAGTATTATAGCATACCTTTTCTCACCTGTCATCACGGATTTCCTCAGAATTGTAAAATGTTACGAAAGTATATAATTTTTGTCAACATCTATTTCATTTTTCTGTTTTTTATGTTACAATAAAGTCGGCTCATTGTCCATTTATTGAAGTCCAAAGTCTTTGCCGATGAGGTTTGATGAAGTAATGAAGCGAAGGTGGATTTCCGGTGTCCTGGCGCTGGTCCTTCTCCTGGGGGGCCTGCCAGGGGGAAAGGCGGAAGAATACTTCTTTGAATCCCCCGAAGAATTCCGGTTTGTTGATACACGTTTTCGCGGCGTTTATACCACGGAAAACCTGGACGCCATTCTGGAGGCCTACGACCTGAACGACGGGTGGTACTGGGTAACGAAGCCAGATGTAACGCAAACCTTCCACGCCCAGGAAAACAAGAAGGGCTGGACCCAATCTTCAAAGTTGTCTGCGGAAAAAAAGGAGAGGAATATTTTTATAACCGCGGCTGGTTCGGCTGCCGCTGGGAATGCAACGAAGTTCAGAGCGGATTGCCCAACGCTTACGGCTGGGGCGAATGCTTCGGGTTCTGCCAGTTTTTGGGCTATTTACTGTCCGGCGAGGTCAACCCCCACGGCAAATGGCAGCAGTTCAATTCCGTCTGGGAGGCAGACGGGCTGCGGGTGGGCGACATCATCCGCGTGGAATACACCGATGAAAAGGGCTTTCACCAGCACAGCGCCATGGTTTATTCCATAAAAAACGACCGCGTTCGCTTTATCCAGTGCTCCGGCGTATATCATAACCAGCTGTTCATCAATTGGGGCTTCCGCGGCGCGAACCTGGGCAACACGACTCTGCTGTCCGACATTCGGAAGTTTCCCGGTCTGCGCATTCACCGCGCCTATGACCGCATGGATATGTTCGAGGAAGAATGGCCGGACGACCCCGACGCTGTCCCGGTGAACCTGGTGGACCTGGACGCGGGCATGGTGGCCTTCCTGGACCCCAACGAAATGCGCGTATGGGATGTGTATGACAACTGGCGGCAGTGGTCCAAGCACGCCACGGAGGTCGATCTGTCCGAGCTTCAGCAGAGCGGCGGGGAAGCTGTACCCGAGGTGGAGGTGCAGACGGTTTCTCTGAATGATTTGGAGAACGACACAGCGCCTGAACCGGACCGGCCCTCCCCCACTGTTTCGCCGCCGTCAGCCGCACCGCCGCGCAGACCGCCAAATCTACGTCTGCCGACGGAGGAAAAAAAGCTCAATTAACCCATCTTCCCTGACCTTCGCGGGGCTTGGGATGACGCGCCTGCCATCCTGTGTTCCGCGAGGTTTTTTCTGTCCGATTGCTTGCGTTCCGTCAAGGGGTATGATAATATTTTGTCGGTATTTCCTTTTCAGGAGGATTGTGCATGAAAAGAATCCTGGCCCTGCTGCTGTGTCTGCTTCTGCCGCTGCCCGCGCTGGCGGAAAAGGCGGACAGCTTTCCCCCATGTTTTCAGGTAAAGTATACCGTCAAGGACAAGCTGAACCAGCAGAGCTACCTTTCCTGGGAATATGTGCAGACCGCCCAGAGCGCCGTGGACGAGGAAATCAACGGGCTGGTGGACGGTTACGTGGCGAAGCTCGGCCCGGAGATGCAGAAGGCCAGCAACCCCAAGCGCAACAGCCGGCTGGACGTGCATGTGGTGAACACCCGGTCGGGGCAAAGCCTGGTCAGCTTTCTGGTGCTGGCCCGGGAAAGCTACAAGCGCAAGCAGGTACAGTCGCCCTTCGACTGCCGGGTGTACGACATGGACACCGGCGACCGGGTGTACCTGACCGACCTGTTCGGCGAGGACAGCGAAGCCTGGGAGATCATGGCGGAAATCGTGTATGAAGAATTGGATCATTATTTCCCGCAGCAGGACGTGGACGAAGAAGCCCTTCGCGCCTTATGCACCAAAGACGCGCTGAAGGAAACGCCGTTCATGCTGGGCCCGGTGTCGCTGAGCTTTCATTATGAAGCGAAGGCCCTTTATCCCAAGCAGCCCACCCTGATGCGCGTGACGATTCCTTACCACGCCATCCGTGGCCACATGACGGAATACGGCGAACGCCAGACGGACAATGCCAATTACAGGATGTGTGCCCTCACCTTCGACGACGGCCCGGACTATGCCAACACCGCCACCCTGCTCAACAACCTGCGCCACGCCGGGGCTCAGGCCACCTTCTTCCTGGTGGGCGACCGCATCGACGAATACGCCGACATCGCCATGCGGGAGAACGACGAAAACCATTCCCTCCAAAGCCACCACTACAAGCACACCGACACCAGCAAATCCACCATTCCCCGCATCCAGGCCTACACGGAAAAGATGTATGAGGTCATGACCAAGACGTGGGGATTAGGCCCCTGGATGCTGCGCGCACCCTACGGCATTTTCGATTACTTCATCAAGGCCAAGATCGACCTGCCCTTTATCGAATGGGACGTGGACACCAAGGACTGGACGGGCAAATCCTCCGCCGGGGTCATGAGCGTGATCCGTTCCGAGGTCAAGGACGGCTCCATCATCCTCATGCACGACATCAAGGACAACACCCCCGAATCCGGCAGGCAGGCCGCCCAGTGGCTTTTCGATAACGGCTTTATGTGCGTCACCGTGGAAGAGCTCTTCATCCAGTACCAGCAGGACATGACGCCCAACAAAGTATTTTACAGTGTGAAAACAACACAGGATTAGCGCTGTTTTTCTTCAATTCTTATCAATCATAGCATGAAGGATGAAAAAAACAAAGCCTGTGCGGAAGTTCAGCAATCCGCGCAGGCTTTGTTCATTCACGCTTACAGTTTCAGCTTCCCGCCCTTGGCACCCTTCACGCCGCCCAGCTGCACGCCGGAGAGGATGTCGGAATGGAAGGCGAAGGAATTGCGCTCCTTTTCCTGATAGGCTTTCATGGCGCAGTCCACCATCCGGTCGATGAGCTGGCTGTATTTCAGGCCGCTTTCCTGCCAGAGGTAATAGGCCAGGGAGCCGGGAATGGTGTTGATTTCGGTGATGTAGTAATTGTCGCTGTGGCGGTCCAGCATGTAGTCGATTCGCACGACGCCCTTGCAGTCCATGGCGTCGAACACTCGCAGGGACAGGTCCTGCAGCGTTTTGGTCAATTCCTCGCCGATGGGCGCGGGCACGATGCGTTTCAGGCTGGCCATGCCCTTGCTGCCGCCGCTGCCCGCCAGATACTTTTCGGAGAAGTCCAGGAACGCCGCGCCGGAGTTCGGCATTTCCAGCACGGAGGCTTCGCGCTCCCCGTCAAAGCCCAGCACGGAGCAGTTCACCTCGATGGGCTTATCCAACCCCTGTTCGATCAGCACCCGCCGGTCATAGGAGAAGGCCAGCTCCAGCGCTTCCTTGAGCTTCGCCCGGTCATCGGCCCGGCTGACGCCGATGGAGGAGCCCAGGCACGCGGGCTTCACGAACACGGGATAGGGCAGCAATCCTTCCACCTTGTCCATGGCCTGGTCCGCGTCTTGCTCAAACTCCGCGCGGGTCATGGCGCAGTCCGGCAGGATGGGGAAGCCGCAGCCCCGGAAGAAGCGCTTCATGGTGATTTTGTCCATGCCCACGGCGGAGCCCGTGACCCCGGTGGAGGTATAGGGCAGGCCCGCCATTTCCAGCACGCCCTGGAGGGAGCCGTCCTCGCCGTGGAGCCCGTGCATCACGGGGATCACGCAGTCCAGCCGGGCCACGATCTCTTCCTTGCCGCCGCCCAGCAAGCCCTTGGCGGGCACGTAATGCAGCAGCGCCCCGGAACCGGCGGTCAGGTCCAGATGCACGGGCACGATGCCCTTCTTATAAGGATCAAAGGGCGTGTAGGTTTTGATGTCCAGCAGGGGTTCGCCTGTGAACCATTCGCCCTTCTGGCTGATATAGACCGGGATCACATCGTACTTTTCCCGGTTCACGTTGCGCATCAATTGCACCGCGCTGATGATCGACACCTCATGCTCGCACGTGCGGCTGCCGAACATCACGCCCAATTGGATTTTGCTCATAGAAACCTCCAAGAATAAGTTTTCTGGGGGAAACCGTTCTTTGAAGGTCAAAGAACGGTTTCCCCCAGGCCCCCTTCCAAGAAACCCATAAAGGGGTATTCATCTATCCTTCATTATAATGATCGGGCAGGTCATTCTCATACATCACTACGTCGCCGGGGCGCAGGATGCCGTTAACCACCCGGATGGCCTCGTCCAGGCTGGCCACCACATGGATGCTTTCAGGTGGGAAGCCTTTTTCTGTTAATCCCTTCTGGATGGGCTCGGTATGGCGCTTGCCCACCAGCACGGCCACGTCCACGGCGTCGGCCATGGCCTGGCCGAATTCCTCGTTGTAGCGGGCTTCCTCCGCGCCCAGTTCCACCATGCCGGGGGTGACGATCACCCGCCGCCCGGGGAAGGAGGAAAGCACCCGCAGGGCTTCCTTGCTGGAGGTGGGGTTGGTATTGAAGGCGTCGTCGATCACGGTCACGCCGCCCGCGGTTTTAAGCAGCTGCAACCGGTGTTCCACGGGCTTTAACTGCTGGATGCCGCGCCGAATCTGCTCCCGGTTCAGGCCTAAATGCTTTGCCACGCAGCAGGCGGCGCAAATGTTGCCGATGTTGTGGCGGCCCAGCAGGGGCGTGGTGCATTCAAAGGGCTCCCAATCGCCTAAGTGCAGGGTGAAGTGGCTGCCCTGGGGGGACACGGAAACGTCGCTGGCCCAGGCGTCGGCCCCCTCTTTCCCGGCCAGCATTTTGGGCTTGCCGGTCTTTTCGTACAGCCTGGTAACAATCCCGTCATCGTTCATGAATACACCCAGGCCGTCCTGGGGCAGCGCGTCGATCAGCTCATATTTGGTCTTTTCGATGCGTTCGATCGTCTTGAAGGTGTCCAGATGCTGGGGCCCCACGGCGGTCAGGATGCCGATGGTGGGGTGCACCAGGTTGGACAGCTCCTTGATTTCGCCCACGTGCCGGGCGCCCATTTCCCCGATGAACACCTGGTGCGCCGGGGTCAGCCGCTCCCGGATGATGCGCGTCACGCCCATGGGGGTGTTGAAGGACGCGGGCGTGGCCAGCACGTTATATTTTTGAGAAAGGATTTCAGCCAGGATAAACTTGGTGCTGGTCTTGCCGTAGCTGCCCGTGATGCCGATGCGGATGAGCCGGGGATTTTCCAGCAGCTTCTTTTCCGCGTCCTTAAAGTATAGGTGGAAAATCAGTTTTTCAATCGGCAGGGCCAGGACGCCTGCCAGGGCGACAAGCAATGGAAGCAACAGAGCGGCGATGACACAGCAGATTGCGCCAAACGCATGCACGTCTCCCCAAAAAAGAAAAACAAGCACAGGGATCAGAAGCAGCGTTACAATCAGCGAACCATACAGCCGCTTCATCCGGGCCGTCAGCGCGAATTTTTTCTTTTCGCTGCGCTTCATTCCCCGCTTCCGAATCAGCCAACCAGCCAGCACATAGCCCGCGCAGCAGAGCAGCGCCCAAATCACCTGCGGGACAGTCCAGGAAGCATGGTTATCAGACATCCAAAGTATGATAGCGATAAAAGTATACAGCAGAAAAACACCGAGGTATATGCCACTCAGCGCCAAATATGGGGCGATTGCCCCCCGCCATTGTCGGTTGACCGTTTGAAAATAACCATGGAACTGATAGCTTTCCAATTGGAAATAGTGCAGCAGCCGCCGAGCGGCAAGCACCATCCCGCCGATCATGCACAGGCAGGGAAGCCAATACATCAAAAGCATATCCATAGCTTTCCCCCTCCTTTTAAGTCAAAAACGCCCGTACCACCGTCACAAACCGCTGCCACTGCCTGAGATAAGCAAAGTGATCGTCGTTTTCAAAGATCACCAGACCCGCGTCGGGAATGTCCTGCTCCATCTTTTGGCCCATCCAGAGGGGCGTTTCAGTATCATTCTCCCCCCAGATCAGCAGAGTGGGCGCTTGGATGCGCGGCAGCAGAGGCGTCAAATCTTGGTTGATGACCTTCACGAAGGTCTTTTTCATTTCGTCGTCCAGGGCTTTGTAATCGGGGGAGCTGTATTTGTCCTGCAAGGCTTTCAGGCTCTTTTGCGCCATGCCGCCCACCAGGGGCAGCTTGGTAAGATTCAGCAGCTTTTCCTTTTTCTTTTTGTATTCCTCGCTGCGCTTTTTCTGTTCTTCGGTCTGAGGTTTTCTCAGGCCCGCGCCGCCAGTGAGCACCAGACGGCTGACCAGCCGCGGCTCGTTGGCAGCCAGCCAGAGCGCCACGCGCCCGCCGAAGGAATGGGCGATGATGTCGCAGGGGGCGATGCCCAACTGTTCGATCAAATCCTTGACGCACGCCGCGAACTCCGGCACGCCCCAGGGTTCGGGCGGACGGCCCGACGCGCCGTGAGCGGGAAAGTCGATCACCGTGACCCGGTAGTCCTTGCTCAAATCCTGGGCAATGGGCTGGAAATGCTGGATGGAGCAGCCCCAGCCGTGGAGCAGCAGCACGTTTTTCCCGCGCTCGCCCATCTGCTCGTAATGGACACGAACGCCTTTGGCGGTCAGTTCCATGGTACTGCCCCCGTTTCGTTTAGTGTACAGAGTTCAGAGTACAGAGTGCAGATGAGTTTGTTTTTCCTTTTTCCTGAGGATTCTGAAAAGAGTATCTAAACTGTACTCTGCACTCTGTACTCTGCACTCTCGTCTTTTATTCCATGAGCTATATCAGCTCAGTTTATTGTATGCCTTTTCCGCGCCGTCCATGCGCCAGATATAGCGGCATTTTTGCGTCGCCCCGGCGCAGAGGGTGCGGTACTCCCTGGGCACGTCGGCGATGCGTTCCAGCTCGCAGCCCAGGCGCTCGCAGGTTTTGCGGGAGGCGACGTTCTCCACGTTGTTGGTGATGACCACCGATCCCAGGTGCAGCCGCTGCAAAAGTGGCAGCATGAGATAACACGCCCGGGCCGCGTAGCCGTGGCCCCGATGCTTTTCCTCGATGCGGTAGCCGATGTGGCCCAGGTAATAAAGCCCGGGGCTTTCGCCCAGGCGCAGGCTCACATAGCCCACGTAGTCCCGCGTTTTGTGACGGAAAATATTGAAGGTGTAGCCGTCGTCAATGCCGTATTCCGGGTCGGACACGTCCTCATTGGACAGCACCAGGTCCAGCGCGTCGTCGGAAAAGGTGGGCTTGCGGGAGAACAGACGGAGGAACTTCATGGGCAGGACCTCTATTGTAGAAAGATCAAGCAAGAGAGTACAGAGTACAGAGTGCAGAGTACAGAGAGCAAAGATTCAACAGAAAGGCGCGAAGTGACGATTCCATCTATGATTCAGCATGATTCATCTGTACTCTGCACTCTGTACTCTGAACACTCATTAAAACAAAGCGTTCACAAACTCCTTGGCGTCAAAGGCCTGCAAATCGTCGATGCCCTCGCCCACGCCGATATACCACACGGGGATATTCAGCTCCTTGCGGATGGCGATGGCTACGCCGCCCTTGGCGGTGCCGTCCAGCTTGGTGAGTACGATGCCGTTGATCTCGGCGGCTTCCTTGAACTGTTTGGCCTGCTGGATGCCGTTTTGTCCCGTGGTGGCGTCCAGCACCAGCATGCAGCGCATTTCGGCCTCGGGGTATTCCCGGTCGATGATGCGGCGCATTTTGGAAAGCTCGTCCATCAGGTTCTTTTTGTTATGGAGACGCCCGGCGGTGTCCACGATCAGCAGGTCGGTCTTGTGCGCCTTGGCGCTCTGCACCGCGTCGTACACCACGGAGGCGGGGTCGCCGCCCTCCTGACCGCGGATGATCGGCACCTTGGCCCGCTCGGCCCACACGGCCAGCTGCTCGTCGGCGGCGGCGCGGAAGGTGTCGGCGGCGGCCAGCATCACGCTGCGGCCGATTTCCTGGAAGCGCAGGGCCAATTTGCCGATAGTGGTGGTCTTGCCAACGCCGTTCACGCCGACGACGAACATCACCATGGGCCAGCGCAGGTTGGGCCGGGGGATGTTCATTTCGTCGATCAGAATCTGCTTGAAGATTTCCTTGGCCTGGTCGGCGTCCTTGATTTTCTTGGCGTCCACCTGGGCCTTCAGCTTGTCGATAATATCCGTGGTCGCTTCCACGCCCACGTCGGCCAGAATCAGAATATCCGTCAGTTCATCGTAAAAATCATCGTCAATGATCCGGGTGTTCTTGACCAGCTCGTCCACCTTGTCAGTCAGCCCACTGCGGGTCTTGAACAGGCCCTCCTTTAAGCGTTGAAAGAAACCCATGCTTCTCTCCTCCTGTGCGATACGCACCGCAAACGGGCGTTTTTCCTTTGGAAATTATAGCATACCCCCTGCGGATAAGCAAGGGCAAACGCCGCGTTTTGCGGAATTCCTGGTTTGGGCGGCAGAAAAAGCATGGAAAGGTCTGTCAAAAAGCGAGGAAATACTGTATAATGGGAAAGGTCATATTCCTGGGTATTATGTTCAATTGGAAGCGAGGAGGAAAACCCAAATGATAAAGCAAAAGTTCCTGATCGTGGTGGATATGCAAAAGGACTTTATCGACGGCTCTCTGGGCACCAGCGAAGCCCAGGCGATCGTGCCCGCCGTCTGCGCCCGCATCCGGGCGTGCCGGGAGGCAGGATATGCTGTGATCGCCACCTTGGACACACACGAAGAAAACTATATGGAAACCCGGGAGGGACGGCATCTGCCGGTGCCCCATTGTATCCGCGGCACAGAAGGCTGGCGCATCCGCCCCGAGGTGATGGAAGCGCTGGGTGAGGACGCTGCTTTCGTGGAAAAGCCCACCTTCGGCAGCGTGCGCCTGCCCCAGATCATTCGGGACAGAAGCGGCGAGGACGGCCCTGAAGCCATCGAGCTGCTGGGCTTGTGCACGGATATCTGCGTGGTGTCCAACGCGATGCTGCTGAAGGCGGCGTTTCCGGAAACGGATTTTGTTGTGCGCGCGGATTGCTGCGCGGGCGTGACGCCCGATAAGCATGAAGCCGCTCTGGAAACCATGAGAAGCTGTCAGATTGAGGTTATTTGAAGGACACTTTAAATCATTAAGGTAGGAGGTAGGAAGTAGGAGGTAGGAGGTTTTATTGTGATTATAAAGGCACAAGCCGCAAGTTGTGTGGCCATTGAAGCACATTTTAAACTTCCTACCTCCTACTTCCTACCTCCTACCTAACTTAAAGTGCCCAATACACAAATACAATGGAGGCAATGAACATGTCTGAATACCATTTTGACGCCGCAGCGACGCGGGACCGCATGGTGGAAGAAATCAAAAAGCTGGCTTCCCAGCAGGGTTTTTCCAGGGTGGTAATCGGCATATCAGGCGGCAAGGACTCCACCGTCACCGCCGCGCTGTGCGCCCGGGCGCTGGGGAAAGAAAACGTCTACGGCGTGATGCTGCCGGACGGCAAGCAGAAGGATATCTCCGACAGCATCCGCGTGTGCAAGGCGCTGGGGATTCAGCACCGCACGATCAATATCGGCCCCATGCACGAAGCGCTCCGCGCCGTGACTGACCAGAACGCCCCCACCGCGAAGGAAAACGAATTTGCCGTTCCTTTCCATAAGGAAAGCGACATCAACGTGGGCCCGCGCCTGCGGATGACCACCCTGCGTTACATCGCTCAGGCCATCGGCGCGCGGCTGGCGGGCACCGGCAACCTGAGCGAGGCGACCGTGGGCTACTGCACCAAGGACGGCGACACCTCCTGCGACTTTTCCGTGCTGGGCGCGCTGACCAGCGTGGAGGTGGTGGAAGTAGGCCTGACGATGGAAGAGCTGCCACATGAGCTCGTTGTGAAAACACCCACCGACGGCCTGTCCGGCAAAAGCGACGAAGAACGGCTGGGCCTGACCTATCAGGACATTCATCAATACATCCGCTTCGGCACCTGCGGGAACGCAGAAACGGACGAAAAAATCCGGCGTAAGGAACAGGCCAATATGCACAAGCGCAGGATGCCCGTGATCCTGAATCCATGGAAAGAAGATGCCTGACATGACGAAAGCCTTGGCCTTTTTCGGGGCCTTCAACCCGCCGACCGTTGCGCATCTTCAATTGGCGGAATTTGCCCTGCATGAAACCGGACGGGAGCAGGTGATCTTCGTACCGTCCAAGTCCGTGTATATCCGAGATGAGCAAGGCAAGGACTTCGCATACAGCGATGAACAGCGGCTCAACATGCTGCGCCTGACCGCCCAATCCCGCCCCTGGATGCGGGTGACGGACTGGGAAATGACGCAGGCGCGCCAGCCCCGCACCTATGAAACCCTGTGTCACCTGTGTGATGAGGGCATCGAAGCGTCGCTGCTGCTGGGCTCGGATAAGCTGCCTGAGCTGGAACACGGCTGGCAGTACGTGGCGAATATCGCGCGGGAATTCGGCATCGTTTGTCTGAGCCGGGGAGAGGACGACTGCGAACGGATGATTGAAAGTGATGATTACCTCCGTTCCCTGGCTCCTTTCATCACCATGCTGCATACGCCGCCGGAAACCAAGCGCATCTCTTCCACCGCCGTTCGCCGCCTGATAACAAAAACGAAAAACCCGGAAAAAGAAATCAGCGGTCTGGTGCCGGCAGAAATACTGCCGTGGCTGCTGACAAAAGGAGGAAGCTTCATGAAGCTCGACCCCATTGTGATTTCGCTGCTGGACACTGACCTGTACAAATTCAACATGGATCAGGTGATTTTCCACAAGCATACCGACCTGAGCGGCGAATACTATTTCCGCTGCCGCAACGCGGGCGTAACGTTCACCAAAGAAATGTTCGATGAAATCAACGCCCAGATCGACCACCTGTGCACGCTGCGCTTCCGCAAGGACGAGCTGGATTACCTTCGTTCTATCCGGTTCATCAAAAACGACTATGTGGAGTTCCTGCGGCTGTGGCATCCCATCCGGGACTATGTGGAAACGAGCCTGAGCGAGGACGGAGAACTGAGCATCGTGGTGCGCGGGCCGCTGTTCTCCGCCATGCAGTTTGAAATCTATCTGCTGGAAATCGTGAACGAAGTATACTTCCGTATGCGGTACGATTACGACGCGCTGCTGGTCTCGGCCAAGGAACGGCTGGATCAGAAAATCCGGGATTTCCAGAGCGGGAAATACACCTTCACCTTCGCGGAATTCGGCTGCCGCCGCCGCCTCAGCCGGGAATGGGAGGACGTGGTGGTGCGCCGCCTGAGCGCCGAAACCAAGAACTGCATCGGCACCTCCAACGTGTACCTGGCCATGAAATACAACCTGACCCCCATCGGCACCTACGCCCATGAGTTCGTGCAGATGTACCAGGGCATCGACTCCATCCCCCTGGCCTACACCAACCACTACGCCCTGGAGGACTGGTATGATGAGTACCGCGGCGACAACGGCACGGCGCTTACCGACACCGTGACCACTGACCTGTTCCTGCTGGACTTCAACCGCGCCATGGTGAATAACTTCAACGGCGTGCGCCACGACAGCGGCGACCCCTATGCGTGGGGCGAAAAGATCATCAAGCATTATGAAAAGTACGGCGTCGATCCCCGCACGAAGCTGCTGCTGTTCAGCGACAGCCTGGACTTTGACCGCGCCCAGGCGCTGTATGATCACTTCAAGGACCGGGCGAAGGTGTCCTTCGGCATCGGCACCTTCTGCTCCAACGACACCAGCGAAGAAGCCCTGAACATCGTCATCAAATTGCAGACCGTCAATGGCCGCGCTGTGGCTAAGCTCAGCGATACCCCCGGCAAAGCCATGTGCCGCGACGAAGAATACCTGGAATATCTGAAGCGTTCCGTGGCATTCCGGCTCAACCGGGAACGGTAATATGATCGGATTTTCAGAAGTTTTATAAAAGAGTGATTTTTTGCTTGACAATCAGTGCGTTTTATGCTAACATGGCTATGCTCGTTTTTGAGCATGCAGCCAAGGAGAAGTCGCCTAGCTTGGTCGAGGGCGCACGACTGGAAATCGTGTAACGGGTAAAACCGTTCGAGAGTTCGAATCTCTCCTTCTCCGCCAAGGAAGCCCTTGAAAATCAAGGGTTTCCTTTTTTAATGCCACCACACATTATAAATGGCAAATTGGATATAATACGTTCCCGGAGACAGGGTGATTTCCTCCAGTTGCATAGAGCGGTACAGGATCATGGCCGGGCTGAAAACATAAGGCTTTGAGCCGCGTTTTTCTCCGCTGACTTCATGTATCAGGTTATATTCCCGTCCGGCGACCTGGGACAGCGACATCACGTTTCTGTTAAACTGGCTGCTGTCGTTATCATACCCCTCCCGCAGGCCCAGCACCTCATATTCCGCTTTATCAAACCAATAGGCACAGCGCATGTTCATCAGTTCACCGTCGATCATGATGGGGATATTGTACAACAGATTATGTTTCCCGGCAGTCACCATGTTTTGCAGCTCGATCTGGCACACTCTGCCATCAAAGGCCGGCCATTGCGACAAATCATACACCCGGCAGATTCCCTCGTCGAAATCGAACCAAACCGGCACCTTCCCCAGGCGGATGGTCTGACCGGTGGCTTCATCCAGCTGATACAGGTTATACTCCACGGTGCTGATAACCATATCGCCTTCCACCACCCGAAAGGCGGGCGAGCCGTTTTTCCATATTTTTTATCCAGCGTTACATGGAAGACCCCTTCGTCCAGCAGCTCCGGCATTTTGGTGACTTCTTTATACACCCAGTCCGGCGCTTCCCAGGGACTGATTGCGTCCAGCAGCGCCAGATAATGATAGCTGTGGCAGTTACGGGCGTAAACATCCAGCTTATCGCTGAGAAAGCTGGTCGCATAGCAGAAGGAAAGGACACAGGCCGCGGGCCGTCCGGCGCCGCGGACGCAATAGTCTATCGCGTCCGCCAGTGCTTCCTGCATTTGGTTCTGCATCTCCGCGTCCGCCATGGAGCGGAATATACAGAAAAAACGGAGCAATAGCAAGCAAATTGATTGACCTGACCCGAAATAAAGTAGTATACTGACAGCGGAAGTATTACGCAATGGCAGAAAGGTGAGGGGATCGTTTGATGACAGGAAAACCTGACAAATATTCTTTTATTCTGGGGATGATCACCGCCTTCTGCGAATGCGTCGCCGGGGGCTGCAAAAGGCTGGCCCTGTCCCCGCCCCTGACGCGGGACGATTATTCCCTGGTGGAGGAAGAAGCCCGCGCCATCATTGAAAAGCATGGGCTGACGCATTTTCACGAACGCAACTTGGATCAGCCGGAAAGCAAGCGCGTGGAATGGATCCTGATCGCCGGAAAGCGGGAAACCATTCAGCAATACCTTGCGCTGCGGGAGAAAGGCTTCAGTCCCATGGAATCCCTTGCCCCTTTTTCCGAGCTGCTGAGCTATGATCCGGCAAACAGCGTTCACACGGGATATGACGCCTACAAAGCGTATTTCGGGAATACTGAAAATCAAGAAACATGAGGGAGGAACACACCGTGAGTATTTCCAATCAACTGCTGCAAAAGTATGCCGAGCTGATCGTCCGCACCGGCGCGAACGTGCAAAAGGGCCAGGTCGTGCAGCTGACCATTTCCGTGGAGCAGCACGCTTTCGCCGCCATGGTGATGGAGGAATGCTACAAAGCCGGGGCGAAAAAGGTGAACGTGGAATGGGTGTACGATCTGCAAAGCAGGCTGAATTACCTGTACGCCGATCAGGAAACCCTGGGCAGGGTGCTGCCCTGGGAAGAAGAAAAGCTCCGGCAGATGGTGGCGGATCTGCCGGTCCGCATCTTCATTGCTTCCGACGACCCGGACGCCATGAACGGCGTGGACCCCCACAAGCTGTCCGCCGTGATGCAAAGCCGCTCCACCGTGATCAAGCCTTACCGCAATGCCATCGATGGAAAACACCAGTGGGTCATCGCCGCCTATCCTTCCATCAAGTGGGCGAAAAAATGCTTCCCGGAGGCGGACGACGCCGCGGCGGTGGACAAGCTGTGGGAAGCCATCCTGAAAACCGTGCGGGTACAGGAGGACAACGACCCGGTGGCGGCCTGGAAAGCGCACACGGACTTTATCGAACAGAAAGCCGCCTGGCTCAATGCCCAGGGCTTTTCCAGCCTTCGCTACCGCAGCGCCAACGGAACGGACTTCGCCGTGGATTTGATTCCCAGCGCGAAATGGGAAGGGGCCGGGGCGGTCAATACGGTCAACGGGGTTTTCTATATCCCCAATATGCCCACGGAGGAAATCTTCACCTCTCCCCTGGCGGGAAAGTGCGAAGGGACGCTGGTGGCGGTGAAGCCCCTTTCCTGGAACAGTCAGTTGATTGAGGATTTCTCCATCACCTTCGAGCATGGCCGGGCGGTATCCTGCCGGGCGGCGAAGGGCCAGGAGCTGCTGGAGCGCATGATCCACATGGACGACGGCGCGTCCATGCTGGGCGAAGTGGCGCTGGTGCCCAAGGAAAGCCCCGTGAATCAGTGCGGTTTCCTGTTCTATGAAACCCTCTTTGACGAAAACGCCTGCTGCCACGTGGCCCTGGGCATGGGCTTCAAGGAAGTGCTGCCCGGCGGCGATGATCTGACCGTGGCGGAAGCGCAGCAGCTGGGCATCAACGATTCGATCATTCATGTGGATTTCATGGTCGGCGCGGACGACCTGTCCATTGACGGGATTCGGCCCGATGGAAGCGCCGAGCCCATTTTCCGCAACGGCACCTGGGCAATCGAATAGGAGGGGGTGATTAACCCCCCGTCCTCTCACCGCACCGTGCGTACCGTTCGGCCCACGGCGCGTCCAATACAAGCAGACTGAATGTGCTCATATGCTTCGGATAGATCATAGTATCCGGCGCGTATGAGCCTTTCGTTTGATATGGCTCTTTTCACGGGCGTGGTTTCCGCTATGAACCAATAGGTTTTCCGGCTGTTGGCAGCTATTCGGGTGAAGTATTCCGGAATACCCAGCTTCACCAGATTTCTTGTAACTCTTATTTCCAGTTCCTCCCCCGCACTCTGGAAGTTACTTTTGTACTTCGCTTCGGAAAAATACCGGACGAACAAGGATCAGCCTGTTGATATGACTGGAGAAATCTGGTATAATTTGTGCATCGCTTCCACCGCCGAAGGGGGACGAGTGCGAACAATAGACGAGCTGAAAGAACTGGAGGAAACGTATCCCCAGATCAGGCAGGATCGTATTACCGGGTGGAACCAGGAAAGGAGAGGATCAGCCTTGCCCGACGTTGGAAACTCGAATTGGATCAGCCGCGCTTATTTGGATTCCCTTCTGATCGAAACACGATACATGGACGCCGTCAGTCCAACCACCGATTTTGAACTCTATGGACAGACTTTTTCATCGCCCATTATGACCGCAGCGCTTTCTCACCTGGATCATTTTATGTTCCCCGGAGCGGCGGAAGCGCTGGCCCAAGGAGCGAAAAACGCCGGCGCGGTCCTTTGGTATGGCATGGCGGAGGATGAAGAAATCCAGCATCTTTCTTCCATCTGTCCTCATATGATCGAAATCATCAAGCCTTACGCTGATCGGGATCTGATATACAAGAAGATTGCGTTTGCGGAAAAATGCGGCTTGCTGGCCGTTGGCATAGACATTGACCATCCTTTTGCATCCGACGGTTCGCCGGACATTGTGGACGGCCATGAAATGGCTCCGCTTCGCACGGCGGAATTGGCTTCCATCTGTCAGGCCGCTTCTCTGCCGGTCATCGTTAAGGGCGTTTTGAGCGCAAGGGACGCTGAACGATGCCTGACGGCAGGCGCGGACGGGCTGGTGCTTTCGCACCACAATAACCGCATCGAATACGCTGTGCCGCCGCTTAAGATGCTGCCAGAAATTGCCCGGCTGACGAATGGCGCTGTACCTCTGTTTGTTGACTGCGAGATTCAAACAGGCATGGACGCTTTCAAGGCGCTGTCTCTTGGCGCGAAAGGCGTGTGTATTGGCAGGCCGCTGATGGCTGCCATCAAACAAAACGGCGCAGCGGGCGCGGCTGATTATCTGATCCGGGCGAACAATGAACTGAAAAAGGCCATGGCCTATACCGGCTGCGCTGACTTGGGGAAAATGGACGCTTCCATTATTCATTGCTGATTTCTCTTCTCCGCCAGAGAGCGGAAAACCATGCTGTCCTATAGGATGAAAGTCTCAGAATGAAAACAGACAAAAAAACAAATCCGGCCTTTGCCGCCCGATCAATGGAAGGAGCAAGAAGATGGGCAATTACCGCAACTTTACCCTGACCACTTATTTTGTGGCCCACGCCACCGCCCATGTAACGGAAGAACAGCTGGAAGAACAACTCGCCTTTATTCTCAAGCACCTGCGTCTGGACAAGGTGTATCTGGAGCCCTTCCGGGGAGAGATGGCCACCCATGAGCAGGTGGAAATGTGCCGCCGGGTGTTTGAGCGCCACGGCATCCAGGTTGCCGGGGGCCTGACCACCGTAATGGATACGCCGGAGGGCAGCCGTCCCAAGGCCCGCCTGTTCAATACACTTTGCTACAATGACCCCGCCATGGTGGAAAAGCTCAAGCAAGTGAGCGCTTTTATCGGCGGACATTTTGACGAATTCATCATCGACGATTTCTTCTTTACCAACTGCATGTGCCCCGATTGCGTGCGGGAAAAGGAGCGGTTCAACCGCGCCCACGGCATCCAGGATGGCAGCTGGCAGGCGTACCGGCTGGACCTGATGCGCCGGGTGAGCCAGGAAAACGTGATCGGCCCCGCCAAAGCGGCCAACCCCCACTGCAAAATCACGATCAAGTATCCAAACTGGGCTGAAAGCTACCAGGAAACGGGCTACAACCCCAAGGAACAGCGGGAGATGTTCGACCGGATCTATACCGGCACCGAAACCCGCGATCCCGTCACCACCGACCAGCACCTGCCCCGGTATCTGAGCTTTTCCCTGATGACCTACTTTGAAAGCATGTGGCCCGGCCACAACGGCGGCGGCTGGTTTGACACCTTCGATACCCACATCACCGAGCATTATCTGGAGCAGGCGTACCTGACCGCCTTCTCCAAGCCTCAGGAGCTGATGCTGTTCTGTTTCCAAAGCCTGCTGGACAACATGTATACGCCCGCCCTGGGCTTCCAGCTGGACAAGCTGGACGCGGTGCTGGACACCGTTGGATCGCCGCGGGGCATCGTCTGCTATCTGCCCGATAATTGCCAGGGAGAGGACAACGTGCAGGATTTCCTGGGCATGTGCGGCTTCCCCATCGTATGCACGCCCTACTTCCCGGAGAACGCAAAGCAAATCCTGCTCACCCGTTCCTCCGCCTGTGACCCGGACGTGGTAGAAAAGCTGAAAGGTTGGCTGGAAAAGACCGGCGGCGACGCGCTGATCACCACCGGCTTTATCGACGCCGTGCGCGGAAAAGGCCTGGAGGCGCTGACCAGCATCCGGCTGCGGGGCCGTTCGGTCACCGTGGACGCATACCGGGTGGAGCAGGCCGGACGGCAGTATATCAGCCTCTATCCTGCGGGGGTCAAGCCTATTCAGATTCCAGTGGCGGAATTCCGCAATAATTCCACCTGGGCGGTTGTGAAAGGGAGCCACGGCGAAGAAAGCTATGGCCTGCTGCTGCGGGACGATTATATGGACGGCCATGTATGGACGCTGGCTGTGCCCGACGCGTTCCCGGATTTCTACGCCATGCCGGAGCAGGCGCTCAGCCGCATCCGCCAGGCGTTCCCGGTGGAGGGCGTTTGGCTGGAAGGCCCGGCCCGGATTGGCCTGTTTGTGTATGACAACGGTTCCTTCATCGTCTATCCCTTCGTAATGGACGGCGTACAGCGGCAGTTGGTCCGGCTGCATGTGAAAGGCGCTTCCGCCCTGCGGATCACAGGACAAAAGCGCTCTCTGACGCCCCTCTATCAGGAAGGAGACGAGGCGGTATTTGAATTGCCCGTTCTGCCCGGTAAATTCATCACCTGCAGCATTGAACGGTCGTGATCTTCTTCCGTTCTTCCATGTGTGATTTCATGGTAAAATCAGCCGCTTGCTTCCCGGTTTGATTGCTTACCATTGCGGGTGGATGATGGATCGCAGATATTGATCGTAAATATGCTGTACTGCCTGCATCTGGGCGTCTGTCAGCAGCGGCAGCTCGGCGGCCTTGACATTATCCATGACCTGGGAAGTGCGGCTGGCGCCTGGAATCACCACGCTGACGGCAGGATGCATCAGCACCCAGCGGATGGCGACAGGGGCCAATTGATCCGTGCCGAACACCTTTTTCAGCTCCTCCGCCGCATCCAGGCCCAGCTCGTAGGGCACGCCGGAAAAGGTTTCACCCTTATCAAATGCCGCGCCTTCCCGGTTGTAGCTGCGGTGATCCTGGGGGCCAAAGACGGTGTCCAAAGTATAGCGTCCGGTCAGAATGCCGCTGGCCAGAGGCACCCGGGCAATCACACCCACCCTGTTTTTCGCGGCCAAAGGAAACAGCTCGTCCAGGGGCTTTAGGCGGAACATGTTGAAGATCACTTCCATGGCGGCGATGCCGTATTCCATGGCCTGGATGCCTTCGCTGACCTTCTCAACGCTCACCCCGTAATCGGCGATCTTGCCCAGCGTTTTCTGCTTTTCCAGTTCCCCGAAAATATCGTCCCGGGCGAAGACGGAGGTGGGCGGGCAATGCAGCAGGATCAGATCCAGCTTTTCCAGCTTCATCCGGCGCAGGCTGTCGTCAATAAAGCCCGCGATGGCTTCCGGCGTATACATATCCGCCGTGTGCGGGTTCAGCCTGCGGCCGCATTTGGTGGTAATGTAGAATTTTCCGGGATGGGCGGCCACGTATTCGCCGATGGTTTCCTCGCTTTTGCCGCCGTTGTACACGTCCGCGGTGTCGATGAAGGTGATGCCCGCCGCCTCAGCAGTTTCCAGAATTTTGAAAGCTTCCTCCTTATTGAAGGGATCGCCCCATTTGGTGCCCAGCTGCCAAGTGCCCAGGCCGATTTCGCTGACGGAACGGCCCGTTTTGCCAAAGATGCGCTGCTTCATTGTGCCCTTTCCTCCTTGCTGATTTGATCGGTTCATTCTCTGTATTGATTGCTTTTAGGTTGCGATCAATGTCGCCACATAATCCACGCCCTCAGGCACGGGCAGGCCGGGATCGGCGAGGATCAGCCGCACGTTTTCATCCAGTCCGTAAGCAAAATGACACAGGGTAATGCCGATATCCACCTTCTGCAGGTCCCATCCGGTGGCGTCCACATAGCCCTTGCTTTTCTTTTCATAGAAATGGGCATGCTTTCCGTCCATCACCACCCGCCAGGGCTGCTTGTTGACCGCGGAGGGAGCCCAGCGCACCATTTCCAGGGCTTCTTTCATGGGCGTGTTTTCGGACAGCGGTTTATTGTCCCTCACCATGTTCATGACAGGCATCGGTGCAGCCGTCGCCGAAGCTGCTTCCGAACATAGGCTGCTGTACCAAGGACATGGCAGCCTCAGAATTGTCACGCGTGAAGGCAAGGTCATCTACATTGATCCTTACGCGGGTGAAGGATATGATCTGGCAGCCGATCTGATTCTGATATCGCACGGGCATCAGGATCATAATGCAGTGCACCTGATCCGGAACCGCAATGAGGATTGCAGGATCATTTCCAACACAGACGCGCTTGTGAACGGTGCATATCAAACCTACGATCTGGGTTATGCGGTAGTTGAAGCGGTGCAGGCAGGGAACAGCCGGAATCATGATATCAATGTCTGCGTCGGCTGGCTGATCACTTTATCCGATTTGCTCTCTGATAAAACTCCGTAAACTTGACACGAACAATCATCAACCGGATAAGATGTCAGGTGAAATACCTGATGCTTATCCGGTTGTTTTTTTGAGGGAGGGGTTTTTATACAGCGGAAAAATGATTTCACCACGGGAAAGATTTTATCGCCGCTTTTGCGGTTCATGCTGCCGGTTTTTTCGCCATGTTTCTGCAATCCATGTATGGGCCTTGCCACGCCCTGCGCCACTGTGCTCCAGGTGGTCATGTGCCTTGTCTGCTTCCGGCTGGCAAATCATAAATACCACAGCAAAGATGAAAGAATGGGTTGACCAATAAAACACAGGATCGCGCTCAGCCCTTCACGCTGCCCACGACGATGCTGGTCAATTTTTTGATCAGCATATTGGCAAGTGGCCTTTCGTTCGTTATAATAATTGATCGAAGGGCCACTTTAATGGTTCCCGATGATGGATGGAAATCCGCATGGATAACGGCAATGTTTGGGATGTATCCCCCTTCCTGCGCACGGAATGTCCCACCTTGAACGGCCATTTGCTGGTGCTTCTGAAAGCGGGAACGACGCCCGGCAAGGTCAGCCTCACCTTGTATATCGAAGACTTTGGCCCGCGTGAAATCCAATTTACGCTGCATTAGCATTTTACGTGTACCTTTCCCCGCATCTACGGCATGACGCCCAACAGCTTTCGCCTTGCCTGCCATGCGGCTTATCAGTGTTCTGCGGCGGATCATGCATAACCTGACAAGGATTGGCCGGATGCCCCGTCAGCCGACAGAAAAGAAACAAACGAGTGGAATACGGTGTCCGCTGAATACCAGATTTCTGCAAAGGAGGAGCAAATATGCCTTATGATCTTACGGCTCCATTGGTGATTGGCATTTCTTCGCGCGCGCTGTTTGATCTGGAGGAAGAAAACCGGATTTATGAACAGCAGGGCCTGGCCGCTTATACGGATTATCAGATCAGGAATGAAGAAAAAACGCTCAAGCCCGGCGTCGGGTTTGAGCTTGTGCGGGCCTTCCTGCGGCTGAATGAGACTGCGTCGGAACGCAGACTGGTGGAAGTCATCGTGATGTCCAGAAACAGCCCGGATACCAGTCTGCGAATCTTCAACTCCATTGAGCGCTACGGGCTGGATATTACGCGGGCCGCGCTGGTCGGCGGCGCTTCGGTAGCGCCATATCTGACGGCGTTCAGCACCGATCTGTTTCTCTCCGCTGAGCCGACCGACGTGCAGAAAGCCATCAACTCCGGCGTCGCCGCGGGCGTGCTGCTGACGAACGCGGTGCCCGCGGGACGGGAAAACAAAGTGGATCAGATCCGCATCGCGTTTGATGGCGATGCGGTGCTGTTCGGCGCGGAGGCAGAGCGCATTTATCAGCGCTCCGGCATAGACGCGTTTCAGGAGCATGAACGGAGCCATGAGGACGAACCGCTGCCCAAAGGCCCTTTCGCCAACTTTTTGATGGCCCTGTCCAATATTCAGGCCATGTTTCCGGACAAGGACAGCGCGCCGATCCGAACCGCTCTTGTGACATCGCGCATGGCTCCGGCGCATGCCCGGGCCATCAAGACCCTGCGGCAATGGCATGTGCGGGTGGATGAAGCCTTTTTCCTGGGCGGCGTGTCCAAGAAAGAAATACTGGCCAGCTTTGGCGCCCATATCTTTTTCGATGATCAGCACACCCATGCCGATCCCGCCTCGGAAGTGGTGGCATCGGCTGTGGTTCCCTACCGTGAAGGGGACGACCCATCCAAATAAATCCGTCCGCAATGGATGATAAGAGAAAGGACAGCGCCATTCTCACCTCAAATCAGTACCTGCCTGCTGACCATGACGCCGACTTTTTTCCGCCAAGAGCCGCAAAGCGGTCCCCGGAGAAAAATAAACAGAAGGCACTGTCGCCTGTCTTTTTCCGGGAATGATCTTTCCCGCCATGACAATATAGGTCTAAAGAGCAATCTGCGGGAGGCAGAATGCCTCCTGAGAAGAATTAGCTATCGGAATCCGGACACACAGAAAAGCCGGAAATGAACGCAGCCCCTTCCGGAATAGTATCCCGGAAGGGGCCGTATTGCTTTCAGTATAATTTATTGCGCCAGCGTTCAAAAGCCTTTCCTGATTCCTATGAACGCGGATGCAAGCATGGATGTCACGCTCTGGAAACGTACTTGCTGCTGATATATCCGATGACGCCGGTGGCGGGATCCTGCACCTTGAGCCAGTTGTTCAATTCGGCCAGCACGGTCAGGGTCTTGCCAGCATAGCATCTGTTAAGCACCTTCGTGTCCGTGGAGGGAGTCCTGCGGAGGTTCACCCAGCCGGTGGCGTGGACAGGACGGGACACAATGGTGTAGGGGGCGACCGTCTTTTCGGTGCGCTTGACGTCGTTCGCGGATTTGGAAGAAGAAGTGCCCTGGAACTTGCCGGGGTTATTGTGGACCAGAAAACGGGTGGACACGTAGGCGGCGTAATCGTTTTTGCCGTGGCCATTGTCGTACCGGTAGGTGATCAAGGCCCATTCGGAATCAGTGAAGGCGTCCACATAAACCCGGGTGCCGTATTTCAGGTTGCCGACGACCTTGCCGTTGGGGTTGTCGCGGACGTTCAGGCCTTTGCCGTTTCCGGTCTTCACATAGTAGTAACCCGCATGTTCGTCGGGGCCTTCTTCGCAGGCCAGGGCGGCGGGAACAAACACAGCAAGCATCAGCGTAAGGACGACAAGCATCATGGAAACAAATCGTTTAGTCATTGTAGTTTCCTCCATTCAATCTTTCATTACCGCGCCATCTGGCGCAGGAATCTTTTATTGGAGGAGCATTTTCGCTCCTCGCATGTATATACGGCCGCAAAGAAGAAGTGGCAGCGCCGAGTGAAAAAAGCAGAATATTTTTCATGTGATTTTGTCTGCTTATCCATTGCATCTTTTTCTATGAATGGATGGTTATTTTGATTCCGTCACAATTTCTTCCAAGTGGCGCAGCAGGTATTTCTGAGCCTGTGGAGAAAACATAAGCTGACAATGGATCTCGCCGGTTTTGGGGCAGGAACATCCAATTTGGCAGCAAGGCTTTCCTTTTCACCTCAGGTTTTTCAGGATAACCGCTATATAACCAAATCGCAGAAAACGCGCCAATGCGGCAGAAAGCCGGCCTCAGGCGCACAGGCAGATTATATGGCGCACAATAAACAGATGATGCCTTTCGATATTGCAAAGGAGGCCATGATATGCGGCAGCAAGACACAGAGCAAGATATCCTTCGCTCCACCTGTATTTTTTTGGTCTTCCTTTTGCTGGCTGGGCTTGTGAATCTGATGGGCTTTTCCGGGATTGCAGAGCTCGAATCGCTGATGGCCAGCTGCAATTACCTGATTTATGTGGGCCTGCTGCTCTATTGGTTCCGGTCTGTCCGGGACAGGCTCCTGCCGACCCGGGCAAAGGGCTGGGTCATGAGCGCGGCGCTGCTGATGCTTTTGTATCAGCTGCTGCGGGTGTTCAAGTATCGCTTTGCCACCGAACCGGGTGTGCATCGGTATCTGGTTTATCTGTACTTTGTGCCCATGGTGCTGATCCCCACGCTTTTCCTGATGACCTGCCTGCGCATCCGCCGGGGGAATCACCCGGGGCGCTGGGACGAAGCCCTGCTCCTGATCCCGCCCGGGCTGCTTTTGCTGATCACACTGACGAACGATCTCCATGGGCTGGTATACGCGCCCCGGGTGGCGCTGAGCCAGTTTGCGTTGGATACCGGCACCTATGCCCATGGCCCGGTCTTCTACGCCCTGTGCATCTGGATGATCCTGAGCTTTGCCGCGGGTCTTATCCTGCTGCTTTGGACGACCGCCAGGCGGCCCGGGAAGGCGCTTGTGTTCCTGCTTGTTGTTGTGGCCTTATGGCTCGGCTTGCTGATTGAATTTCTCCTGATCCACGACGGGGTGTATGGCCCGCGCATGTATAACAGCCCCGAGATCAACATGTTCGGCATGCTGGGCGTGTTCGAGGTCTGCATCCACTATCGGCTGATCCCGCACAACGCGAACTATGCGGCATTTTTCGGAACGCTCCAAACGCCGTCGCTGGTGACGGACGGGGCGCTGCAGCCCGTTTATTACTCCGCCAGTAAACTCACGGCGGAGGCTGAACAGCTTCGGGCCGCGCTTTTATCCCCGGTGTATCTGACCCCGGACCTAAAGCTCTCCGGCCATCCGGTGCGCGGCGGCTTCGCCTTCTGGACGGAGGATGAGACCCAGGTGCACCTGGCCCAGGACAGGCTTGCGGAGGCCAACGAGCTGATCGAATCGGAAAACAGCCTGATCCAGGCGGAGACGGAGCAGCGGGAGAAGGACGCCTGGCTGCAATCCCGCCACCGCATCTATCACGAAATCGCGGAAACCCTGTACCCCTGCCAGCAGCGCATCGAACGGCTGCTGAGCCGGATGGAGCCGGACACGCCCGCCTTCCGGGATCAGCTGGCCCAGGTGTCGGTGCTGAACGCCTATGTGAAGCGCAAGACCAACCTGCTCCTGGTGGCGGCGGAGCAGAACGCGCTGACAGCCCATGCGCTGTTCCTGGCGCTCAGGGAGTCCGCCGGGTATCTGTCCCTGGCCGGGCTGCGCACCGCGGCGCAGGAGCCGGAGGAGGAGCAGGCCCTGCCCGCCGCGGTTGTGATCGCCCTCTACGACGCTTTTGAGGCGGTGGCCGAGCAGCTGATGGGCAAGGCCCCGTCCCTGATGGTTTCCTGGCAGGGCGACGCCCTCGTTTTAGCGACGGAGACGCCGGTCCTCCCGGATGTGAGCGCTCTTCCTGTACCCGCGCGGGTACAGGAAGAAGACGGCATCCTGTATCTGGATCTGCTGGCCCAAGCGAAGGAAACGAAGGGAGGTGAGCGGGCATGACGATCAAGGAAGCCATGCTGTCCGCCGCGCGGCTGCCCGTGCTGGGCGTGCTGTTTCTGCTGATTACCGGGCAGATGGCGTTGATCATCGCCGCCCACAGGGACGGCCGGAGCCGCCGGTTCAAGTCCGCCCTGGTCGCCTTCTTCCTGGTCAGTGAGCTCGTTTTCTGGTTCTGTTTATGCGTGATCAGCTGGAGGAACAATTACCCCGGCTGGAGCAAAGAACCCCCGGCTTTTTGGGCGGCGATCTTCGCCTGCCCGGTTTGGGCGGTTTGGATCTATGAGGCCGCTGCCGCCGCGCTCCTGTTTTTCGCCGTTCGGGACACCCACCGCTACCGGAACCACCACGTCACGCCGGACAGCGTCAAGCAGACCATGGACCTGCTGCCCCTGGGCATCGGCTTTGCCGAGCCGGACGGGGCGGTGTGCTTCCGCAACCTGGTGATGGATCATCTGTCCTCAGCGCTGACCGGCAGGCTGTTCACCGATTGGGATGTTTTTCAGGCGGCGGCGGGCGGGGATCAGGTGACCGTGGAGGGCAGGGTATGGCACCTCCGCCACCGGGGAACGCCGGGCGGCTTCCTCACCCAGATCACCGCCACGGACATCACGGAGCAGGCCCGCATCCTGGAAAACCTTCGGGAAAAGAACCGGAAGCTCAAGGACATTCAATTGCGCCTGAAAGTCTACAACCGCCAGGCGGGGCGCATCATCATCGCTCAGGAGCTTTTAAACGCCCGGATGACGGTGCACGACCAACTGGGCAGCGTGCTGCTGGAGAGCCGCCATTACCTGAACGACCCCACCTCCATCGACGAAGCGCTGCTGCTGCAGGCGCTCAGGAATGCCAACACCTACCTGCTGCGGGAATACGAGGGGGATGACGCCGACGCCGATCCCCTGACGGAGGCCGTCGGGATGGCGCAGGCCATGGGGGTAAAGGTAGCGCTGACCGGCATCCCGCCCACGGAGGCCGTCCCCCGGGGGATTCTGGCCGCCGCCATCCGCGAATGTGCCGCCAACACCGTCAAGCACGCGGAGGGCGACCGCCTGACGGTAGACGCGCGACGCACGGACGCCGGGTATACCTTTACCCTCTGCGGCAACGGCCTGCCGCCCGCCGGGCCCATCCGGGAAAGCGGCGGCCTGCTTTCCCTGCGAACGCTGGTGGAGAACCGCCTCGGCGTGATGCGCGTTGACTCCTCCCCCGCGTTCCGGCTCACGATCGTTCTTCCGTTCCCAGCCAATTCCATTGCTTCCCGGCCGATCGGCCGATGACGCAAGGCGCGGCTCCTGCTGTATGCAACAGGCAGGGGCCGCGTTTTTTGCAATGAAATCCCCTTGAAATGTCCCTCCAAAATGGGCCGTTCGGCCCATGACAAGGCGGCCCCGTATGGCCTATAATAAACAAATGGAAAGGAATATACTTCCTGCCCGGAGGGTGATGCGATTGGAAAAGAAAATCCGTGTGGTCGTGGTGGACGACCAGTATGTGTCCCGGAGCTTTTTTGAAATTCAGGTGCAGATGAGCAAAGGCTATAAGCTGGCCGCCGCCCTTTCCAGCGCGGAGCAGGCCATCGCCTTCTGCGCGGCGCATCCGGTGGATCTGGTCATCATGGACGTGATGATGAAGTACGGGCTGGACGGCCTCACCTGCGCAAAGACCATCCATCACAATCAGCCTGGCATTAAAATCATCCTGACCACCTCCACGGCGGAGGCCCAATGGATTGACGAGGCCCGGGAGGCGGGGATCGACAGCTTCTGGTTCAAGGAGTATGCGGAAGTGCCGCTGACCCAGGTCATGGCCCGCACCATGGCCGGGGAGCGCGTTTTCCCGGACAGCCCGCCCAACCCGGACTTTGGCGACGTGGCCAAGACCGACCTGTCCGCGCGGGAGCTGGAGGTGCTGCGGGAGCTGACCCGCAACCTGACCAACGAGGAAATCGCGGAAAAGCTGCGCATCTCCCCCCACACCGTGAAGCGTCATATCGAAAACATGCTGATGAAAACCGGCTACCGAAGCCGGATCGACCTGGCGGTAAACGCCAAGGTACTGGGTCTGGTGGTACACAAGGACGACCGCACGAACAGCAATCATCCCGCCGGTGGGAAAAGGTCGGCGGACGCAACCATACAAGGGAGGAATGATCCATGAAACGGACCACGATCAAACTGTTGATCCTCGCGCTGGCATCTGTGCTGCTGCTTGCTTTGACGCAAAGCGCGTATGCGGAGCCCACTTACAGTGTGACCTTGATAGCCTATGACAAGACCAATGGCATAAATGAAGCGGGTGGTGAAGTTGCATTTTCCGACAGTGGTAAAGGTACAACAATAAGTGGCGATTATGGGGAAAACACCTCCCGGATAATTGGAGTTTATCCTGCTTCTGACTATACGTTTACTGGCTGGGCAAAAGGATCTCCGACCGGTGAGATCGTCAGCACCGCCTCCCCCTACACCTTTACTGTAACCGAGGCCGTAACGTTTTACGCGCTGTTTGAAAAGGTAATCACCTACCCCGTCTGGGTGGGCGACACCCAGGTCACCAGCGTCAACAAGGACGATATCCTGGGCGACGGCAAGGCCAAGTTTGATCCCAGCACCATCACACTGACGCTGAATAATCCAATCATTACCGGAACACATTCAAATTCTGTCATTTATGCCGAGAATGTCCATTTGAATTTGGTTGGCAGCGCTAACATCATCGATGATACTGCGCAAACGGGCATCTTGGTCGTGCATCATTCTTTGACGCTCAATGGCGATTTCAATGTTAGCGGCGCTGCCATGGAAACGGGAATCTACGCAAGCGCGAGTATTGAAGTGAAGGGCGGAACGATCAGCGCAGCCGGTTCGAGTGAAGGTATTCGTGCGGCGACGAATAATGTAACCATCTCCGGCGGCGAGGTCACGGCGAAAGGCGTGGGTTCCAATGGATACGGCATTTTTTCCTTTGGCAATCTCACCATCTCCGGCGGCACGGTGACCGCCACGGGTGAGAAATACGGCATTTACGCCGATAATAATGCAACCATCTCCGGCGGCACAGTGACTGCCACAGGCAGCGAAGCGGGCACCGGAGGCGGAGCGGGCATCTATGCTCTAAATAGCGTCAGCATTTCCAATGGCACAGTGACGGCCAAGGGCCGCGTGCGGGGTATTCATGCTGGTATAAATCTGAGCATTTCCGGCGGGTCTGTGGCGGCTGAAACCTGGGTTGCAAATGAAAGCCAGGCGATCTTTGCGGAGGATGGCAACATCACGATCTCCGGGGGAAGCGTAGAAGCAAAGACCGCGGCAACCGGTATCTATTCTGGTGGAAAGATCAACATTGAAAATGGAACGAAAAAGGTTGAATCAACCGCTGGTAAGCAAGCTATTGTGGCAACTACGGAGCTGACAATCGGCGACGAGCTGATGATCAAGGAGCCGGAAGGCGGCAAGCTGAGCAGCGATAATCGAGCGATTTTGAACGCCGACGACACCACCGCCACCCACGCCCTGATCGTGCCCAAGGAAATCACCTACCCCGTCTGGGTGGGCAGCACCCAGGTCACGGAAAGCAACAAGGACGATATCCTGGGCGACGGCGGCAAGGCCAAGTTTGATCCCGAGACCCAAACCCTGACGCTGAATAATCCAACAATCAGCGGGGAAAAATCCGGGGCAAAAATCTATATCTACGATAACGATAAAACCTATACCATTGACGGTACAGCCACGATCGACGGCAAAATCATGATGGCGAACGGCTGGAACGCTGCTCTTGTCATCAAGGGTAACATCACCACAACGGATTCGATCCATTCTCCTTCCGGAAACATCACCATCGATGGCAAACTGACGGTCACCGCCAATAGCGGCTATGGAATCAACAGCGGCAAGAATATAACCATTCAGAGCGGCACGGTCAGCGTTACCGATACGACATCTTACGGAGATGCCATCAGCACGCAGAATATCACCATCTCTGACGGTACCGTCACCGCCACTGGCGGCAAGAACGGAATTCATGCCAACGGCAGCGTCATCATCTCCGGCGGTACGGTGACGGCTGAAGCTATGAAAGGTGACGAAGGCACAGGAATCTTTTCGGAAAATGGCGAGATCACGATCACCGGAGGAAGTGTGAAGGCGGCAGGTCAAGCGGGTGGTATCTATGCCACTGTAGGAGACATTGAAATCGCCAACGGAACCGCCAGTGTGGAGGCAGACGGCGATTATGTCGCTATCCACGCCAACCATGGAACCATCATCATCGGCGACGAGTTGATGATCAAGGAACCGACGGGCGGCAAGCTGAGCAGCGATAATCGAGCGATTTTGAACGCCGACGACACCACCGCCACCCACGCCCTGATTGTGCCCAAGGAAATCACCTACCCCGTCTGGGTGGCGGGCATCCAAGCTACGGAAAGCAACAAGGACGATATGCTGGGCGACGGCAAGGTCAGCTTTGACCCGGCTTCCAACACCCTCACCCTGAACGGCGCGGCCATCAACACCGACGGCATGCACGCCAGCGGCGCGGCCATCGTATCCGAGAGCATTGACCTGACCGTGAAGGGCAGCTTTACCACCAGCAGCACCGGCTACGGCATTCTGGCGGTTCAAGGCAGCGGCACAGCAAACCTGACCCTGGATGGCGTCACCGCCACACTGACTGCTATCGATACCGGTATCGCCGCCTATGGCAATATCACCATCAATGGCGGCACGGTGAACGCCAGCGGAAGTATTGGCGGACATGGGATCACGATTAAGGATGCTACCGTAACGGCCACCAGCAACACAGTATATCCCGCTATCTATGCAACAACCAATATCGATATTATTAGCGGTACTGTTGTTGCCAAGGGCGGCAGTGTTGGCATTGGCAGTTTTGAAGGCAATGTGAGTATTCAAGATGGTATTACCAGTGTCAGTGCGGATGGCTCCACTACCGCGATTATCGGTACTAAAATCACCATTGGTGACAAACTGATGATCAAGGAACCCGAGGGCGGCAAAGTAGGCAATGCCGAGACTGGCGTGGAAATCAAGAAAGCCGACGACACCACCGCCACCCACGCCCTGATCGTGCCCAAGGAAAAGACCTATGTGCTGTGGGTGGATGTGACGCCCGCGGGCAGCGGCAAGCTGGAATTGGCCGCAGAAGCCGGTGTGTGGGTAACGCTCATTGACCTCAGCTTCCCCGCCGGGGAGCATACCCTGACCGCCAAGGCCGAGGATGGCTATGTCTTCAAGGAATGGCGCGACGCCGAAGCCGATATGGTTCTCAGCACCGCCAACCCCTTCACCTTCACCCTGAATAAGGACGTGCACTACACGGCGGTGTTTGAAAAGATCACCTACGCCTTTACCAAGGGAGACGGCGCGGTCTGGACAAAGGGCAGCGCCGCGGGCCTGGACTTCACCGTGAAGGGCAGCCCGGATGATACCAACACCTTTGCCAACTTTACCGGCATCCAGATCGACGGCGCGGCGGTTGCGGCCGGCAATTATACCGCCACTGCCGGAAGCGTGGAGCTGACCCTGAACCCCGCGTATCTGGAAACCCTGGCCGTCGGCAGCCACACCATCAAGGCCGAATTCAAGGACGGCGTCGCCTCCGCAGCGTTTACCGTGAAAGAACAGGATACCTGCACCGTCAGTTTTGACCCCAACGGCGGTACGGGCGCCATGGCTCCCGTCACGGTGAACGCGGGCGAAGAATACACCCTGCCGGCGAGCGGCTTCACCGCCCCGGCGGGCAAGGAGTTCAACGGCTGGGATAAGGGCATTCCGGGAGCGAAGATCACCGTGGAAGAGGATACCGTGATCACCGCCCAATGGAAGAACGCCTCGGACGTGCCCCCCGTCGTTACTTCTACGCCGATCCCCGCCATTACTCCCACGCCGATTCCCGTCGTTACTTCTACGCCGATCCCGGCCGTTACCTCTACGCCGATCCCGGTCGTTACCCCCACGGTCGCCCCCGATGTGACGACCCCGTCCCCGGTGACCCAGCCCCCCGTTACCCCCGATGTGACGCAGCGGCCTACGACCCCGCCCCCGATGACTCAGCCTCCGGTGACTCAGCCCCCGGTGACCCGGCCCCCCGTCTCCCCCGCACCCTATGTGCCGGATGACTCGGGCTACAATTTCCGGTTCGCCTTCTCCAAGCTCTGGCAGGGTGATCATGAGGACAGCATCGACTGGGTGCTGTATAATCCTGATGGCACTGTGGCGCATAAGAAGTTCAACAAAAAGATCGTCAGCGAAACCGAATGGCGCTATGAAGCCTGGTTTGCCAGCGGCGCGGATTACTACATCATCGAAAACGTGCCGGCGGGCTACAGGGTGCGCTATGAGAACGTGGGCGAGCACGCCAGCGAAACCGACCGCTGCTATAACGGCGGCACCATCATCAACTATAAGCTGCCAAAGACCGGGGATGACGCCAACCTGACCCTTTGGCTGGGATGTGTGCTGGCAGGGTTGACAATCGTTTCCTTCGCCGCCTATGCGGAGAAGCGGAAGAGAGCCCATGGCAAATAATCACATGCTCAATGGGGCATATCAGCGCGGATGAAAGCGCCTCCGGACCAGAAGAAAAGCACGTCGTTTTTCACTGGCTTTGCCGGACACAGTCAGGGAAAGGCCCTCGTCCCGGATGATTTTGCAGCTATGGTTTCAGCAAAGGAAGAACAAAAATAAACGAATATTCACCAGACAAACCAACACCTCGTTACAGTTGGTATGCTTCGGCTCCATTATCCGCAAAACAATGCAGCAGTAAGCCAGCCATTCCTTCACCCTTGAGAACAAGACCGTTAGATATGAAACAATATGATACGATTATCCGATCACCTTTCCGGGGTTCAGGATGCCGTTGGGGTCGAAGGCGGCCTTGATGCCGCGCATGAGCTGCACCTGCCTCTCCCCCACGCTGTCCCGCAGGAAGGCTTTTTTCGCGTGACCGATGCCGTGCTCGCCGCTGACCTCGCCCCGCATTTCCCGGGCGGTGTCGTACAGCTGATTCATGACAGACGCCACCTTTTCCTTCCATTCCGCTTCGGGCAGGTCGTCCCGGCAGACGTAGATATGCAGATTTCCGTCCCCGGCGTGGCCGAAGGAGCGGATGCGAACGCCCACGCGCTTGCCGATCTCCACCGTCTTATGCACAAACTGCGGAATCACGTCCCGGGGCACCACCACGTCACATTCGTCCATGGTGGTGGTGCTGCCCTTGATGGCTTCCAGGAACGCGCCGCGGGCGTTCCAGATGCTTTCCTTGCGCTCATCGGTGTCGGCCAGCAGCACGTCCCGGGCGCCAATGGACAGGGCCAGGTCGGTCAGGGTGTCGATGGCGGGCTGCAGGGCTTCCACGCTCGGGCCGTCCAGCCGCACCAGCAGGTAGGCGTCGGCGCTGGTGTCGGGGAACTGCTTGCCCAGATAGGTTTCCGCGCAGGAGATCACCTCCCGCTCCATGAACTCCACCGCCGTGGGGTCGCAGCCGCAGGACAGCACCTGAGGCACCGCGCCGATGCATGCGTCCAGGTCGTCAAAGGGCATGAGCAGCGACAGGTTCACCTTGGGCTCGGGAATCAGCTTCACCGTCAGCTTGGTCAGGAACCCCAGGGTGCCTTCGCTGCCGATCATCAGATCAATCAGGCTGTAGCCGGAGGAGGTCTTGACCGTCTTGCCGCCCAGCTGAATCAGGCTGCCGTCGGCCAGCGCCACCTCCATGCCCAGCACGTAATCCCGCGTGACGCCATAGCGCACGGCCCGCATGCCGCCCGCGTTGGTCATGGCGTTGCCGCCCATGGTGGCGGTCTTTTCGCCGGGATCGGGGGGATAGAAGAGGCCCGTGCCCTCCAGCGCCTTAGGGAATTCCATCAGCAGCACGCCGGGCTCCACCGTGGCGGTCATGTTGCGTCTGTCCACCTCCAGCACCTTTTTCATTTTCTCCGTGCTCAGCACCACGCCGCCGTGAATGGCCACGCAGCCACCGCACAGGCCCGTGCCCGCGCCGCGGGGCGTGACGGGGATATGGCGCTCGTTGCAGTATTTGAGCACCGCGCAGATTTCCTCGGCGGTCAAGGCCTGCAAGACAGCTTCCGGCAGGAAGTGGCCGTACTCGGTCATTTCGTCGTGGTCATAGTCGGTGGAAATATCCGCCCCGCTGAACACGCGGCCCGGCAGGAGGGAACGGAAATAATCAAGGTCTTTTTCCGTGACGGGATGGAACGTGCTCATGCTCTCTCCTCCTTCAATTGCCGGATGAGGCGCGGCAGAATATCGTACAGATCACCCACGACGGCGACGTGCGCCACCTGGAAAATCGGCGCGTCGGGGTCAGTGTTGATCGCCACAATGTGGTCGCTGGCGTTCATGCAGGCGGTGAACTGAATGGCCCCGCTGACGCCGCAGGTGATGATCAGCCGGGGCCGCACTGTGCGCCCGGACAGGCCGATCTGGCGGTCATTGGTGGTCCAGCCCTTTTCCACCAGGGGACGGGAGGTGGCCCAGTCGCCGCCCAGCAGCGCGGCCAGCTCCTTCACCATCTCCAGGTCCGCTTCCTTTTGCAGGCCGCGCCCTCCGACCACTAAGATTTCCGCGTCGGAAATACTCTTTTTCGGCGGCACCGGCGTCACGCTGACGCAGGTGACTTTGGATTCGGCAACAGCCTTGGGGATTTTCCGGGTCAGGATGTCGCCAGCCGCCGCGTCCTCCCGCACCGGCGTGTTCATCACCTTATAACGCACGGTGGCGAACTGGGGCCGGGTGTTGGTGGTGATGATCTGGGCCATGATGTTGCCGCCAAATGCAGGGCGGATCTGCACCAGGTCGGTGTTTTCGCGGAGTTCCAGCTTCGTGCAGTCGGCGGTCAGGCCGGTATGGAAGCGGGTCGCCAGCCGCGGGGCTAGGGAGCGGCCCAGGGACGTGGCCCCCACCAGCACCACGGAGGGATGGGCATACTTGATATAATCCTCCACGCAGGCGGCGTAAGCGTCCGCCCGGAAGAAGGACAGCGCCGGGTCGTCATACACCGCGATTTCGCTGACGCCATAGTGGCGCAGTTCTTCCGCGAAGGCAGAAAGATTGCTGCCCACCAGCACGGCCTTGACCCGGAAGCCCACCGGCCCGGCCAGCTCCTTTGCCTTGCCGATCAGCTCCAGCGACACGGGATGCAGCCGTCCGCCGTGGGCTTCGGCAAAGACCAGAATATCCTGCCACTGGGATTTGTCCACTTGATCTACTTTGGTTTCCAGCTTGATGATGGCTTTTTCCGGACAGCCCTTCACACAGATGCCGCACACCTTGCAGGCGGCGTTCAACTCAGGCTTGCCCGCCTTCATGTCAATCGCCCCGAAGGGACAGTTCTTCGCGCAGAGGCCGCAGCCGGTGCACTTGCGTTCCAATACCGCGATTTTTGCCATGGTTGCGAACCTCCTTTAAATGAATTTCCACTTTTTCAGCTGGTCGTGGAGCCGCTCGGCGCAGTCGCCGTCCGTCCACACCTCATGCTCCGCGTCGTTTTCCGGCGGGAAAATGCGCTCCACCTGGGTGGGGCTACCGCTGAGGCCGTAATGATTTTCGTCGGTGTCCAGGAAGGAATCCAATCCCTGGATGTGGATTTCCCTGTCCTTCACCAGCCGCGCCGTTTTCAGCGAGGGCAGACGAGGCATATAGATATCCTGCTCCACGGTGACGAGGCAGGGGAAAGGAATGTGCACCGTTTCCACCACGTCCTGCAGCTGCTGTTCCGCGTCCACGCCATCGCCGCTGACCGTCAGCTTCGATACCCACGCCGCGTGGGGAATGCCCAGATGCTCGGCAATCGCGGGGCCTACCTGGGCGGTATCGCCGTCGGTAGTCTGGCGGCCGCAGAGGATCAGGTCAAAGTCCCCCACGCTGCGGATGGCCTGCGAGAGGGTATAGCTGGTGGCCAGCACGTCCGCGCCGCCGAGGCGCCGGTCGCTGAACACATAGCCCTCATCCGCGCCCATCATGTAGGCCTCCCGGATGATGGCCTGGGCCTGGGGCGGGCCCATGGTGCCCACGGTCACGGTACCGCCGTGGGCCTCCCGCAGCCGCAGCGCCGTTTCCAGGGCGTAGAGGTCGTAGGGGTTCATTTTACTCTGCACGCCCGCGCGCTTGAGCACACCCGTTTTTTCATCCACCTGCACCTTGTTCGTGGCGGGCACCTGCTTGATGCAGACAAAGATTCGCAAGGATGATCCCTCCTTCTGGGTCGATCTTGTGGTATTTAGGGCACTTTAATACACTATCGTTTTAGAGTTCAGAGTACAGAGTGCAGAGTACAGATAATATGCTTTGCGTAACAATATTTACGGACAAACGATTTATCTCTCAACTACCACTGTCATTCTGAGCGCATCCGAACGCGAAGAATCTACTCCCACCATTGCTTTCCGGAAAGCCAATTAGAAGGGAGATTCTTCGCGGCCGTACACGCTCAGAATGACATTGCTGCTTGAATGGTAAAATGTTTGTTTGTCGATTATGGTGAACATGGTATATCATCTGTACTCTGCACTCTGTACTCTCATTCTCCCAAATCCCTATTTCCTAATCCCAGGTGAATTAAAGTGTCCTATCATGACATATAAACCAATGCCTTCCTGAAACAGGAAGGCAAAAAATGACAAATTCAATTATGAACCCAAATACGCCTTTTGTACCGCGTCGTTATGCAGCAGCTCCTGGGCGGGGCCCTGCATGGTGATCACGCCGGTTTCCATCACGTAAGCCCGGTCAGCCACGGCCAGGGCCATCTGGGCGTTCTGCTCCACCAGCAGAATGGTGACGCCGGACTGGTGCAGCTCGGTAATGATATCGAAGATCTGCTCCACCAAAATGGGTGCCAGGCCCATGGAGGGCTCGTCCAGCATCAGCAGCTTGGGCCGGGACATGAGTGCCCGGGCCATGGCCAGCATTTGCTGTTCGCCGCCGGACAGCGTGCCGGCGATCTGCCGTTCGCGCTCCTTGAGGCGGGGGAAGCGCTGGAACATTTCGTCCAGGGACGCGGGGATTTCGGCAGGGTCGCGGCTGTACGCGCCCATTTCCAGGTTTTCCTTCACGGTCATCTGCTGGAAAATCCGCCGTCCCTCGGGGCACAGGCTCAGGCCCTTGGGTACGATCTTGGACGCCCCCAGGCCATTCAGCACCGCGCCGTGCAGTTCGACGGTACCCTGCCGGGGCTTGAGCAGCCCGGCAATGGTGTTCAGGGTGGTGGACTTGCCCGCGCCATTGGCCCCGATCAGCGTCACGATCTCGTTTTCATGCACCTCCAGGGAAATCCCCTTGATGGCGTGGATGGCCCCGTAATACACATGCAGGTCGTTGACCCGCAGAAGGGGAGCAGCGTTCTGAACTTCGCTCATGCCTGACCCTCCTTCTTTTTGCCCAGATAGGCTTCGATGACCACGGGGTTCTGCTGAATCTCGCTGGCAGTGCCCTTGGCGATGACGCGGCCGAAGTTCAGCACGCAAATGCCCTCGCACACGCCCATGACCAGGTTCATGTCGTGCTCGATCAGCAGGATGGCGATCTGGAACTGGTCGCGGATCTTGGCGATGTTCTCCATCAGCTCTTCGGTTTCACGGGGGTTCATGCCTGCCGCCGGTTCGTCCAGCAGCAGGAGCTTGGGGTTCGTCGCCAGGGCGCGCACAATTTCCAGCCTGCGCTGCACGCCGTAAGGCAGGCTGCCCGCCCGCTCGTCGGCCAGGTTTTCCATGCCGAAGATGTGCAGCAGCTCCAGGGCCTTTTCGTGCTGCCGGTTCTCCTGAATCCAATAGCGGGGCAGGCGCAGGATGCCGCTGAACATGTCGTACTTGATGTTGTTGTGCAGGCCGATGCGCACGTTTTCCTCCACCGTCATGTTGTCAAACAGGCGGATATTCTGGAACGTGCGGGCGATGCCCAGCTTGGACGCCTGGGCGATGCCCAGGCCGTGCAGGTCGCGGCCATTGATCAGGGTCGCGCCGCTGGTGGGCTCATACACCTTCGTGATCAAATTAAAGACGGTGGTTTTCCCGGCGCCGTTGGGGCCGATCAGCCCGGCGATTTCAGTCTTGCCGATGGTCAGATTAAAGTCGTCCACGGCCTTCAGGCCGCCGAATTCAATGCCCAGGTGACGGGTTTCCAATACAGGAATCTCGTTGATGTCGCGCTCGGGCACGATGCTGTTGGTTGGCACGGGCACCATCTTGGTGGTGGAATGATGCTTCTGCTGGCTCATTGCGCGTCACCTCCCGTAGTTTCCCTGCGCTTGAAGGGAGCGATCAGCCGGTTCAGGAAGGAGCGGATGGTGGGGTTGTTGGTAAAGATCATCACCAGGATCAGCACCACCGCGTAGACCAGCATCCGGTAATCCGCGAAGGCGCGGAGCATTTCGGGCAGGATGGTCAGCAACGTGGCGGAAATGACGCTGCCTAGCACGTTGCCCAGGCCGCCCAGCACCACGAACACCAGCACGTTGATGCTCTGGTTGAAGGTGAACTGGGTGGGAACGACAGTAGACGAATTCAGCCCATACAGCGCTCCGGCCATGCCCGCCAGCACAGCCGCGGTGACGAAGGCCATCATCTTGTACTTGGTCACGTTCACGCCCATGGATTCCGCTGCAATGCGGTTATCGCGGCAGGCCTTGATGGCCCGGCCCGCCCGGGAGTTGACCAGGTTCAGCACCACGAACAAAGTAATCAAAACGAGGATGAAACCGGCGGTGAAGGTGGAGATGGGCTTGATTTTCACCGCGCCTTTGGCCCCGTCCACCAGCATGGTGATGCCCTCGGGCAGCTTCTTGTTCAGGAAGGAGCCGTACAGCCGCCCATCCCCAGTGCCGATGTAGAGCACGTTCACCAGGTTGCGGATGATTTCACCGAAAGCCAGCGTCACGATGGCCAGATAGTCGCCCCGCAGACGCAGCACGGGGATACCGATCACCGCCCCGACGATGCCCGCCAGCAGGCCCCCCGCCACAATGGCGACGACCAGCCGCAGGGTGGTATCCTGAATATCATACACGTGCAGCAGCAATCCGCTCACCACCGCGCCGGTGTACGCGCCCACGCTCATGAACCCGGCATGGCCCAGGGACAGTTCTCCCGAAATGCCGATCACCAGGTTCAGCGACACCGCCATCACGATCCAGCAGCAGATGGGCACCAGCTGGCCCTTCAGGGAGCGGGTGATGGTCTTGTTGGCGATCATGGACTGCAGGATGAAAAACGCCCCGATCACCAGCGCGAAGGTGACGATATTGTAAATCAGCTTGTTGCGCTTGGCTTTTGTCAGTTTCATACCGTCACACCTTCTCTCTCACCGGCTTGCCCAGCAGTCCGGAGGGCTTCACCAGCAGCACCACGATCAGCACGGCGAACACGATGGCGTCCCCCAGCTCGGTGGAGATATACGCCTTGCCGAAAATCTCGATCACGCCCAGCAGCACGCCGCCCAGCATGGCCCCGGGAATGGACCCGATGCCGCCGAACACAGCAGCGGTGAACGCCTTAATACCCGGCATGGAACCGGTGGTCGGCTGCAAAATGGGATAGGACGAGCAAAGCAGCACGCCCGCAATCGCCGCCAGCGCGGAGCCGATGGCGAAGGTGACGGAGATCGTGCGGTTCACGTTGATGCCCATGAGCTCTGCCGCGCCCCGGTCCTCGCTGACGCAGCGCATGGCCTTGCCCATCTTGGTTTTCGCCGTGAACAGCGTCAGCGCGATCATAATGACCACATTGGCCAGGATGGTGTAGATGGTGGCGCTGGAGATATTCAGCCCGCCGATATGCAGGATGGAGCTGTTGATGAACGTGCGGGGGAAGGACTTGGGATTCGCCCCCCAGATCATCAGCGCCACATTCTGCAGCAGGTAGCTCATGCCGATGGCCGTGATCAGCACCGCCAGGCTCGCCGCCTGCCGCAGCGGACGGTACGCCAGCCCCTCGATGGTGATACCCAAGACAGTGCACACCGCCATTGCGGCCAGGATCGCCACGATGGGCGGCAGGCCCCAGTATTGCAGCCCGCAGAAAGCGATATACGCGCCCACCATGATAATGTCGCCGTGGGCGAAGTTCAGCATCTTGGCAATGCCGTACACCATCGTATACCCCAGCGCGATGATGGCGTAAATGCTGCCCAGGCTGAGCCCGTTCATCAGGTTATCCAGAAAAATCATGCTGTCGCATCCCCCGATATGAGTTTTTTCTGGGGGGAACCGCTCTTTGGAAACCTCATCCGGCCCTACGGGCCACCTTCCCCTGACAGGGGAAGGCTGAGAACGGTTTTCCCCAGACCCCCTTCCGAGAAAGCCATAAGGGGGTATAATACATCCTTGGTTCCTGTTTGTAGGAAAAAACGATTGCTGAATTAAACGAAAAGGCGGGACTGGCCCGAAATCCCGGGCCAGCCCGCTGTCATTCACAAATCGGAATGAATCAATACGCAGATGGATTATTCAAACACGTATTCGCCATTGACGATGGTGGCGGCCATAGGCGTCTTGGTGACGGCGCCGGTTTCGTCCCAGGTCATGGAGCCCGTGATGCCGTCCACGGTGATTTCCTGGATGGCGGCGATCAGCAGATCGCAGGCTTCCTCAGCGCTCATTTCGGCGGTGATGCCGGCCTTTTCAGCCGCAGCCACCAGGATGTAGATGCCGTCGTAAGCGTCCGCCGCAAACTGGATCGGGGTCTCATTGTAAGCGGCCTGATACTTGGTGACGAAATTAACCACCTTTTCATCGGTGGAGGTCGCCACGAAGGGGGTCAGCAGCATGACGCCCTCGGCCAGGCTGGTGTCGAAGCCTTCCACGCTCAGGATGCCGTCCATGCCGTCCACGCCGAAGAAGATGGGCTTGTAGGCTTTGTCAGCGGCGGTCTTGAGGATCATGGAAGCGGGGGTGTAATAGATGGGCAGGAACACGATGTCCGCGCCTGCGTTCTGGGCGTCGGCCACCTGCACGGTGAAGTCGGTGGTTTCATCGGTGAAGGTGGTTTCGGACACGATTTCCAGGCCCAGTTCCTGAGCGGTGGGCACGAAGGTGTCGCGGATACCGGTGGAATACACGTCGGCGTTGTTATAGATCACGGCGATCTTCTGACCCAGCTTGTGCTCGGCGATGTACTGCGCGGAAGCCTTGCCCTGGTTGGGGTCGGTGAAGCAGATCTGGAACACGTTGTCCTTGTCCTCGATGACGGCGGTGGAGGAGGCGGAGGGGGTCAGGAAGAACACGCGGTCGGTGTAGCCCTGAGCGCCCGCGGCTTCGCAGGGCTTAGAGGTGGTGGTGCCCAGGATCATCTGCGCGCCGGCGTCCAGCGCGGCGTTGTAGGCGTTGATGACCTTTTCCACGTTGTGCTCGTCGTCTTCGTTGATCAGTTCGACCTTATACTTGCCGCCCGCCTCGTTGATTTCAGCGGCGGCGACCTCCGCGCCGTGCAGGGTGGCCAGGCCGTACAGGGCGGCCGCGCCGGTAGTGGGGCCGATATGGGCGATCTTGAGGGTAATGGCGTCTTCCGCCACGGCGGAAACAACGCTCAGCAGCATGGCAAGCGCCATCATAAGAGCAACCAGTTTCTTCATAACAAAATTCCTCCTTGCAAAAACTTTCGGCGGGCGGAAAACGTTCATGCTTCCTCCCGGAGAAATCGTGTATGCTTTATTATAAGAAAAAACCCCCTCTGTCGCAAGGGGGAAAAGTGTCTTTTCGGTGTACTTTTCAGAAAAAAATCCGGTTTTTGATCGGGGCATGCCGCTTTGCAGATGTTCAGCCGAGTTCAATAAAGGGCGCTTTAACGCTGGAAAGAGAGTACAGAGCTAAGAAAAGAGTACAGAGTGCAGAGTACAGAGTACAGATAATATAGAGGATCAAGAAACGGCATCCGGAATTGGTGATCAAAATAAATCTGAACTCTGCACTCTGTACTCTGAACTCTCTGTCCAACGTTAAAGTGCCCTTTCAAAAACCGACTGAATGATTATCCCTGGCAGTAATATTTTTCGGCAGTTTTCATCAGGTAGATATGCATCGCCACGTCGCAGGCCAGCAGCACCGCGGTCATGATGAAGAAGTAGGGGATCATGGCGATTTCCCAGCGGAATACCAGGAAATAGGTCAGCACGCCCAGGGCGATCAGCAGGGCCCAGCCGACGAACATGCTGATGGCCGCGCCGAAGTTCTGTTTCATGGCTTCCTGCTCCGTCACCCAGTCCAGCTTGGGGTGCCTGATGTCCCGGGCCAGGCAGAAGCAGGAGGTGGCGTAGGTGTACAGGGCGCAGAGGATGAACGCCAGCGCTGCGTGCAGCGCTACCTGGGGCAGCAGTACCGCGATGGCGATTGCTCCCACCAGCACGCCCGCAATGGACAGCAGATACCCCACCGTCAGCTTGGACAGGATGATGGTTTTCGCGGACACAGGCAGAGCGTTCATGAAGTCGTGGCCCTTGCCCTCCCGGGACACGGCGGTGGACAGCGCGGGGTTCAGGCCCGCCATGTAGGCCATCACAGCGGTCACGATGGGCAAAATCCAGTCCATGTTGATCTGGGACAGCAATGCGGTCATGCTCTCGCCCTCGCTGGTGATGGAGCGCTGGAACACGAAGTACATCATCACCACCATGAACGCGGGCATGAAGGCGGTGGGGAAGCTGTTGGTGGCGTAGGAGGGCACGCGGAGCAACTGTTTAAACTCCCGCATGCACAGCGCCTTGAAAGCGGAGCCGCCTGCGAAGGAAGCGTTTTTCGTGCCGCCCTTTTTGCGGGTTTCGGTAGGCGTTTCGCTTTGCAGCAGGCTCAGCTTCTGATACCAGAACCCGATGGCCCACACCGCCAGCACCATGGCGGCAGCGCTCGCCGCCAGGAACAGCGCCAGCTGGCCCCAGTCGCCCAGGATGCCTTTGGCGGCCCAACCGGCGGGCGGGAACATGCGGGTCATGGCGGTGATACGGGCGGTGTTGCTCTGCACGAACTGCTGCAGCAGCTCGGCGCTTTCGCCGCCGCCGCTGACCGCACCCATGTTGAAGGCCAGGAACATATAGGCCGCCAGGAACACGATGCCGCTGACGGTGGCAATCGTGTCCCGGTGCTTCCACAGTGCGGAAAAGCGGATGAGCAGCGTGGACACAAAGGCAATGATGACGATAGGCAGCACCGGCGCGCCCAGCGCCGCCAGCAGCGCCCGGAGATAGAACAGCGGGTCAACGCCCACCTTGATGCCGTACAGGATGGCGGCGGGCAGCACGATAATCAGGCTGAACCCCACTTCGCTGATCCATACCTGGCACAGCTTGGCGCTCAGCACTGTGCGGGGTTTTACCGGCAGAGCGGCGATAAACGCGGCATCCCGGCCAAAGTAGAGGGAGCTCATGATAAAGAAGAAGCTCATCACCAGCGTGCCCAGCATGGTCAGGGTCACCGCCATGGACAGCAGCAGATCGGGCATCCCCATCTGAATCAGCACGTCCAGGATGGTTTTCTCCATGAAGTACAGGAACACCGCCAGGTAAACCATCAGCACGATCACGCCGAGAACTTTGAACACCGAGCGGCCCCGGTTGTTTTTGAATTCCGCTTTCAGGTTCTTTGGTTTCAGGTCGGCGTAGCGGGACAGCAGTTGCAGCCGCAGCAGCGCGAAAAAGCTCGTCATGCGTCCTCGCCTCCATCGTCGGTCAGCTCCAGGAACAGCTCTTCCAGGCTGGCCCCCACTTCGCCGGAGCGCAGCTCGTCCAGCGTGCCCTGGGCCACCAGCTGGCCGTGGGCGATCACGCCGATGCGGGTGCACAGCTTTTCAGCCACCTCCAGCACGTGGGTGGAGAAGAACACGGTGTTGCCCGCTTCGCAGTGGCGCTGCATTTCTTCCTTCAGCAGGTGCGCCGCCCGGGGGTCCAGGCCGCCCAGGGGCTCATCCAGAATCCACACCGGCGGATTGTGGATCAGCGCGCCGATGACCACCAGCTTTTGCTTCATGCCCTTGGAGTAGGAGCGGATCTGGTTGTTGATGGCGTCCTCCAGGGAGAAAATGTCCAGGTACTTTTCGATGTGCGCCTTCCGCTGGGCGGCGCTGACCTGGTACACGTCGGCCATGAAGTTCAGGTATTCCAGGCCGCTCAGCCGGTCATACAGGTCGTTGCCGTCCGGCACGAAGCCGATCAGCCGCTGGGCCTCCAGGCGTTCCGCCGCCAGGTCGTGTCCCGCCATGGTGATACTGCCCTGGTCGGGCTTTAAAATACCGGTCATCATTTTAATGGTGGTGGTTTTGCCCGCGCCGTTGGGGCCGATAAAGCCGAACAGCTCGCCGCCGCTGACGTGCAGCGTCAGGTCGTCCACCGCCCGCTTTCCGTTCTTGGCATAGGTTTTGGTAATATGCTGCAAATCAATCATAAAAATCATTTCCTCCTGTTCTCTTGGTTGTGCCTATCATACCAGTAGGACAGAAAAATGACAAGAGGCTTTGCCCCAAAGATACAGTTTTGCGGCTGAAATGACAACCTTCGAGCATCCAATTGGAAAACCATACCAGCGTAAGCTCCGCCCTTTTCCGGGCATACTTTCCAAATGAAGAAACGCAAGGGGAGGCTTCGGCGATGCGCAAAGGCAGATGGGGAAAGAGCGTCGGGCGGATGGAAAAGAAGATAAACCGGGAAAGCCTGCGGGACCTGAAAAAGCTGGACGGGGTCAAGCGTCGGGGGCTTCGGCGCGGCGCGCTGCTTTTTCTGGCCCTGCTCCTCCTCGGCGGCGCGGCGGCGTTTTACTTCGTGTTTGACGTGGGTTCCTGGCAAACGCTGGACAAACGCAAACTGACAGAAATCCCCCAGACCGGGGCGATCTATGACCGGAACGGGGACTTCGTCGCCAAAATCCAGTCTGCCCAGAACCGGGTCAGCATCCCGCTGTCCGAGGTGCCGAAGGAAGTGCAGAACGCCTTTTTAGCGGCGGAGGATCTGCGGTTTTACCAGCACAACGGGATTGATCTCATCCGCATTTTCGGCGCGCTGCGCTCCAACCTCCGCGCCGGGGACTATGCCGAAGGGGCCAGCACCATCACCCAGCAGCTGGTAAAGCTGAGCCACCTGAGCGCCCGGAAGACCGTCGCCCGCAAGCTGGAGGAAATGTGGCTGGCCCTGCAATTGGAGGCCCAGGCCAGCAAGGCGGAGATTCTGGAAATGTACCTGAACTACATTTATTTCGGCCGGGGCGCTTACGGCATCGAGGCCGCGGCCCAGGCGTATTTCGGCGTGCACGCCTCCCAGCTTTCCGCCGTCCAGGGCGCGGCCCTGGCCGCAATCATCAAGGCGCCTTCCGCCTACGCGCCGCACCTGCACCCCGAAGCCAATCGGCAGCGGCGGCAGTATATCCTGCACACCATGCGGGAGAACGATCTATTGTCCGAGGACGCTTATCAGGCAGCGATGGCTCAGGAAATCACGCCCATCGAGCAGGAGCAAAAAACGGCCCAGTACGGCTGGTATGTGGACGCGGTGCTGGACGAGGCGGAAAGCCTTTTGTCCATGCAGGCGGAAAACCTGCTGGGCGGCGGGTATCACATCTACACCGCCTTTGACCGGGAGCAGCAGGACATCATCGACGGGCACTTTGAGCCGGACGGCAACTTCCCCGCCAACGCCTCCGACGGCGTGCGGCCCCAGGCGGCCATGGCCAGCATTGACGTGCACACCGGCGCGGTGCGGGCCATCGAAGGCGGGCGGGAATACACCGTGCAGCGGGGGCTGAACCGGGCCACGCAAATGCGCCGCCAGCCCGGTTCTTCCTTAAAACCCCTGGCCGTGTACGCCCCGGCCATTGAAAACTATGGCTATATGACCGCCAGCGTCCTCAACGACACGCCCCAGAAGTTCGGCAACTATTCCCCGCGCAACAGCGGCAACCTGTACTACGGCAACGTGACCATCCGCACAGCGCTGAAAAACAGCCTGAACGTGGCGGCGGTGTCACTCCTCAACAAAATCGGCGTGGCGGCGGGGCGGGATTATTTGCAGAAAACGGGCATCGAGCTGGACGATCGGGACTGGAATTTATCTTTGGCATTAGGGGCCATGACCTATGGCGTCTCCCCCATGCAGCTGGCCGCTGCCTACGCGCCTTTTGCCAACGGCGGCACCTACTACGCGCCATATTTCATCGAGCGCATCGAGGACGCGAACGGAAAAATTCTGTATCAGCATCAAACACAGGGCCGGAAGGTGCTGTCCGAACAGACGGCTTACCTGATGACCAGCCTTTTGCAGACCGTCACCGCCTCCGGCACCGGGGCCAAGCTCAGCGGCGCGGGCACGCCGGTGGCGGGCAAAACCGGCACGGTGAACATGGTGGGCGGCGGCAACCGGGACATCTGGATGGCCGCCTACAACAGCGACATATCCACCGCCTTCTGGATGGGCTTCGATCAGCCGGACACCCGGCACAAGCTGCAAAGCTGGGTGTCCGGCGGCGACTTCACCGCCGCCATGGCGACCCGGTTTTTCAAGAGCTATTACACCGGAAAGGAAAAGCCCGCCTTTCTCAAGGCGGACGGGATGGTGTGGCTGAATATCGACGTTAAATCCATCGAGTGGGCGGGCGAACCTATGCTGGCCACCAAGATGACGCCCAAGCAGTACAGCGTATCGGAGGTATTCCTGGCCTCCAACCGGCCCACGAAGTCCTCCAACGTGTGGAGCGCTCCGCGCTCGCCCTCGGCCTTTTACGTGACCCACAACGGCCAGGGCAACCCGGTGCTGGTGATCACTGCCTCGGACGCAGGGCTCTACCGCATCCAGCGGGACGCGGTGGGCGAATGCTTCATCCTGGACGAGCTGAACGGCAAGGCCGGGGAGACGCTGTATTACACCGACAAGAAAGCCCAGGTGGGCGTGGTGTACACCTACCGCATCATCCCCATCAACGCGGAGCTGCTGCAAAACGGCATCCTGCTGGAAGGCAAGCAGGCTGTGCAGATCGCCCAGGCCAAGTCGCCCTCCGCTTCCTCCCGCCTGTGGGAGGATATTTCCGGCCTGCTCTTTGGCAATCAAATCCCCCAGGAAAACGCCTCCGACGCGCTGTCGCTGTTCTGGCAGTCGGGGGAATAACCGCGCAAGCCCCGATGAATAGGACACTTCAACGCTATAACACAATTGGACAATGCAGCCAAAAGCCTTCCCCTCGCAGGGGAAGGTGGGCCGCGCGGAGCCAAGATTGAAAGAGAAATCGAGCGATTTCGCGCGGCTCGGATGAGGTGAATCCATCTGAAACTATGTGGACATGCGACAGGAAGGAACACCTCATCCGTCAGGCGCGAACTTACTTGATAGCGCTTCCTTTCTTGGTTCCGCGCCTGACACCTTCCCCTGCGAGGGGAAGGCTTTTGGTTACGTTTTTCAAACTTGTGTTATAACGTTAAAGCGCCTTTTCATTGACATCTGTCAGGCACAAAAATAAACCCGCCTCCCTTCCGTTTTCCCGCTTGCTTCGCAAGGCTGGATATGATAAACTTTTATTTGATCCTGCGAAAATGGAGTGGAAGCATGAACGAACGCTTATGGAACATCCTGGTGGACTCCTTCCCAAAGCTTTTGCGCTACGGGGTGGAAGTGACGATCCCTCTGACCATCCTTTCTTTTTTATTAGCGCTGGTGGTCGCTGTCATTGTCGCCCTGATTCAGTATGCCAACGTGAAGGTGCTGCGGCAGGTCTGCCGGTTTTATATCTGGATCATCCGGGGCACGCCGCTGCTGGTACAGCTGTATCTGGTGTTTTACGGGCTGCCCAGCGTGGGCGTGGTGATCGACGCCTTCCCGGCGGCGGTGCTGGTGCTAGGCCTCAACGAAGCGGCCTACATGGCTGAAACCATGCGCGGTGCGCTGGAAAGCGTCAGCCGGGGACAGATGGAGGCGGGCTACTGCGTGGGCATGAACTATGTGCAGATCATGATGCACGTGGTGCTGCCCCAGGCGTTCCGCACGGCCTTCCCGGCCCTTGGCAATTCCATGATCGCCATGCTGAAGGAAACCTCCATGGCGGCCACCATCACAGTGATGGAAATGTTCCGGCAGGCCCAGGTCATCAACGGGCGCGTGTATGAATCCCTGGCGCTGTACGGCGAAGTGGCGGTGATTTACCTGCTGTTCTGCACTGTCCTGTCTTGGGTGCAGCGCTTTGGCGAAAAGCGGCTGGCGACATATGGAGGGAACCGGTCATGATGCTGGAAATCAAAAACGTGCATAAGCGGTTTGAAAGCCTGGAAGTATTGAAGGGCATTGATTTGAACGTCAACAAGGGCGACGTGGTGGCGATCTTAGGCCCCAGCGGGTCGGGCAAAACCACCTTCCTGCGTTGCCTGAATTTTCTGGAGCGCGCCGACCAGGGCGAATTGGTATTCGACGGGGAGCGGTTCGACCTGCATGCCGCGTCCCGCGCCGACGTGGCCCGCATCCGGAAAAAGACGGCCTTCGTGTTTCAAAATTATAACCTGTTTCTGAATAAAACGGTGTTGCAGAACGTGACCCTGGGCCTGACCGTGGCGGGGAAAATGAAAAAAGACCAGGCCAACGAAATCGCCGTGGAGGCATTAAAGCGCGTCGGCATGGCGGACAAGCTGAAAAACTATCCCGCCCAGCTTTCCGGCGGCCAGCAGCAGCGTGTGGCCATCGCCCGGGGGCTGGTGTCCAATCCCGAGATCATCTATTTCGACGAGCCCACCTCCGCTCTGGACCCGGAGCTGATCGGCGAAGTGCTGGCGGTGATGCGGCAGTTGGCCGAGGAAGGCATGACCATGCTGGTGGTCACCCACGAAATGGACTTCGCCCGCCACGTGAGCAACAAGGTGCTGTTCATGGCGGACGGCAATGTGGTGGAGTCCGGCCCCAGCCACGAATTCTTCGAGCACCCCCAGCAGGAGCGCAGCCGGGAGTTTATCAAGTCCATTCTGGAAGCGAGAAAATAACAAAGAATTGGGGGAAACCATTCTTTGAAGGCCAAAGAATGGTTTCCCCCAAACCCCCTTCCAAGAAATCCATCAAGGAAAAAATGACAGTATTCCTTGATGGCAGTCAGTATAAAAAACGAATTATTTCATAGGTGGGTGAAAACCTATCATGCCCCGAACATTTACTTATTTGGAACAGCTGGAGCGCGGCATCCTGACGGAGTTCCGGGAAACGCTGTGGCAGCCCTTCTGCCGGTCGGTGAAGCGATACAGGCTCATTCAGCCGGGGGACAGAATCGCCGTGTGCATTTCCGGCGGCAAGGACTCCATGCTGCTGGCAAAGCTGATCCAATTGCTGCACCGGCACACGGAGTTTCCCTTCGAGGCGGAATACCTGATCATGGACCCCGGCTACAACCCGGAAAACCGCGCGAAGGTGGAAAGCAACGCCCAATTGCTGGGGATTCCCTATACGCTGTTTGAGAGCGACATTTTTGAAGTGATCGACACCCAGGAAAAGAACCCCTGCTTTCTCTGCGCCCGGATGCGGCGGGGGTGCCTGTACGGAAAAGCCCAAGCCCTGGACTGCAACAAAATCGCCCTGGGCCACCACTTTGACGACGTGATCGAAACCACGCTGCTGGGCATGATGTACGGGGGCCAATTGCAGGGGATGCCGCCCAAGCTGAAAGCGAAAAATTTTCCGGGGATGGAGCTGATTCGCCCGCTGTACACCGTCCGGGAGGACGACATCTGCGCCTGGCGGGACAGGAACGATCTGCATTTCATTCAATGCGCCTGCCGCCTGACCGAACAGGTCAACCGGGAGGAGCACGTCAGCAAGCGGCTGGAGGTCAAGCGCCTGATCAAAGCGCTGCATGAAGAAAACCCCACCCTGGAATGGAACATCTTCGGCAGCATCCATAACGTGCAGTTGGACACCATGGTGGGCTGGAAATACAAGGGGAAGGAAGTTTCCTTCCTGGACGGTTACGACGAGCCCAAAGGAGAAACGAATCATGGAATTTAATGAAAACACCAAGCTGGCTGACATTCTGGCCGCCTACCCCTGGCTGCCCGAAGCGGCGGCGAAGCTGGACAAGCGCCTGGAAATCATCAACAGCCCCCTCGTAAAAATGCTCATCAAACGCGCCAACCTGGCGGACGCCAGCAAGCGCAGCGGGTATCCGGTGGATGAAATCATCCGGGAGATGCAGAAGCTCATCGACGAGCACGAGCGCAACGCATGAAACGGGAGCTGACCAAATGCCAGCTCATCGAGCGCAGCGTCAGCAAGAAATACCGCAAGGAAATCTGGAATCCCTTCATCGCGGCGGTGAAGCGCTATGCGCTGATCGCGCCGGGGGACAGAATCGCGGTCTGCGTGTCGGGCGGCAAGGATTCCTTTCTCTGCGCGGTGCTGATGCGGATGCTGCAGCGGTTCAGCGATGTGCCCTTTGAGCTGGTGTTTCTGGCAATGGACCCCGGCTACAAGCCGGAGAGCCGGCAGAAGATCGAGGAAAACGCCGCGCTGCTGGAATTGCCGCTGACGATCTTTGAAACGGACATTTTCGACGCGGCTGACAGCGCCGCCCACTCCCCCTGCTATCTCTGCGCCCGGATGCGGCGGGGGCACCTGTACAGCCAGGCGCAGAAGCTGGGCTGCAACAAAATCGCCCTGGGCCACCATTTCAGCGACGTGATCGAAACCACCGTGATGGCCATGTTTTACGGCGGGCAATTGCAGGCCATGCTGCCCCGGCTGCAAAGCACCAATTACCCCGGCATGACGCTGATCCGTCCGCTGTACTGCGTGAATGAAAAGGACATTCTGGCCTGGGTGCGCTACAACGGGCTCAGCTTTATTCAGTGCGCCTGCCGCCTGACCGAGCGGGAAGCACAGGACGAGCACACCGGAAAGCGCAAGGAAATCAAGCAGCTGATCCAGCAGTTGAAAAAGACCAACCCCCAGATCGAAGAAAACATCTTTGCCAGCCTGCACCACATATGGCTGGACACCTTCCCCGCCTATCTCCACGACGGAGAAGAACACAGCTTTTTAGAAAGATACAAAGAGAATGAGTGAACAGGAACAGTGGCTCAAATGGGCAAGAGAGCTCCAGGCCCTGGCGCAGTCGGCGCTGTACTGGTGCAAGGACCCCTACGACATCGAACGCTTCCAGCGCATCCGGGACATTTCCGCCGAAATCATGACGGCAAAGACGGGGCTGAATCTTGATACGGTGAAAGACCTGTTCTGTAATGAAACAGGCTATCAGACGCCGAAAATCGACACCCGGGCCGCGATCATCCGGGGCGGAAAAATCCTGCTGGTGCAGGAGAAAAACGGCAAGTGGGCCATGCCCGGCGGCTGGTGCGACATTGACCAGACCCCCGCCGCCAACACGGTCAAGGAGGCCAGGGAGGAAGCGGGCATGGACGTGCGGGTCCTGCGGCTGGTGAGCGCGGAAGACCAAGACATCCACAATTTCCCGCCCAACGCTTATAAAATCATCAAGCTCATGTTCCTGTGCGAACCCCTGGGCGGGGCGTTCGTTCCCAATACGGAAACCGTCGCCTCCGGGTGGTTTGCGGAAGACGCGCTGCCGGAGCCCATGGCCAATGAAAAATGCACCGCCGAACAGGTGCGCCTGTGCTTTGAGGCATCCCGGGCGGCGCAGTGGGATACACGGTTTGATTGAAGAGGCGCCTACGCTGTCGATCCCGGATCAGGGGACCGGCGTTTTTAGGAGCGCGTCAGGGCCTACAGGCTTGCTCAGACGCGCGTTCAGGCCGGCCTAACGCGCCGCATGAAAAAACGGACACGCTGCGGGAGCGCTTGCCTCTCCCCCGCGTGTCCGTTTTCATTCAATTTGGCGCTTATTATTTTCCTACCCGTTTTTTCCTGCGTTCCTGGGCGGCGGCATACTCGGTTTTTTCCGCCTCGGTTTCAGGCACGAAGGGCGGCACGGGCACAGGCCGCTCGTCCTCGCCGATGGCGACGAACACGGCGTAAGCCCGGTTCACCATGGCGCGGGTCCCATCCAGCTGCTCCACAAAACTGTCCACCCGCACCTCCATGGACGTGCGGCCCGTCCATACTACGCAGGCTTCCTGTACCACGGTATCGTTCAGGTAGGCGGGCGAAATGAAGGTCAGGTTGTCCACGCACACGGTGGTGACGGCACAGCGGGCATACCGCCGGGCGGCGACAGCGCCTACAATGTCGATCCAGGCCATGATCTGGCCGCCGAACAGTCGGGGCTTTTTGTAGCCGTTGCAGTGCTGAGGCAGAATGATCTGCACGCTGGTGGTCATTTCCGTCATGATGTTTTCCTTTCGTATCAATCCAGGTCGGTCACATTCACAAACACGTTGTCAATCACGCTTTCCTGCAGCGCGATGCGCACGCCGTTGTTGAAGGAAGCGGTGATCTTCACGCGCAGCTTTTTATAGGGCCGGCCGGTGGCAGGATCGATAATCAGGTTCTTGTCGTTCCGTGTCACAGCGCAGTGGGCATCCGCAGCGGACAAATGATAAACGCGATAGTCCCTGTCCAAATCGCCGGGATGATAAATGGACACGGTGTTATTGCCGGTGTCCACGCTGATGAGCGCACCATCCCAGGCATCCGGCCGCAGGTCAAGATGGTTGTAGTGATCCTTCCACTCCTTCGCCTTCTCGTCGTAATACCTCGCCACATTCCCCTGCTCGTCGTACATCAGCTCCGGCACGTTATAGGCTTTTCCCTTCACCCAGTCCGCCCGGAAAACAGAGGTATATCCCTGGGTATCCTTTTCAAAGCTCTCGAAGTAGTCGTCCTCCTCGTCAGGCCCGTTCCAGCCCTTGAGCATGATTTCGATGGAGTTGAGCTTCGTCTGGAAATTGGCCTTGTTGTACACCTCGTCCACATAGAGCGTCATACGGATATTGTATTTGACCTTATCCGATTCAAAATACGCCTCAGCATTTCCTTGATTGTTTCTCACCGTGGCTTTCAGGTAATGCTTCTGAACATAGCGCTGCCAGGTCGTGCGGCCGGAATAGTTTGCTTCCCTGTCCAGCTTTTTCCCATCCGGCGCGTCGGCCGCCTCCGCTGTTTCTTCCACGGAGGTCCACCCAAACCCATGGTTCACGCACCAGTGGTACGCGTAGCTTCCCGTCTTCCCCACGCCGACAAACTCCGCGCCTTCAAAAGCATCGTCAGCGATGAACTCAATGCCCTCCGGGAAAATGACCTTATCTTTTTTGAGTCCCGCGTAAGCCAGACTGTTGATGACCTTCAAATCTCCGGGCAGCGTCAAGGTATCCGCCACCGCTCCAAACGGCGCGCACAGCAGCGCAAGCAGCAGCGCGCCACAAATAGCTGAACGAATTCGCATGTCCCGTTCCCCCGCATCCTTCCTCCGAGCCTTCTGGTTCAGCACCAGGGTATCATAAACAGCGCGGAGATTCAAGTGTTATTTCATGATTCCCGTTCCATCGATCACCGGATGACATGCCAGTCCCTGGCTTCTTCCGCGTCAGGCGCCTCAAAGCACCGCACGCATTTTTGCAGCAGGCCCTCATCCACAAAATAGTCGGATGGGCCGGGGGCGGCGTTTCGCAGGGCGATATTTTCCCACCACCGGGCGTCCTGAATATCCAGATAATACCATTGAAAAGAAATCGCTTTATCCGCAAAATACGCGCTGGTTTCCGCCCGGTCCGCTTTCCGCCAGAAGCCCCAGTCGAGAATCACATTCGCCCCGCAGGCGACGGTTTCCGCCGCTTTCCGCAATAAAAAAGCCTTCACCCCGGCGGACACGGCGGCGTAAGCCTCGTCGCCTTCTGGCTGGGGGAACAGCGTCATGATTTCGTCGCAGGACAGGATCACCGCGTTTTTCTCCCGGGCCAGCGTCCGGGCGAAGGTGGATTTCCCAGCGCAGATTTTTCCGCAGATCAAATGTACAGCAGCCATCGGTCATCCTCCTTTCGCGTCTTGCAGCGCTTCGGCCAGGGTGAGCACATCCTCCTCATACACCGGCGCCAATGCGCGGCGATAGATGATGGACGCGGGATGATACAGCGAAAACAGCGGAACGTCCACCTTGCTTTGCAGCCATTGTCCGTGGCAGTCGCCCACGGTGTTTTTGTTTTCCGTGAGCGCTTTTAGCGGGATATTGCCCAGCGTGACCAGATACCGCGGGTTCACGGCCCTGATTTCCTTCATCAGCCAGGGGATAAACAGTGACAGCTCCTCTTTGTTTGGCGCGCGGTTGCGGGTGCGGCCGGTGGGGCCGATTTCCGTGGGGCGGATTTTAACCGTGTTGGACACAAAGATTTCCTCCCGATCCAGCCGGGCCAGGGTCAGAAATTCATCCAGATTTTTGCCCGCCTTGCCCACGAAGGGGCGGCGCTTGATGACCTCCGTCTCTCCCGGCGCTTCGCCGATGAGCATGAGCACCGGGTTGCTGTCTTTGCCTTCGCCCAGCACCAGAGGCTTATCCTCCCCCGGCCAGAGGGGCTTGAAAAAAGCCTGCATTGCCTGATACACCGATTGTACCGTGGGCATGGCTTTCACCACTTTTCGTTATCATGACATTGAATAAAGTGTGGAGGGTTGAGTTTTTTCTGCGTTCCACCTTTTGCCCGCAGCATGAACGCGCGACGATGATTCGCTATATAGAACTCCACACTCCACTCTCCAAACTCCAAACTGATGAAAAGCGTCCTTTACGCTTCCCCCTCAGAGCTGACTTCCGCCAGCTTTGCCTTCACAGCCTGAAGATCGTGCCAGGCGTCGCGCTTTTTGCTTTCGTCCCGCAGCAGGGCGGCAGGATGATAGGTAGGCATGAACCAGACACCTTTCCGTTCCATCCACTTTCCCCGGTCGCGGGTGATGCGCGCCTGGTCTCCCAGCACGGCGCGGGCAGCGGTGGCCCCCAGCAGCACCACCACCCTGGGCCGCACCAGCGCAAACTGAGCTCTGAGATATGGCAGGCAGGCAGCGGCTTCCTCCGGGGTGGGCACGCGGTTCTGGGGCGGGCGGCACTTGACCACGTTGCAGATATACACCTGCTCCCGCGTCATGCCGATGGCGGTAATCATCCTGGTCAGCAGCTGCCCCGCCGCGCCGACGAACGCCAGGCCCTGCATATCCTCGTCCGCGCCGGGCCCTTCGCCGATGAACATGAGGTCGGCGTTCCCGTCGCCCTGCCCCGGCACCTTATGGTGAATGCGGCGGCATAAATCGCACTTATCACACGCTTCGATTTCCGCGTGCAGCGAATTCCAGGACACCTTCATCGCCGCGGCCTCCTTTTATAGTATGGCGAAGCGGACTGCAAAACATGCGCTATTGCAGCCGGGTACGGATGAGGGAAAAGGTGCTGGAAAAATCCTGGGACAGCCAGGAAATCAGGCTGAACAGCAGGGCCAGCAGGATAAAAATACAAATCACGCCCAGCACCACGCCCAAAAAATCCAGCATTTTATAGATCAGGCTGAACCGCTCGCGCCTCTCCTCCCGCGCCATTTTCATACGCTGTTCCATTTGTTGACGGCCTGACTGCGACATGGCGACACCTCCTGCCTCATTTAAACGTAGTCCATCCACGGCGCGGCCTCGTCCTGCCGTCCGGTCAATTGACCCTCCGCCGACAGATTGGGAAACCCCTGCTGCCGCAGCGCTTCGTATACGATAATCGCCACGGAATTGGCCAGATTCAGCGACCGGGCGTCAGGCCGCATGGGGATGCGGACGCAGCGGTCGTATACCCTTTGCAGCAGCGATTCCGGCAGACCCTTGGTTTCACAGCCGAACACCAGGAAATCATCGGCTCCGTACTGCGCTTCGGTGTATGACCGCGGCGCTTTCGTGGACGCGAAGTGATACTGGGCATTCGGATACTTTTCCATCAGCGCTTCAAAGCTGGGCATCACCTGAATATCCACCATAGAAAAATAATCCAGGCCCGCCCGCTTCATGTATTTGTCCGCCAGCTGGAACCCCAGCGGCTCGATCAGGATCAGCCCGGTGCGGGTGGCGGCACACGTGCGGGCGATGTTGCCGGTGTTCTGGGGAATCTCCGGCGCGTATAAGACGACGTGCATTGCTTCTCTTCCTTTTATAGTCATCTTTTTTATAAATTCTTTAGCGGTGATGTTACAAAGGGCAACGACGGAGCGAGGGCCTGTGCGGCCCTCGTGCACCTGCACCAGGGGGATGATCCCCCTGGACCCGCAATAACGGATAAGGCTTGATTGGGTAAAACAGCTTGGTTCCCGTTGATGCGTGGAGGAACGCGGAAGTCTGGCTTGGCGCCGTGGTGCTTCTGGCCCGGCGACGAAGCCGCCAACCCGGATGCTTTGCATCCGGGGAAAGCCAGGGAATCATCCGCAGGGGAAAATTTACTTTCCCCTGCGGATGCTCCCGGGCTTTCTTGGGCCAGAAGCCTTCGAACTTATCGTAGCCCCAACGCGGCAGGCGGAGGTTGTTGATATTCCCAACAATGTTATATCGCCGGTTGCGGGTCCAGGGTCCTCAGGACCCTGGCGCAGGTCTGGGGGCGCGCAGCCCCCAGCGTTCCCTTTTGTCAGCTTTGAAAATCATCCTTGAGCACACGACTGTTAATAGTAAAATCCAACATCATTCGTGAGGTTTCCAGGCTTTGGCCAGCGCGTCCAACAAGCCCAGCAACTGCAAATCCCGCAGCTGTTCGGTAACAAGATCCTCCAGGCCGGGAATCTGCCGCAGGTCCTCGTCCCAGATCGCCCGGTCGCTGAGGGCGGCGTAGGCCAGGGATTCGGGCGGCATATCGCAGGAGAGGCGGGAGAAGGAGGACAGAACATCTTCATCCTCACTGACGAAGCATTTCTCCCCGTTTTTCAGGATGGCATAGCGTCCGTCGTCTTCCTGCCGCACGCCCGCAAACAGCATGATCAGGCAAGCCAGGCTCATGCACAGGCAGGGGGGCAGATGACCGTCCCGGTCCTCGTAATCCTTCAGGATGGGCAGCGTCTGATCGGCCCAGGCGCGCACGGCGTTGGGCAGCAGTAGGGCGAGCGGCTGGACGATGGAGGGTTCTTCCATTTCCTTGCATACCGCCATGGCGACAGGATCCAGAATGTCCCGGTGCTCCCCCAGGCAGGGCATGATTTCATGCAGCAGCGCATGGCCCAGGAACGCCCGGAGGGTGTCCTCCTTCATGCAGTCGCGAATCGTATCCAGCCCTGCCAGCAGCCCTTCCGGCAGAATCAGCGATTGCAGGCAGCCCTGCATCCGCGTCCGCGCAATGTTCATTCTTTCCCGGCGCTTTTCCTCGATGATCATGGCGTATCCTCCCCCTGCTTCCTTTCCCAGTGTATTTTACCAAAGTTTCCCCCGCCTGTAAAGAAAGTGTTTCACAGAAAAAAACCGGCTTTCCGTTTGATTCGGAAAACCGGATTGATCATCATTTTGTCAGGCTTGTTTTACCTGCCGCAGCCGTCTGCCGGTAACAAAGCGTTCCAGGGCAGCGAAGCCGACAAGAGCGGCGATCATCACGCAGTACCAGATGGCGTCCGGAACCGACGGCACCTTGTCCAGGCCGAACTCCACGCCCACGATCACAACCACGCAGCCCAGCGCCGCGAAGCACGGCCAGAAGCGCTTCCAGAAGCCCTTAGCCCCCGTATATTGCAGGCAGCCGTAAATCAGCAGTCCCTCAATGATCACGCCGCATAGCACCTGCTCGATGCGCACAAAGCCCCAGCGCATACCCTGTGACCGTAGACTTTCACAGAAAATCTGCGGAACACACAGATAGTAGACAACCCGCTCAAAGCGCAGGCTGACAATGTCGTCCCCCTTTTTCCAAACGGAGAAGATCACGGCTGCAATTAACGCAAACAACGCTTCCAGGAAGAACACTGCCCAGAACCAAAGCTGATTCCAATCACTTTGAACAGCGAATGGTATCCTTTCAAAAAAAGCAATTTCAACTAACTTTCCTGCGCCCTGCATGTCTAGAAAGACCTCGGCGACGCGCGCGCCCGCGGTCATGAACGCGCCAACCGGGGCAAACAGGCTGAGCAGGCTGGCGGGCTGAATTTTATGCAGCCTCGCGCTGATCACCATACCCAGCACCATGCCAAGACAGCCGCCGATGAAGGAAAACTCCGACGCCTCCAGCCGTATCAGAGAAGCCCAGCCGTACCGCGGCCACACCTTGCTGGACAAAAGCACCGTATACAGCGCTTTCGCCACCACGAACGCCAGCACAGCGCCCAATAAAACGCCAGTGAAAACGGGGGCGAGTTTCATCCCCCGTTTGTTTGCCCGAACCGCCAGCCAGGCCGTGCAAAGGGCCAGCGATAAAAGCAGAAACAGCCAATATGCAATGTTCATTTATTTCGCTCCAAACGCCGACGCGAAGTAGATAATGTCGGCAATATCCCGGGTGTCCGGGCTCTTGGGATCGTTGACCTTCTGGCCGTTGAAAATCAGCATGGTGGAATCGCCGCCGTCCAGGTTATAAGCCGTTTCCACACCCAGGCTGTACACCAGGCGGGCAAATTCCGTCAGGTTCATGCCGGAGTTGCCGCGGGCGGGCGGACCGCAGCAAATGCACTTGTATTCGAGGGGCCCCACCTGGGCGATGCACATTCTCTGTCGGCGCTCCTCGGCGCGCATGTCGTAGCGCAGATCCATATCCCGCACCATCTTGCCGTTCTCCACCAGCACTGGACCGAAGAAGAACGCCTGAACCACCTTTTTACCGTTGATGGTCTGGCCCACCTGGCCGGTAAAGGGATTGCGCACGATATGGAAATCCCCGTCCTCGTCAATCAGCAGCACATCGCGGTCACCCCGCAGATCATCCAGGAACAGTTGACCCTGCCGCAGGATATAGCCGTGATGGGTGAAATAAAAATAATCGCCGTTAATGGCCAGCACCGCATTGACGCGCCGGGCCATGGCGGTGCCCTTCATCGTCATTTCGGAATGGAAACCGTTGGCCGCCGTGGTACGCAGCTGGGAAGGATGGGCGATCTTGATCGAAGCCACCCAGTATTCACAGCCCGTTTCCGCCCCGCGGTCAAACACGCCGTACTGCACCTTCACGGCGATGGTCGGGTCAGCGTATGTGGTGTTGCCATAAAAATATTCTTCTTTGAGCGGCATCCCGCCTGAAAAATCCCAAGGCAGTTTATAAGTCGTTTCCGCGGCGGCGATGCTTTGCATCGGCCCGGCACAGGCAAGCATGAACGCGCACAGAAGGATGAACAGCCGCTGAGATGCTTTTCGCATTCCCCGTACCCCTTTCCAAATACTCCACAAACCATTATAAAATGTCGAAATGTGGTTGTCAATAGAATTTTTTACTTAAACGTATCAAATATGTAACTTTTCTGTAACAAATTCTTTTCCTCTGGCAAGTCCGGCAAAAACAGATGACAAACCGGTCGGAATCCGTTATAATAACGGCAGACGGAATAAAATTCATGCCACGAAGGAAAAAAAGCCTTTCCCTGGCATTCAACGGGAGGATGTACCATGGAGCATATCATTTCCCACTTTCAGCTGCAAGGCGCGCCTATCCGCTGCGAGCGGTATGGCAACGGCCACATCAATGAAACCTACCTGCTGGAAACCGACGCGCCGCACGCCTACATTCTGCAAAAGGTAAATCGTCAAGTGTTTCCCGACGTTCCGAACCTCATGCGCAACATCCAGCTCGTCACCTCCTATCTCTGGCAGCAGACCCCCGACCCCCGGCGCGTGCTGACGCTGGTGCCGACAACGGACGGTCAGGCTTATATGGTAGATCCTGACGGAGAATTCTGGCGCGTATATGAATTCGTGACCGACAGCTTATGCCTGGACCGCCCGGAGAACGAGCGCGATTTACAGCAGAGTGGCCTGGCCTTCGGCACCTTTCAGAACCAATTGGCCTCCTTTCCCGCGCACACGCTGAAGGAAATCATTCCCCATTTCCACGACACGCCTGTGCGCTATGAGCAGCTAAAAGATGCCATCCGCATGGACCGGGCAGGCCGCGTGAAGGAAGCCAAAGCGGAAATCGAAGCATACATGGCGTTCGAGAAGTATGCCGGTTTCCTGATGAACTTATTGAAACAGGGAGAATTGCCCCTGCGCGTGACCCATAACGACACCAAGCTGAACAATGTACTGCTGGACGCCGCCACGCGCACGCCGCTCTGTGTGATTGACCTGGATACCGTGATGCCCGGCCTGGCCGCCAACGATTTCGGCGATTCCATCCGTTTCGGCGCGGCCACCGCCCGGGAGGACGAGCAGGATTTAAGCAAGGTAGGCATGTCGCTGCAATTGTTTGAAGCCTATGCCCGGGGCTTTCTGTCCGCCTGCGGGACCCGTCTGACGCCGCTTGAAAAGGAAACGCTTCCCATGGGCGCCATGCTGATGACCCTGGAATGCGGTTCGCGCTTCCTGGCGGATTATTTCAACGGCGATGTGTATTTCCACAATGCCCGCCCCGGCCAGAACCTGTGCCGCGCCCGCACGCACATCAAAATGGCGCAGGATATGGAAAGCAAGCTGGGGCAAATGCAAAAAATCATCGAAAGTATCGTATAAACCAGACAGCTTTTTAACCCAAACGGAGCCGCGCATTGCTGCGCGGCTCCGCTCGTTTATGCTTTCTTGATTTATATTGTTCGCGTTCCAAGACAAATGCAGCGAAGGGTATCATCATAAATGACGAGGCAGGAGCCGCACCGAACCCTGGTTCGGGTCTGGGGCGAACAGCCCCAGCGTTTCCTCCTCATCGGCATTGTTTTTCCACCCTTGAGAACGTAATTGTTATCAGTTTAAACTACATCGCCCCAAACGCCATGCCGATGAGCCGGACGATGAGGGCAGCGACCCAGGCGATGCCGCACTGCCAGAGCACCACGTACAAGCCCCAGCGGGCGCCGAGCTCGCGCTTGATGGAAGCGATGGCGGCGACGCAGGGAGTATAGAGCAGGCTGAACACCAGCATGGTGACGGCGGTGAGGCTGGTCATCATGGCGGGCAGGCCCGCTTCGGAGGCGAAGAGCACCTGCATCACCGACACCACGCTCTCCTTGGCCATGAAGCCGCTGATGAGGGAGGTGACGATGCGCCAGTCGCCCAGGCCGATGGGCTTGAGAATCGGCGCGATCAAGCCCGCAATGGCGGCCAGGATGCTGTCGGGCTTCTCCACCAGGTTCAGGCGGAAGTCAAAGCTCTGCAGGAACCAGACCACGATGGTGGCGATCAGGATAACGGAGAAGGCGCGCTGGATAAAGTCCCTGGCCTTTTCCCACAGCAGCTGCAGCACGTTGCGGGGACTGGGGAAGCGGTAGTTGGGCAGTTCCATCACGAAGGGCACGGCCTCGCCCTTGAACAGGGTTTTCTTATAGAGCATCGCCACCAGCACACCCACAGCCACGCCCAGAAGATACAAAAGCAGGATGATCCACCAGGCCTGCTTCGGGAAAAAGGCGTTGACGAAGAAGCCGTAGATCGGCATCTTGGCGGTACAGCTCATGAAGGGGGTCAGCAGGATGGTCATTTTCCGGTCGCGCTGGCTGGGCAGGGTGCGGGTGGACATGACGGCGGGCACCGTGCAGCCAAAGCCGATCAGCATGGGCACGATGCTGCGGCCGGACAGGCCGATGCGCCGCAGGGTCCTGTCCATAAAGAAGGCCACGCGGGCGATGTAGCCGCTGTCCTCCAGCATGGAGAGGAAGAAGAACATGGTCACGATGATGGGCAGGAAGCTGAGCACGCTGCCCACACCCTCGAAAATGCCGTTCAGCACCAGGCCCTGAATGGCCGCGTTCACGTTCCCGGCGGCCATAGCTTTCTCCGCCAGTCCGGCTAAAGCGTCAATCCCGGACTGCAAAAGATCCTGGAAGAAGGGGCCCACCAGGAAGAAGGACAGATAAAACATGAGGCCCATGATCAGGATGAACACAGGAATAGCCGTCCATTTGCCGGTGAGCACCCGGTCCATTTTCTGGCTGCGGATGTGCTCCTTGCTTTCCCGGGGTTTGATGACGCAGGCGTCGCATACTTTTTGGATATAGGCAAAGCGCATGTCCGCCATGGCGGCGCTGCGGTCCAGCTTGCGCTCCTTCTCCATCTGGAACACGATGTGCTCCAGGGCGTCCTTTTCGTTCTGATCCAGGTTCAGCTGGTTCAGGATCAGCTCGTCGCCCTCGATGATCTTGCTGGCCGCGAAGCGCAGGGGCAGCCCGGCGGCTTTTGCGTGATCCTCGATCAGGTGGCTCACCGCGTGGAGGCAGCGGTGCACCGCGCCGCCGTTGTCCGTGCTGTCGCAAAAGTCCTGGCGAAGCGGACGCTCCTGATACTTGGCGATGTGCACGGCGTGCTTCACCAGCTCGTCCACGCCCTGGTTCTTGGAAGCCGAAATCGGCACCACCGGCACGCCCAGCATGTTTTCCATGCGGTTGATGTCCACCGTGCCGCCGTTGCCCCGCATCTCGTCCATCATGTTCAGGGCCACCACCATGGGCACGTTCATTTCCAACAGCTGCATGGTCAGGTACAGGTTGCGCTCGATGTTGGTGGCGTCCACGATGTTGATGATGGCCTTTGGCTTTTCGTTCAGCACAAAGTCCCGGCTCACCAGCTCCTCGCTGGAATAGGGCGACATGGAATAAATGCCCGGCAGGTCGGTGATCAGGGTGTTGCTTTGGCCCCGGATCATGCCGTCCTTGCGGTCCACGGTCACGCCGGGAAAGTTGCCTACGTGCTGGTTCGCGCCGGTCAGCTGGTTAAACAGGGTGGTTTTGCCGCTGTTCTGGTTGCCCACCAACGCGAAGGTCAGGGTCGTGCCTTCCGGCAGGGGATCGCCGCTGCCCTTGGGATGGAACTTGCCGTCCTCACCCAGGCCGGGGTGGGCGATCCTGGTTTTGCGGGCCTTCGTGTCGGTTTCCGCAGGTTTGGCCGTGACCGGTTCGGCGGTGATCTTTTCCGCGTCAGCCAGGCGCAATGTCAGCTCGTAGCCGTGAATGCGCAGCTCCATGGGGTCGCCCAGGGGGGCCAGCTTGATCAGCGTGGCTTCCGCGCCGGGGATGACGCCCATATCCAGGAAATGTTGGCGCAGCGCGCCTTCGCCGCCCACCGTGATGATCCGCGCCGTTTGGCCCGGCTTGAGTTCCTTCAGGGTCATATCTGCCTCCGTCCGCGCTTTCGTTTCCATCAGGTTAGCCGCGAAAGCGGATAGTTAGTCTTTTCTTACCGATGAACAGTATAAACTAACCATCAGGGAATGTCAAGCGTTTCTTCGACGGATTTCGAGGCGTTATGGCAAAATTTCAATTTTTGTTCCCAGTGGAACGGCGTCGTAAAGCGCTTGCGCGTCGGGATCGTTCAGCGCGATACAGCCCGCTGTCCAATCGGTATCCGCGCCGCCGCCGTGAATGTAAATTTCTCCGCCCAGGGCGCTGCCCCAGGGGGGACGCTCGCCCCGCCCGGCCCGTTCCCGGATGCAGGCAATCAATTCCTCCGGGGCTTTCGCGCGCCGCGCGTCCTGCTCATTGGGATAGCTGACGCCCAGGGACGGGCCATATTTGCCGATTTTTTTGAGGCATACAAAGTACCGCCCCTCCGGTGTTCTGCCGTCCCCTTCCCGCTCCTTGGGCCCGACAGGCCGGGAACCCAGGGCGATGGGAAATACAAAGACAGGTTCGTTTTCCTCATCAAACAGCGTCAGCCGCCTGGCCGCCTTTTCAATCAGGATGCGCATGCTCTTTTTTCCTCCCGCGTATAGCATACCATATCTGTCAATGGGGAAAAAAGAATGAAACCGCCGCGGCGCACAAAGCCCCGGACAGGATGGCATGCAGCCCCCGCAGCAGGGCAAGCTGCCCCAGGGTAACGCCGCTTTCCTGCCAGAACGCGGCGTTCTGCAGCAGCAGCGACAGCCCGCCAAAGGAGCAGGCCGCGCAGATCAGCGGCGCGGCGCAGGGTGTGTTCAGGGAGAAAATCGCTTTCACTCCCGCCGTCACCTCCAGAGCGCACTGCAGCCCGGCCCGCGCTTCCATCGGCAGGGCGGGAAACGCGCAAATCGCCATCCGCGCCGCGACGCTGCCCAGCATCATGCACATCGCCACCGTGAGCAGAGCCAGGGCGCTTTCCCGCAGCGCCGTGCCCAGCGGCAAGGGAGCAGCGGGCGGCGCATCCGTCTTTTCTGGGCGCCGGATACACAAGCCGATGGCAATCGCCCCCAGGATGTGGCAAGCCAGGATCATCCAGCCCAGCCGCCTGTCCCCCAGCCAACCGCCTACGGTACCGACAAAAAACATGGGGCTCATGGTGCCCGTCATAGCGGCGGCGCGCATTGCGCCTCTCCCCCGCAGTCCCGCTTCCCGCATCAGCCTGGCCCCGCCGGGGGAACCGCACAGCCAGCCCATGGCCGTCCTCAGCGCTATACTGCCATTCAAATGGCTGGAAACCATCAGCATACACACCATGAACGGCCCCAATACCGGGGCCACCGCCCGTGCCCACAGGGTCAGCGCCTCCATCGCCGCCTCCGCCGCCGCGCCGGGGAACACCATCATCGCTCCAGCCAGCACGCCAAACGCCGCCGCTTCCGGCATCCGCATCGCCTCCCGTGGACAGGATATGAGAAGCGCCCATCCGCAAGAACCGCGCTTTTCCGTTCTTGACAAAACTGTCCGATCTGGTTATACTGAATATGGAAATAGACAGGAAAATAGTCGCGTCCCGGAACATGAAGCCTGTCCGCGGATGCGTTTCGGATGAAAGGGGAAGCAGTTATGAGCAACAGAATCATCACCATCAGCCGCGAATTTGGCAGCGGCGGCCGCAGCATCGGCCGCATGGCGGCGGAAAAGCTGGGCATTCCCTGCTACGATCAGGAAATCATCGAAAAAATCACCGAGGAGACGGGGATGCTCAAATCCTATGTGGAATCCAACGTGGAGGACGTGCAGGGCGGCTGGCTCTCCGTGCTGGCGGGCCGGGATTACTACGGCCATTCCCTGCAGGACGATCTGCACGCCGCCCAGACCAAGGTGATCCGCGAGCTGGCCGACAAGGGCCCCTGCGTGATCATCGGCCGCTGCGCCGACAGCATCCTGGAAGATTACGCCAACGTGCTCAAGGTGTTCATCCACGCCTCCATGGAAAAACGGGCGGAGCGCATCGTGCACCAGTACGGCGAAACGGCCGAAGACCCCATCCAGCGCCTGAAGGACAAGGATAAAAAGCGCAAGGCATATTATCAGCTGTACAGCGACCGCAAGTGGGGCGCGATGGAAAACTACCACGTCGCCCTGGACAGCGGCGCGCTGGGCCTGGAGCGCTGCGCCGAAATCATCGTGCAGCTGTTCTGACAATACAGCAACAGCCTCCCGGACGGGCAAAGCCGTACCGGGAGGCTGTTTACGTTTCGCGGAAGCATCAGAAAATGCCGAGCGCGGCCAGCAGGGTGGACCCCACCAGGATGATTACCAAACCGATGCAGATAATGCGCACCCACAGCTTTTTCACTTGTTCTTTCTTGGACGTCGTCATGCAAGCGGCCTTCCTTTCTTACATTTGCGCTTCATACGCCTCAATGGCTTTGGACAGCTGATCCGGGCAGGACGTGTTGCCCCGGCATTGGATGCCGCGCAGGAGTTCCTTCACTTCATCCGCTTTGCGGCCCAGCACCATCTTGGCCAGGCCCTGGGTGTTGCCACGGCAGCCATTCTGGAACGCGCAGGCGGTGATCACGCCGTTTTCAATTTCCAGGTCGATTTGCGTGGAGCAGGTGCCCCGGGTTTTATAATGGAACATATAAATCCAGCCTCCCGAAAAACGTTGAAAAAAATGGCGAACAGCCGCTTTATCGGGCTGTTTTTTTATTATAGCATATCTAACGCCTATTGCGCAAGAAAAAATGACAGAAAAAAACGCCCGCTGGTGCGGGCGGACGCTGCTTATTGCGGCAGGGCATCGGCGTGGTGAGAAGGAAGCACGGGGCGTTTGGGCCGCGGGGTTTCTTTGGGTGTTTCCGCCGGGGCAGCTTCCGGCCCCGAAGTCAGCAAAGCCAGAATATCCGAAACCCTGCCGGAGATCTCGTTTTTCTCCGCGGTAAGCGCTTCGCCTTCGTTCCGGGCCGCGTCTGCCTCCTGCCGCGCTTCCTTGAGGGCGGCGGCGAGCGCCTGCTTTTCCAGCGCAAGCGCGGCGTTGTCGGCGTTCAATTCGTCAGCAGATGCCAGCCAATCCGCTTTTTCCCGGTCGTACATGGTTTTCAGCGCGTCATATTTTTGTTTTCCCTTGCGGGCCTCCTCGCGCAGAGCGGTCGTTTCCCCCATGACGGAAACGAGGGTAATCAAGCTCACCGCCAGGCCAACGCAAACCAGCACCACGAAAAACTTTTTCAAAGGTTCTTCCCTCCTTGTCGTGTTTCTACGGTATAAATTGGCCCGGCCGCCCGCAAAATATACCCGAAAGAACGAAGAAGGGAGAAGAAATCCATGGAAAAAAGAAAAGAAGCGCCCGCCGACCGCGGCCGCAGGGGACTGATGGAAAGCCTGCTGCGCCGCCGCGACCCTGACGGTGAACTGCTGTTTGACCCGGAGGAAGAGGCGGAAGAAGAATAAAGAAGCGCTTGATTCCCGTGCGGTTGGAGCATTGCCATATCCGCCTTTATCTGGTATAATATACTTATTCATTCCCGTTGTGGTTTTCATCAGCAATCCCGATCAAAACCCTGAAGGAGCGGAAGAATATGCCCGAACCGGTTGATTCGCTTCAAAGCGTGCTGCACAAATTTACCGCCGCTTCCGTTCCCAAACGCGGTCCGGAGGAAGCGGAAATTGACCCGCCCTCCTGGCGGGTGAGCGCGGAAGCGGTCTGCACCGAAGGCTTTCAGCGCTATTCCATGCTCTACATCGGCGAAGGCTGCAACCGGATTTTTCTGGTCAGCGGCGGGAACGTGATCTGGACTTATGACACCGGCACAGGCTGGGAGCTGGACGATATTTGGATGAAAAAGAACGGGAATATCCTTTTTACCCGCATGAGCTGGGCCGGCGAGGTCACGCCGGACAAACGCCTGGTCTGGCGCAGGAATTGCCTGGAGGGTGAAGAATACCACACCATTCAGCCGATCGACGCCGAGCGGGTCGTCATGGCCGTCAACGCGCCGACGCCCTACTGCATGATCGTGAATACCAGAACGGACCAGGTGGAATACAGGCACGAGATTCCTTATGACAATCCCGGCTGGGTGCACGGCCACTTCCGCCGTTTCCGCATGACGGACAGAAAAACCTTTCTGGTCCCATACCTGAGTCTGAACAAGGTGATCGAATATGATATGGATTTCAACCCGGTCTGGCGCTACGCCATCGATCAGCCCTGGGCTGCGGTGCGGCTGAAAAACGGGAATACCCTCATGAACGACGAATACCACGGTCTGGTTCGTGAGGCGGCACCCGATGGCCGCACGGTATGGGAAATCAGCCTGCATACGCTGCCGCCTGAGGCAAGGCTCGCTGACTGCCAAAGCTGCGTGCGGCTGAAAAACGGAAACACCATCCTCTGCTCCCGGGGAAACAACGGGCTGTCGCCGCAGATGGTGGAGGTGACGCCCGACAAAAAAGTGGTGGGCTGCCTGAACGATTGGCGCGCGCTCGGCCCCTGCACCGCCGTGCAAATACTGAACGATCCCGGCGATCCGGAAATCCCCGGCGATTTGCAGCGGTGATCCTGGCGTCCTGACAAACAAAAGGAGGAAAACTGATGAACAAGAGAGAACGGGTCATCGCGGCGTTTCATGGAAAAGAAACCGACCATGTGCCGGTGTGCATGTGGCAGCATGTGCCGCCGTCCTTTTGGGGGGATGATGACCGCTTCGCGGAAGAACAGGCGCGTTTCTTCAAAAGCACGGACGTGGATTTCATGAAGCTGTCCGGGGACAAGTTTTTCGGCTGGCCGTCCCCGGCGCTGCGGGACATTGCCCGCACGGAGGAGCTGTACAGGGTAGAGCCCCTCGGTCCCAGGCATCCCTTCATTCGTGACCAGATCGAACGCACGAAGAAGGTCGTCGCCGCCCTGAACGGGGAATGCGTGTCGCTGTACCTGGTGTTCGTTCCCCTGTCCTGCATCCGGCTGGCGATCGGATACCCGAAGATGATGCAGTTCATCCGGGAAAACCCCGACGCCATGAAGCAGGCCTGCGCCGCCGTGGCGGAGGATCAAAAGGCGCTGGTGCGCGGGCTCATTGAGGAAGCGGGAGTGGACGGCATTTTCTACAGCGTGCAGAACGGCGAAGAAAACCGCTTTACCGCCGAAGAATACAGGGATTGGGTCATGCCCAGCGATAAGGCTGTGCTGGACTATGCCAACACCCTGAGCGATATGAACGCCATCCATTTCTGCGCCTGGGAGGAAATCCCGAACCGGCTGTCCGTCTGGGCGGACTACAAGGCCCCGGTAGTCAGCTGGAGCCGGTATATCGACATCATGGACATCCAGGAAGCGAAAAAGACCTTTGGATGCACCGTCTGGGGCGGGTTTGACAATCGGCCCGGCACCTTCCTGTACACGGCGGAGCGGACGGAAATCGAGCAGGAAACGGCCAGCCTGATCGCCCAGGGCGGCAAAACCGGCTATATTCTCGGCGCGGATTGCAGTATTCACGGGGAGCTGCCCGAGGAAAGGATTCGCTGGGTGGCGGAGGCCGCGCGGAGGATTTGATCCTTTCGCGTTCTAAATCCAGAACATTCAAGCTGTGAAGGATGAAATGCCGGCCGCTTGAGCGCAATGAATGCCGCAGCACAAAGAGGAAACCGCCTGAATCAAGACGCCTATTTTTGGATACACGAACCATATTCTTACTTGACAGCGAGGAAAAACAATGAAAAGAGTTCTGTCCCTGATTTTTGCGTTCCTGCTGTTTTTTACCGCCGTCCATGCGGAAACAGCGGAAACCTTCCAAGCCCCGGAGCATACGATCAATTCAAAAAATGTGAAGATGTATCTCCTGAACACGGAAATCTCCATCAACCTTTCGCTGTATTTTGTGGACGGCGTGGAGGACATGCCCTGGGTCGATCTTGAAGTTTGGGCCAAAGCGCTCAATTATCTCCAGCAGGACGTATATGATGATAAAAACTTTGAGCTGACCTTTTCCAGCCAGGGGGAAAAAGCCTGGCTGACCCGGGAAAACGGCTACCGGATGCTGGCGGACTTTGAAGAAGGCACCCTGTTTTTTGACGACTACAACGGCTTTATGCACGAGCCCGGCGACATGGTGCCGCTGCTGGACCTGATTTCCATGACGGGCTTCAACGCCGATGGTCAGCCTGAGCTTTTCCAGCGGGACACTTATGCCTCCTTTGACCGTTATGGCGAATCTGTGCTGCTGAACCTGAGGGATTACGAGATCGGCATGATTCATGTGGACGACCTGTATCTTGTGCCGCTGCAGACCATGGGCGATTTCACCCTCGCCACGAACGCCAAGGTGGATGTGTTCTACAACGGAAACGAAGCGTTCATTGCCAACGATAAAAACATGGGCACGCATGGCAATTACACTGCGCTGGGAGAACGCTACTATTCCGTCCAGCCCACTGACCGCAGCGCCGCCCTTGCGGATTACGGCTACAACGAGCTGTGTCTGGTGCTGGACAGCTTCTACGGCCTCAAGCAGCCCCACGAAATTGACCGTTTCGCTCCCCTGCTCTGGCAAATCGGCTACGATGAACCCCTGTCCGGTGAAAGCGCCGAAGACGCTGATCTGGCATTCTATGGCCTTTTGGATTATTTCCTGAACGATGGCCACACTTACTTCAACAGTTATTCCTGGATGGCCGGGGATATGGAACTGGAGGGAATGGACGGTTCCTCCACGGTGGCGCTGCGCGACCATATCAAACGGTACCGCGCGGCGCGGGAGAAACTATTGGGCGACTATTCTCCTTACCAGGAGGTCGGCAACACCGCTTACATTACCTTTGACGAGTTTGAAAACGCCCCCGCCCACGCTTACTACGACGCGCTGGAGGGCGGCGACGCGCCCATCGACACCATCGGCCTGATCATCTATGCCCATAGCAGGATCTACCGGGAAAACAGCCCCATCGAAAACGTGGTGATCGACCTGAGCGCCAACACCGGCGGATCGGTCAACGCCGCGGCGTTCGTGATCAGCTGGTTTCTGGGCCAGGCGGAAATCAGCGTGAAGGATACGTTCACCGGCGCCATGTCCACCGGCGTGTATCGGGCGGACGTGAACCTGGACCGGGAATTCGACGAATACGACAACTGCTCCGAAAAGAACCTGTATTGCCTCATTTCTCCCGTCAGCTTCTCCTGCGCCAACGCCGTGCCCGCCGCCTTCAAGGCGTCCGGCAGGGTGACACTGCTGGGCCGTCCCTCCTCTGGAGGCAGCTGCACAGTGCAGTTTTTGTCCACGGCCTGGGGCACTTCCTTCGATATTTCCGGGTCCCAGCGGATGTCGTTTCTCAAAAACGGCTCCTTCTACGACATCGACCAGGGCGTGGAGCCGGACTTTGTTCTCTCCCGGCCGGAAAGCTTCTATGACCGGGAAACGCTGACCAATTACATCAACCAGCTCCCCTGACAAAACCAGGGATACGGCAAAGCCCCGGCAGACACCGGGGCTTTTTCGCTGAAACGAATTGAATAAAAAAGACAAAGTGGAAAGAGCTGCCAAGAAAAAAAAGACGGCAAGCAGGAAATCGGACCGTTACGAAGAATAACAAGAAAGAATTTTCAGCGCTGACGCGATCCGTTTCAGCAATCTGAAAACACCAAAGGAGTAAGGAGCAGCGGGAAGGGCAAGGCAAGCCCTTCATGATGCGGCAGAAAACAATGGACAAGAAATTCTTATTGCTTATCATCAATCCCGGTTCAACATCCACCAAGATCAGTCTGTTTGAAAACGAAAAGGAGCTGTTCCAAAAAAGCCAGTTCCATGACGCGCCGGTGTTGCTGCAGTTTTCCCACGTCAACGGGCAGGTGCCCTTCCGCTATCAGGTGATTCTGGATATGCTGAAAGAGGAAGGGGTAGCGCCGGAGGACATCGACGTGTTTGTGGGCCGCGGCGGCAGCGCCTGCACCCAGCCCAGCGGCGTGACAGTGATTGATCAGAAGCTGTACGACGACACCGAAGCGGCGGTGGGCGGCAGTGAGCACGCGGCCAAGCTGGGCGTGATGCTGGCCTGGAAATTCTCCCTGGCCTATCACAAGCCAGCCTACACCCTGAACCCCACCAACGTGGACGAATACTGCGATTACGCCCGCCTGACCGGCATCCGGGGCCTCTATCGCCAGGGACACTCCCATGTGCTCAATCCCAAGGCCGTGGCAACGGCCCACGCCGAATCCATGGGCAAAACGTATGAGGACTGCAATTTCATCGTCGCCCACATCGACGGCGGCGTCACCGTCAGCGCCCACGACCACGGCCGCATGATCGACGGCACCATGGGCGCCGATGGGGAAGGCCCTTTTGCTCCCACCCGCATCGGCAGTGTGCCTGTGCTGGCGCTGCTGGACTACCTGGAAACCCATCCGCTGGACGACGTGCGGCGGATGTGCTCCCGCTCCGGCGGGTTCGTGAGCCTGTTTGGCACCTCCAATTCCGATACCATCCACGCGCTGGTGGACCAGGGCGATAAAAAAGCCACGCTGGTTTGGAACACCATGATTTACCAGATCTGCAAGCACATCGGGGCCATGAGCGCCGTGCTTTCCGGCAAGGTGGACGCCATTCTTTTGACCGGCGGGCTGATGCGGTTTGACGATATTACCGTCGGCATCCGGCAGCGCTGCGGCTGGATCGCCCCGATCTGCGTTTACCCCGGCGAGATGGAACAGGAAGCCATGGCTTTCCCGGTGCTCAAAGTGCTGCGGGGCCAGGCAAAGGCCATGACCTACAGCGGGAAAAACGTGTGGCAGGGCTTTGAGGGCGTGACGTTCTGAAACCATTCGCCGCGAAGAAAACGCTTTTATGCGATGAAAGGGGAGTTTCTCCCCTTTTTTGTTTCCCTTCACGCAGGGTAAACGCGCTTTCCCCCAAGATAGCATCCAAGCACCTGAATATCATGCAGGCGATGGGCTTCCACCTCAAACGGGTTTTCCCCCAGGGCGGTGAAATCAGCCAGGTAACCCGGCGCGATTCTTCCTTTCTCCCCTTCTTCAAAGCTGGCTTCCGCGCCGTGCCAGGTAAAGCTGTCCAGCGCTTCCTGCACAGTGAACGCCTGATCCGGCAAGTAAGGCCCTGTGCCATCCAGCGACGTGCGCGTCACGGCGCATTCGATTCCCGCCATCACGTTGGGCAGCTCCACCGGGCAGTCGGACCCATTGGATACGCTGACCCCCGCGTTCAGAAGCGTTTTCCAGTTGTAGCTGGAAGCGGCCAATTTTTCCCCCACCCTTTGCTCCACGATGTGGTTATCGTAATCCAGGAAGATAGACTGGGCGTAGATGTGAAGCCCCAGCCGCCGCATCCGCTCCAGCTGATCGGGCCGCGTGATCTGGCAATGCACGATGCCGTGCCGCGGGTCCTGCCTCGGGTGGGAAATCATCGCCCCTTCGATCGCGTTCAATACCTGATCCAGGCAGGCATCGCCGATCGCGTGAACAGCCACCCGCATCCCATGATTATGAGCGCAGGCGACCAAAGCGTTCAGGGTGTCTTCCGGAAACAGAGAAAACCCCCGCGTATCCGGCGCGTCCGCATAGGGACGGCTCAGATGGGCGGTCCGGCTGCCCAGGGACCCGTCTCCCAGCAGCTTGACCGGCCCGATCCTGAACATTTCGCCGCCCGCCTCCAGTCCCGATTCGGCAAAATCGCGCAGGCTGTCCACGTCGGTAAACTGCGCCTGTTCGCAGACGCGGACGGTCAGCTCGCCGTTCGACGCCATCTCCCGATACACCTCGTTGACCGTCTGCCAGGGTACGCCATGAAACACCTGGTAATCGTCCGTCTGCACGCTGGTGATGCCATACCGGTTCACCTCCCGGCACGCGGCGCGGAGCATCGCCCTGATTTCGTCCTTCCCGGGCGTGGGGAGCCCGCGCTCCGCCAATCCGATCGCATTATCATAGAGCAGGCCGTTTTCATAGTCGATCGCCCCGCCCTCGGGAGCCGCGGTATCCGGATGAATACCCGCCTGCTCCAGAGCTTTCGTGTTCACCACGCAGCAATGGCCGCAGGCACGGGTCAGCAAAATGGGGATCGCGGACGAGATTGCGTCCAGGTCATGCCTGGTCGGCATACGGTGCACATCCTCAAACAGATCCTGGTTCCAGCCCCGGCCCAGCAGCCAGACTCCCCCGCGCGGCGGATGCTGCGCAAGGAAAGCGCGCACCGCCTCCAGCATCCCGGACAGCGAATGGGTATGCGCCGCCAGGTTGGCCATGCGGAGAACATTGCCGAAGCTCAGCAGATGCATGTGCGAATCGTTAAATCCGGGGCAGACAAAGCAGCCCCGCAGATCGACGCGCTCGTCGCCGTCCGACAGCGCCGACAGGATTTCCGCGTCGCTGCCGGTCATCACAAACCGCCCGTTTTCAACGAGAAAAGCCTGGGTCAGGGGAAGGCGTCCCGGATATACCTCCGCGTTGTAATATGCAGTCTTCATAGGGTTGACCTCCGTTTTATTCCGCCGCTGGGCAAGTATGCTGAGATTATAGCAGAAAAACAGCCGCAAGGCAATGCGCCGCCTTGCTTCCTCCGTCGATTATGTTTTACACGCCGAGGTTCACAAAATCTATTGCCGCCGCCCGCTGTTTCCTGTATAATAAGCCCGAACAGGAACCAAACAGAGAACAGGGCCCACAGCGAATGCTGCCCCTGCCGGAGTGGATGATATGACAAGAACAAGAATGTATCTGATCCTGCAAGCCATGGCCTGCGCGCTGCTGGCAGCGCTGTTGGCCGCGTCGGCCATCAGCATTTATCTGGAAGGCGCCGCCCGCAAGGCGGGGCACCCGCTGGAGCCCATTTATACGCGTGAAATCGTGGCGGAGAAGGTCGTGCCTCTCGCGCCGCTGTTTTTTGCGTCCATCGGGCTGACGGCAGCCGGGCTGGTCTTAGGGATAAAGGAAGAAGAAAAAGGATCGGGCGTACTGTCCGCGCCAAAGCCGCTCAAACGGCCCGCCCATCCCGGCGCAATTCAGACGGTGCTGATCCTCGTTGCCCTGGCGCTGATCGTGGCCGGCGTGCTCAACGGCAGCGCCTGGGACTTGCTCGTCAAAGCAATCAACATCTGTACGGAGTGTATTGGCCTTGGATAAAGCGAACAAAAACTTTGGACAGGCCCGCAGGCCGTCCACCCGCCGACTGGTTCAGCTGTATTCGGCGCTGCTGTACAACGCTCACCTGAAAGGCTTTATCAGCGGCCAGATTTATCAGGGGCAGGCGAAATACGCCTGCGTGCCCGGCCTGAACTGCTATTCCTGCCCCGGCGCGGTCGGGGCATGCCCGCTGGGGGCCGTTCAGAACGCATTGGCCTCCGCCGGTCACAGGGCCGAGTGGTATGTGCTGGGCATCCTTCTGCTTTACGGCGTTATCCTGGGCCGCACAGTCTGCGGCTGGCTGTGCCCGCTGGGGTTGGCGCAGGAGCTGCTCCATAAAATCCCCACCCCGAAAATCAGAAAATCGCGGGGCACGCAGATTGTGTCCTGGCTCAAATATATCATCCTGGCCGTCTTTGTGGTCGGCCTGCCGCTGTGGTATGGCCTGCGCGACGACCTGCCGCTGCCCGCTTTCTGCAAATATATTTGCCCTGCCGGAACGGCGGAAGGCGCGGTGGGGCTGCTGTCCAGTCCAGCCAACGCCTCCTTTTTCAGTATGCTGGGCCTGATCTTCACCCGTAAGTTCGTCATCATGCTGGTCATTGGGCTGGCGTGCGTGTTCTGCTACCGCTCGTTCTGCCGCTTTCTTTGTCCCCTGGGTGCGATTTACGGGCTGTTCAACCGCTTCAACGTCATCGGCGTACAGGTGGACGGCGCCCGCTGCACCCGCTGCGGCGCGTGCGTAAGTGCCTGCGGCATGGACGTGCGGCATGTAGGCGACCACGAATGTATCCACTGCGGCAAGTGTATGGCGGTGTGCCATCCGGGGGCCATTTCCATCAAGGCGGGAAAGATCACCCTGAAAGCGCCTGACATCAGCCGCGCCGGGAACAAGCAGGAAGCGCTCAAAAAACGCAGACAGACGGGCCGTATTCTGTGGGCCGCGGCCCTGGCGGCGCTGTGCTTCGCGCTGTTGTGGTTCAATGTGCTGGACCCAGCCGTCCAGGCGGAATCCCCGTCTCCCCAAGCGGCGATCCCTGCGCCCACCGAAGCCCCGATTGCCGCGCCGCGCTATGAAAGCGACGCGCCGGAAGGGAACGCGGTGGGCCAGCGGCTGCCCGATTTCACCCTGTCCTGCTACGACGGCACAGTGTTCCGCCTGGCGGAGCAAAAGGGAAAAATCACCATGATCAACTTCTGGGCCACTTACTGCACGCCCTGCAAGCAGGAGCTGCCTTATTTCAACGATCTGTATACAGCCCATCGGGATGATTTGGCCATGATCGCCGTTCATCCTTCCCTGGTCCTTGACAGCCCGGAAGAATACCTGGCGGACAAAGGCTATGCTCTGCCCTTTGCCACCGACGCCGACGACACCGTGCTGCGCCTGGTGGGCGGCACGGGCACCTATCCTCAAACCGTCGTGCTCAACCGAAAGGGCGAGGTGATCTACAACAAGGTCGGGTCCGTGACCCCTGAGGTTTTGGAAGCCCTCTTTGACGAAGCGAATCAATAAAAAATGGCTCCGGAGCAGTTCTCCAGAGCCTTTTGGGTGTCACGCTTTTATAACAGTCTTGTTCTCAAGGACAGCTATCAGCCGCCGGCCAGAAGCATCACGACACCAAGCCAAACTTCCGCGTTCCTTCCAGCATCAGCGGAAACCAAGGCAATTTACAAAGTCAAGCAGCTTCCGCTATTGCGGGTCCAGGGGGATCATCCCCCTGGCGCAGGGTACAGGGGCCGCGAAGGCCCCTGCCTCGTTTTCTTTTTATCCTTCACAACATGACTGTTATCATTTAATGATGATTGAACGCGTACAGTATCATCACGAGTCAGTCCAGGATTTGGTCCAGCGTGAGAATCGCCGCCACATAGATTCTGGCGCAGTTATACACTTTTTCCATAGGAAGGGCCTCGTCCCTGCCGTGGGCGCCGCCGTGGCCCTCCGGCAGGAAAGCGTGCACGCGGCTGGGGCCTTTGGTGCCGGGGCCAAAGGAAATGGCGTTGGGCACAGCCTTGGAATACGTGCCGCCGCCCATGGTGTAGGGCGGGTCGTCGCTGCCCGTCAGGTCGTGGTACACTTCCTGCAGGGCGGTCACGAAGGGGCTTTCCCTGGGCATGTAGTAAGGAGCGGAAAGGTCAAGCGCTTCAGGCGCGAAGCCCAGGGCGTCCCAAGCCCTGATCAGGGAAGCTTGCAGCCGGTCGCCGGGGCAGGTGATGGGGTAGCGGCTGTCCAGGCCTACCCGCAGCACGCCGTTCTTCAGATGCGCGATGGTATAGACCAGCGTCAGCGGCCCGGACATTTCATCCTCATAGAACACGCCCTCGCTGTATCCATGATGATCCTCAGTGAGCTGATGCAGCCCAGCAACGGCTTTCGCCGCCGAACCCGTCAGCAGTTCAGAGGCAGCCAGGGCGGCGGTAAGAACGGCAATGGCGTTCAGGCTGTCATCCGGCCGGGCCGCGTGGCCCGACTGGCCAATAGCGGTCAGGCGCATCCCCTCCGGCGCTTTCTCGGCGGTGATGCTTTTCCGCAGCGCATCCGGCAGTTTTTTGAGGGCATCGTATACTTCCTTTTCTTCCGCGGCGATCACGCAAACCGCCGTATCCGGGATCACATTATGCGCGCTGCCCGCGTCGAAGGAAATCAGGTTGCCGCCTGCATCGGCCCGGATGAACCCGGTCAGCGAGCCTTTTTGCCCATAGTTTACCGGGAAGCCCGCGTCCGGCACCAGGGATAGCTTCGGAAAAACATGGCCTCGTTCCCGCAAGGCGCGCATATCGTGCATTCCGTTTTCCTCGCTGGTGCCGCAGTAAAGGGCGATCCCATGGCGAAGGGGCACGCCCCATTCCCGCAGCATCCGCATCACAAACAATGCCATCACGGCGGAACCCTTGTTGTCGTCCACGCCGCGCCCGATCAGAGCGTCCTGCTCCTTCAGGTAGGTCGCACCGAAGGGCGGATAAATCCATCCGTCTCCCACGGGCACCACGTCCAGGTGCGCGATCAGGCCGATGGCGTTGCTTCGGTCGCCCAGGGAAATGACCCCCGCGTAACCGTCCAAATCCTCCGTTTCAAAGCCGTATGCCCCTCCCCGCTCTAAGGCGTGATCCAGCACACGGCGGCATCCCGCCCCAAAGGGCGCTTTTTCCGCCGCTTCCTCAGGATGACTCACGGAGGGAATCCGCGCCAGCTCCTGGATTTCTTCAATGAACTCCGCCTTGTGGGCGTTGATCCACAAATCGGCTTTTTCCACATACGCCTGTATTTCCGGTTTCATGCGCCTGTACCTCCCGTCAGTTTCCGGCGATCATTTTTCTGCGCGCTTCCGCCCCGGCGCGCCATTTGCCGCTGCGCCAGCGGTGCAGCAGGATCAGGCCCCGGGTCATTTCATCCAAGGCGAAGGCCGCCCATACGCCGTAGAGCCCCCAGCCAAACACGATGCCAAACAGATACGCTCCGCCCACGGACACGATCCAGCCGCTCAGCTGGTTCACGATCATCTGATAGGTCACGTCGCCGGTCGCCTGCAACGCGCTGGCAACGGTGTTGTTCAGCGAGCGCCCGATTTCCACCGCCAGATCGAGAATGAAAATCATCCCACCCACCCGCAGGATGGTTTCATTTTCAGTAAAGATCCCCAGCAGCGGATACCGCAAAAGGATAAACAGCAGCGAAAAAGCGATATTGGAGATCAGCCCGATTTTTGTCACCAGGGCGCGGACCACGTTTGCTTCCTCAAACTCCCCCGCGCCGATCTTGTAGCCAATCAGGATGGAGCTGGCGCTGCCGAATGCCATGCCCACCAGGGCCACATAATGCACGATATTGTTGACGTACACCTTGGTTGCCACCATCGTTTCCCCCAGGATGGTGATGATGGCGGTGGAAATGATCTGACTGACGGAATAAGCGATGTTGTTGAACCCACCCGGGATGCCGATGGAGAGGGAAAGCCGGATATCCTCTTTGGGGAAGGGAACGAGCGACCGGAAGGAGAAGCGCACCCCCGCCCGGTGGACGATGGCCAGAGAGATCGTCATGCCGGTCACGCGGCTGAGCACCGTGGCCAGCGCCACACCGTCCAGCGGGTCAATACCCAAGGCTGCGTGATGGAACACGGCCAGATAGTTGCCCACGATGTTGACCAGGTTTTCCGCCAGGTTGATGATCAGCGGCGCGTTGGGGTGGCCCATGGAGCGGCACAGGCTGGCCGATACGATTTCCACGCACTGGAAAATCATCATGCCGCCCACGATGTTCATATAGCGGCAGGCATAGCCGGTGGAAGCGGGCTCCATCCGCATGATGAAAAGCAGGGAATTGGACCCAAACAGAAACAGCAGCCCGAAAACCACGCCCAGCAGCATATTGGCCGACAGCGCGATGGAGGACAGCTTGACCACGCGCCTGTAATTCTTCATGCCGATGGCCTGGTTGATGCACACGATGGACCCGCCTGCCAGGGACGAAGCGATGATCTGGCACAGGATGATGTACTGATTGGCCACGCTGACCGCGCTGACCACGCTGTCAGACAGCCGGGACAGAAACGCCACGTCAATCAGCCCGACGGTGGAACGCAGGATGCTTTCCAGCAGAATCGGCAGAGCCAGCTGCCCCAGGCCAATGTATTCCGGCCCCAGCGCTCTTTGCTCTTTGGAAGCCCACAGATACTTTTGCATGTCGGTCATACTCTCTCTTTCCCGGTGAAAAAGAATCCGGACACATCATATATCAAACGCAGCCCTTCGTCAATCATCCGGGAGAAGATAATCTTCCGCAAAAAACTTTTTTGATTTTAGTTTTCTTTAAGGATTCGGGTTTATGATATGCCCGTAACCAAGAAAGGAAGGTGTTACGAAATGAAACACAAAATGATTTCTCTGCTGATTGCCCTGTGCATGATGCTCTCTGTTGGAACAATGAACGCGATGGCGGAAACCGCCTCTCCCATTTACAGCGCAGACGACTTGTTTTCCAGCCGCGATCTGAAACAGACCGCCGATCTTTCCGAGGCGACCGCATACACCGTGACCGACGGGCAGGACATTCACATCACCGCCGCGGGCGTGTACGTGCTGACCGGTACGGCGGCAAACGCGACAGTGTACGTGGAAGCCGGGGATGACGACAAGGTGCAGCTGGTGCTGTACAGTTTGAACGTGACCAACGACAGCTTCCCGGTGATTTACGTGAAAACCGCCGACAAGGTGTTCGTCACCACCAGCGGCGACAGCAGCCTGGCCGTGACCGGAACATTCACCGCTGACGGCGACACCAAGACCAACGGCGTGATCTATGCCAAGACTGACCTGGTGCTGAACGGCACCGCGTCCCTGGCCATCACTTCCTCTGAAAACGGCATCGTTGGCAAGGACGACCTGAAAATCACCGGCGGTGTGTACACTGTCACCACGAAGTCCAAGGCCATTGACGCCAATGATTCCATCCGTATCGCCGACGGCACGCTGAACCTGACCGCCGGAACCGACGGCCTCCACGCGGAAAATGAAGACGACGCGCAGAAGGGCTATGTCTACATCGGCGGCGGCAGCATCACCATCTATGCCGGGGACGACGGTGTTCACGCCACCTCTGTGGTGCAGATCGACGGGGGCAGCCTGACCATCCAGGCGGCGGAAGGCATCGAGGGCACCTACATCCAGCTCAACGGCGGCACCCTCAACATTCAGGCCAGCGACGACGGCATCAACGCCGCCCGGAAATCCAGCGCCTACACCCCCACCGTGGAAATCAACGACGGCGACATCACCGTGACCATGGGCGCGGGCGACACCGATGGCATCGACTCCAACGGCAATATCATCGTCAACGGCGGCACCATTCGCGTGAACGGCAACAGCACCTTTGACTGCGACGGCTCCGCCCAGTACAACGGCGGCATCATCATCGCCAACGGCCAGCAGGTCGCGTCCATTCCGAACCAGATGATGGGCGGCGGCCGGGGCGGCTTCGGCAATCAGAGCTTCGGCGGCGGCTGGGGCAACGGCAACGGCGGCTGGGGCCGCGGCGGAAGAGGCGGATGGTAACAGGCTCGCAGCCAGGCTTGTATATCATGCAATTCCTATAATAATGTAAATGAAGAAGCAATAGCATCAACTGAAAAAGCTGCCTCGTAATGAGGCGGCTTTTTTCGCAAGGAGCCGAAAAGGGTATTCACCCTTCTGATGACTCCGAACGGTCAGGCGTTGTTTTTTGTTGAAGGGATTCGATCGGGTCGGTGAGCAGGCGCTTGTAAATGCCGGTGAAGCGCCGGCTTTCGCGTTCGGCCCATTCGCTGTCGCCGCTTTGGCGGATGCGAATGGCCAGACGCACCATCTGATTCCATTCCCGGCTAATGGAGCCGATGGCGGCAGAAGCAGTGGGGTCAGCGCGATGATTCATGAAGCATGCCTCCTTGCAATGAGGCGGGTAATGAAAACCCACCTTGATTTGGACAGACCCGTTCCCGGGCCGTCTTCATACAAGGTGGGTGTTTGCTTCATGCTATGTCTGTTTGCTAATGTGCGATAAAGAAGTAATAGAAGTGTAAAAAATTTTGCCGTTCCTATCCGGCACTTAGGGCTGTGTCGGATAGGTCAGGCGTTAGGCTTCCGGCAAGTCTATCTTGCCGACAAAGCTGTAATAAATCTCAATGTCCTGCCTGCGGGTGCCGTTCTCGTCATAGCTGCACTCATGCACGACGATTTTCTCAATCATTTCCCGCAAGAGGGTGGGGGTCAATTCTTCAAAAGCAAGGTGCTTTCTCACAATCCCCATGAATTTCTCGGCGTTGACGGTGGCGGCCTGCGACTTGGAAAGTTCCTCCTGCAAAGCGGCAGCCCGGTCTTTCAGTTCCCGCTGCTCCTGCTCATAGTCCGCCGACAGCTCCATGAAACGCTCGTCGCTGATTTTGCCGCTTACATTGTCCTCATACAGCCGCTTGATAATGCGGTTCACTTCGGCAATGCGTGTCTGGGCCTGTTCAAGCTGCTTCGTGGCTGCGGCGGTCTTTCTCTTGCCGCCGATTTCGTTCTGCTGGATGAGCAGCTTTACAAAGCGGCTCTCATGCCTGGCGGCGTATTCCGTCACTTGCCGGAGATTGGAAAGCACGCCCGCCGTCAAAAGGTCGGTGCGGATAAAGTGTGCCGTACAGTCACGGGTACGCTTCTTGTAGCTGCCGCAGATATAACAGTCCTGCTTGCGGTTCTTGTTCTGATACCGCTGCTGATACAGCACATGGCCGCAGTCGGCGCAGAACAGCATACCAGAGAACAGCCCCACTTCATCATAGCGGTTCGGGCGTTTTCGCTGCTTGCGTAACTCCTGCACACGCTCCCATGTTTCCGTGTCGATAATCGGCTCATGGTGATTTGGGAAGATAGCCTGCTTCTCGATGGGGTTCTCAACGCTGTGCTTGACCTTGTAAGAGGGCTTCTCCGTCTTGAAGTTTACCAGACAGCCAGTGTACTCCCGGTTTTCCAGCAGATGGACGACGGTGTTTGTCGCCCACTTGCACTCATAGCCGGGGTGGTAGCGTCGGGTGCTGCCCGTCCTGCGGTATTCCAGCGTCCCCGGCGTGGGGATTTGCTGCTCCGTCAGCATACGGGCAATCTTGGTCGGGCCATTTCCCGCAAGGCAAAGCTGGTAAATCTGCCGGACAACCGGGGCGGCTTCCTCGTCAACGATATAGTTCTCGTCCTTGTCCATGAGATAGCCATAGACTGGCTTGCTGGTTACAGGCTTGCCGCTCATGCCTTTTGCTTTCTTTACTGCCTTGATTTTCTTGCTCGTATCTCTCACCAGCCATTCGTTAAATAAGTTCCGCAGAGGGGTAAAATCATTGTCCATGCCGCCGTTTGCGCTGTCCACGTTGTCATTGACAGCGATAAAACGCACGCCCTTTTGAGGGAACAGCATTTCCGTGTAAAATCCCACCTGCAAGTAATTACGCCCCAGCCTGCTCATGTCCTTGACTATGACGGTGCCGACTTTCCCGGCTTCAATGTCTGCAAGCATGGCTTGAAATCCGGGCCGCTGGAAGTTCGCACCTGAGTAGCCGTCGTCGGTGTACCAGCGCAGATTGGTAAAGCCGTTCTGCTTGGCGTAGGCTTCCAAAATCCGTTTCTGGTTGGAAATGGAATTGCTCTCGCCTTGCAATTCGTCCTCATGGGACAATCTCGGATAAAGGGCGGTAATGAGGTTTTGGGTGGCTTGTCTTAACATAAAATCCTCCGTTTCCGACAGCCAG
>ONRC01000084.1 GCA_900320085.1 uncultured Eubacteriales bacterium
TTCCTCCCCGAATCAGCGGGAACCAAGCTTTCTTTTCCAATCAAGCTGCTTCCGCTATTGAGGTCCAGGAGATGAAATCTCCTGGTTCAGGGGTACAGGTGGCCGAATAAGCCCCCTGCTTCGTCTTTGCTTTTCACCCTTTACAACACAACTGTTAACAATGTAAAAACGTTCCGGGAGCCTGCGCGGGCTCCCGTTTTGCTTGTCAAACAGGAAGCGATGTGGTACAATTCCCATGGAACAAAACCTTTGATAAACAAGGAGCGCACCGAAATGAAGAAAACATCTCTGTGCCGGAGCGCGGCGGCGTTGCTGGCTGCGCTGATGATATGCCCTGCTGCTGCGGAGGAGGACGTGATAATGCAAAAGATAGAAACCATGACATTGCGGGAAAAGGTAGGCCAGTTATTCATGGTCCGGCCTGACGCGTTGGAGGGACGCTTCGGCCCGGCCGAGCTGGAGGACAACAGCATCACCGGCACCACCCGCGTGTCGGACGAAATGCAGGAGAAATACGCGCAATACCCCTGCGGCGGGTTCGCGCTGTTCCGCAAGAACATCCTCTCCCCCAGCCAGCTGAACATCTTCGTTCAGCGCCTGCACGGGATGAACGCCCTGACGCCCATGCTGGGCATCGACGAGGAGGGCGGCCGCATCGCCCGCATCGCCAATCACCCCACCAGCTTCGGCGTGAAGAAAGTCCCGCCCATGGGCCAGATCGCCGCGTCGGGGGATGAAACGGCGGCTTTTGATGCAGGCCGGACCATCGGCGATTATCTGCATGCCTATGGCCTGGACATTGATTTTGCGCCGGTGGCCGATGTGAACACCAATCCCAGGAATCCCGTCATCAGCGACCGGGCGTTCGGAGACGATCCCGCTATTGCCGCGGCCATGGTGCAGCGCGTCATCCAGGGGCTGCATGACTGCGGGGTCGCCTCCTGCATCAAGCATTTTCCCGGCCACGGCGACACCGCCACCGACACCCACACCGGCTATGCTGAAACGAAAAAGACCTGGGAGGAAATCAGCGCCTGCGAAATGGTGCCCTTCCGGGCGGGCATCGCCGCGGGCACCGATTTCGTGATGACCGCCCACATCGCCGCGCCCAACGTGACGGGCACCGACGAACCCTCCACCATGTCCTATACCATCCTGACGGAAAAGCTGCGGGGCGAGCTGGGCTTTGAGGGCCTCATCATCACCGACGCCCTGTCCATGGGGGCCATCCGGGAAAAGTATTCCTCCTCCGAAGCCTGCATCCGCTGCATCCAGGCGGGCGTGGATATCCTGCTCATGCCCTATGATTACTTTGAGGCCTTTGACGGCGTGGTCAAAGCAGTCGAGGACGGCGTCATCCCCGAGAGCCGCATCGACGAAAGCGTGTACCGTATTCTGAAATTCAAGATGGAGAAGATGGGCGTACAATGAGCAAGACGTATGACGCGCGTTTGCAGCGCGCGATTCAGGACATGACCGGTCGGTATCAGGCAGCAGGATATTTTCCTTCCGCCTGTGTGCGCGTGTTCAACCGGGATGAAACCCTGGCCGTCGCCTGCGTGGGCGAAGCGGAGGAAAGCAGCCTGTTCGACGTGGCCAGCCTGACCAAGATCGCCACGGCGACGCAGGTTTTCCATTTGATTGAAGCAAGAAAGCTCTCTCTGCAAGAGACGGCGTTGGACGCGCTGCCCCCGATGCAAAGCGACGCGTTCCTGGCGCAGCGCTTTGCGGGCATCACCCTGTACCAATTGCTGACCCACACCTCCACTCTGCCCGCCTGGTATCCCTTCTATTCCCGGCAGGGAGAGGATTTTTTTGCCGTTCTGAAATACGCCCTGCAGCACACGGAGCCCACCCATGGCATGGTGTATTCCGATCTGAACTTCATGCTGCTGGGGAAGATCATCGAGCATACGCAGGGAAAACCGCTGGAAAACTGTCTCCAAGAGGATCTGGTGAAGCCGCTGGGCTTGGGCAATATGACCTATCTGCCCGATAAGTCTTTACCCATCATTCCCTCCTGCTATGGCAATCCCATTGAAACGCGGATGTGCACCGACAGAAACATCCCCTTTGACGGCTTCCGTCCCCTGGGCCAGGCGGTGCGCGGCGAAGCCAACGATGGCAACTGCTTCTATTATTTCCACGGCGTTTCGGGCCATGCGGGCATTTTCGCCGACACGCTGGCCTATGAGCGGCTGTGCCAATACTACATGAACACCGCCGTCCCGCTTTTGATCGAAGCGCAGCAGGAGCAGCCCGCCGCGCCGGGACGGGGCATCGGCTTCCAGACGGGGCTCAGCTATCCCCACGGCTGCGGCCACACCGGCTTCACCGGCACGGGTATTTATTTCTCAAAAGAATACAACATCGGCGTGGTGTCCTTCACCAACCGCCTGTTCTATCCCCACGAAAACGAAAACGCCACCTGGGAATTCCGCCGCGTGCTCCACGAAGCCGCGTTCGCCCTGGCCGCGAATGCAGCGGAAAAACCGTAAAGCGGTTGACGTACCCGCTATATTTTGTTATAATGTACAAAAAGTGACGTGGAAAGCGTCAAAAATACATGAAAGGAAGTATGACCCATGAAGCGTTTTCTGGCAGTTCTGCTGGCCTGCGCGCTGCTCCTGTCCTGCGTGAGCCTAGCCGCGGCCGACGAGAAAAAGACCCTGACCGTGTGGATCCCCCAGTATCAGTTTGGCGACGGCATCTCCGACCAGGATTTCTGGGACGGCGTGTTTGATCCCTTCGAGGAAGAGAACAACTGCGAAGTCAAGGTGGAAATCCTCTCCTGGAGCGACTACAACACCACCATCTACACCGGCCTGCTCAACAACGACGGCCCCGACGTGGTGTACGTCACCGACAACTATGACCTGATCAAGGCCGGCCTGCTGCTGGGCCTGGAAAGCTACCTGACCCAGGAGCAGAAGGACAACTACCTGCTCTGGACCACCGGCCCCGTGGACGCCAACGGTGAGCACGTGATCGTGCCCATGGACGACGGCGTGGCCATCGGCTACTACAACACCGACATCCTGGCGGAAGCTGGCATCGAAGCCATGCCCGAGGACTGGGACGCCTTCATCGACGCCTGCAAGACCATCCAGGAAAAGACCGGCAAGCAGGGCTTCCTGCAGAACTGGGGCGCCACCACCGGCACCAGCGCGCTGATGCTGGCCTTCTGGCCCTACTACTTCCAGGCAGGCGGCGTGATGCTGGACGCTGACGGCAACATCGCCATCAACAACGAAGCGGGCCTCAAGACCCTGGAATTCTTGAAGAAGTTCGCAGACGAGGGCATCTTCGACGAAACCATCGTGTCCGAAGGCGAATCCATCGACAAGTTCGCCAACGGCGAGCTGGCCTTCGTGGTGGCTGACCTGAACAAAGGCGCTTCCTTCACCAAGAACGGCGTCAACTGGGAATACTTCTTCTCCCTGAAGGGCCCCGCCGGTTACGGCGCCCGCACCGCCACTGACTCCTTCGCCATCGCCGCCAAGGCCAAGGAACGCGGCAATGACGAGCTGGCCGCCAAGGCCCTGGTCCTGATCACCTCCGGCGCGGTCATGGATAAGTTCCACAGCGAAGTGTTCTATCTGCCCCCCTTCACCAAGGACGCCACCTTCGTCAAGGACGAAAAGCTCTACGCCCTGACCAGCGAACACATCGACAATGTGTACGTCGTCAGCGAATTCGAGGGCAAGGCTTCCTTTGAAAAGGAACTGCAGGCCAATATCCAGATGATGTTCATGGGCGACCTCACGCCCCAGGAAGTGCTGGACAACACCATGCAGTATTACGCGGAACAGATCAAGCAGTAATCCCTGATCCCGGGGCTCCGGCGGCGCTGCCTCCGGAGCCCTTTCTGTATCCTGTGAGTTTTTATTCTGAGCCTGTTTCACTTCTGAAATGTTAACAGTTATGTTGTAAAGGGCGACGAGGCGAGGGCCTGTGCGGCCCTCGTGCACCTGCACCAGGGGGATGATCCCCCTGGACCCGCAATAGCGGATAACGCTTGATTGGGTAGATCAACTCGGTTCCCGCAGAAGCGGGGAGGAACGCGGAAGTCTGGCTTGGTTCCGTGTTGCTTCTGGCCCGGCGGCGAAGCCGCCAACCCGGATGCTTTGCATCCGGGGAAAGCCAGGGAATCATCCGCAGGGGAAAGTTTACTTTCCCCCTCGGAT
>ONRC01000051.1 GCA_900320085.1 uncultured Eubacteriales bacterium
GCAGCGCCAGGAAAACAGTCCAGTGGACTGTTTTCAGCGAAGGCCGGGCGGCAGCCCCGGATGGTGTCAGGCGCGGAGCCAAGTTAGAAAGTGTGTTCACGACAATTCGCGCCTGACGGATGAGGTGCTTCTCCCTGTTACTTGTTCATTTATTGTCGGGTGAGTTCACCTCATCCGAGCCGCGCGAAAAGACTTGACTTCCTTCTCACTCTTGATTCCGCGCGGCCCACCTTCCCCTCCGAGGGGAAGGCTTTTGGGAAATGTTTTATAGAGTAATAGCGCCTTTTAACGATATTCATCCACCATCCGCAGCAATTCCGCCGGTGTCTCGGCGGAAAGCAGCATTTTATAATCCTTTTCTTTGAGCAGCTTATCCTGATAGGCGCGTTCCAGCTGCATGAGCAGACCGTCGTAATAGTGGTTCACGTTCAGCACGGCCATGGGTTTATCCATGAGCCCGGCCTGGGCCACGGCCCAGACCTCCATCAGCTCGTCCAGGGTGCCAACGCCGCCGGGCAAGGCGATGTAGGCGTCGCCCCGCTCCATCAGCAGGCTCTTGCGTTCTGAAATGGTGTTCGCCATCAGCAGCTCGCCGGTGCCGGGATACGGCGGAAAATCCCGGTAGCATTCCACGTTGATGCCCACCACGAAGCCGCCTTCCTCAATTGCTCCCTTGGCCACCCGGCCCATCAGGCCTACCATCCCGCTGCCGTACACCAGCGTCCGTCCCTGCCGGGCAATCAGTCGGCCCAGCTCCTCCGCCGTGTCCAGGTATATTGCCGGGCAATCGTCCGCCGCGCCGCAGAATACGGTGATGTTCTTTCGCATCTTTCGCGCTCCTTATAGTAAGATTTATTACTGGGGGAAACCTCTCTTTGAAGCCCAAAGAGAGGTTTCCCCCAAACCCCCTTCCGAGAAAGGCGAAAAGGAAAAAAGATGATTTTGATATAAAACCGTATTTTGCCAAAAGAATGATAAGCTGTTAACAAAAGCGGACTGCGAAAAACGCAGTCCGCAAACAAACCCGGCTCAGTCCAGGTTCTTGAAGGGAACGTATTTGTGGATCTGGGCGGGAACATTTTCCCTCTCCCAGAACATTTCCAGCAGGGTGTTGTACCGATGATGCTCGCGCCAGGCGCCGTGCGCGCCGCCAGTCGCGTTGTCGATCCGGCACCCGGGCAGGCCCGCGCGCAGCAAGCTCACAATGGAACCGGAAACGGGGCCGTTGTTGGAGCCAAACGCGCTGTTGTAAATGAACAGGCGGCGCAGATGGGTCAGCTTTGTCAGGGGGGTAAAATCGCCGATGCTGTTGTTGGCGATGTTCAGGTCCACCAGGCTTTCGCAGCCTGCCAGGGGCGAAACGTCGGTGACTTTATTGGAAAACAGCTCCAGGTATTCCAGCTCCTTCAGGGAACCCAGGGGGGTAATATCGGTAATATTGTTTTTGCCCAGGATCAGCACCTTGAGCTGCGGCATTTCATAGAGGAAATTCAGGTTGTCAACGGCGTTGTGGCCGATGTCCAGGGCTTTCAGGTTGCGGCAGAAGCGCAGGATCTGCAGATCCCAGGTCGTATGCAGGGCACACTGGTTATTGTGCAGGGTGGAAAAAGCAGTCTGGTCGGTGCGCACCCGGTGGGGCGTGCGTTCAGGATGCGTGGGGTTGGTGCAGGGAATGATCATCGTCCAGCCGAATTCCACCTGAGGGCAGGCGGAATGCAGGGATTCCACCTGGGAGGCATACACCTCGGTGTTGTACATGTCCAGCTTTTTCAGGTTGGGCAGCTGGTTGATAAAAGCCACCAGGTTGTTAAAATCGTTCCCCTGGCGGGACAGGATCACGCTGCCCAGATCCACCGCTTCGGCGTCTTTATTCACCTTGATGGAGCTGCCGCGTTCCGTGGTAAAAACGACGGTTTCCACTGCCTCCTCCGCCAAGCAGACGGCGGTCAGACAGAGCAGCAGGACAGCCGCCGCAACGATAAACAGCTTTTTCATGCGCTTCCTCCTCCGTTCGGATGCTGATAAAATGCCAGATTCATTATAACATGACAATGACGGAAACACAAATTTCCATGAAAATTTAACAATTGAAGCAGAACCGCGGCCCTGGGTCCGGATGGCGGGCGCTTTGATCACAAGCCAAACATGTGGGTGAAAATCCGCTTTCCGGCCCGGGTGGTGAAAACGGTGGTCAGGGTGTGCAGCAGAGCATCCCTGCCGTTGCCGTGGGCGAAGCAGTTCACCAGAAAGTCCGCTTCCAGCAGAATTTGGTGGTCGATGCCGTCGATGGGGGAGAGGGTGTGGTGCTCGCCCACCAGCGTGCAGACCCGGTCGATTTCTGCCGCCGTGAAATCCAATTCGGACAGCATGGCGCGGGCCAGGGGCGGGCCCTCCTTTTCCTGCATCGGCCCCGGATGGGAGCCGTACTTTTCATTGCAGATGGGGATGCCAATGTCATGCACCAGGGCCGCGGCTTCCAGCACCTCCCGGGTGGGAGCGTCGATGCCTTCCAGCTCCGCGATCAGTTTGGCGTAGGCGTGCACCTTGGTAAAGTGCTGGATCAGGTCGGGCTGGCCCCGGTCAAAGGCGATCATTTTCAGATACAGTTGGTGGATGCGATTCTGCATATATATTTCCCTCATGTCTGAATTTTCAGCATTTGCTCCAGCAGGCCGTTATCTTCAAAGACCATGAAGCTGCGCACGTGCATGCGTACGGGCTGGCCCTCCTTCAGGCCCTTGTACTCATAGCCGTTGGCGATGACGCGGACAAGGGTGTCGCCCACGCGGACGCGGCAGTCGTCCACGTCGCCCAGGTAGTACTGGGCTTCCAGGGTGCCTTCCAGCTCGCCGTCCGGCGCAAAGTAAATGCTTTCGGGACGGATGGCGACCTCCACCTTGCCGGTGCGTGGGCCGTCGTAAGCGATGGACTGGCCGCCCATGCCGGGGAACACGATGCGCCCGTTGGCCGCTTCACCCTTGAAGAAGTCCACCTTGCCCAGGAAGTCGGCCACGAACTGGTTGGCGGGTTCGTTGTATATTTGCTCCGGCGTGCCGCACTGCTGCACCACGCCCCGGTTGATGAGGAAAATCCGGTCGCTCATGGCCATGGCCTCGGTCTGGTCATGGGTGACGTACACCACCGTGATGCCCAGCTTTTTCTGGATCTCCTTGATTTCAAAGCGCATTGACTCCCGCAGCTTGGCGTCCAGGTTGGAAAGCGGCTCGTCCAGCAGCAGCAGCTTCGGAGCGGCAACCAAGGCGCGGGCCAGGGCCACGCGCTGCTGCTGGCCGCCGGAGAGCTGATTGGGCAGACGCTGGGCGTACTGGCTCAGGTGCACGATTTCCAGCACCCGGTCCACGTTTTCCTTGATCGTGCTCTTGGGCGTTTTCTTGATGGTCAGCGGGTAGGCCACGTTGTCGAACACGTTCATATGCGGCCACACGGCGTAGCTTTGGAACACCATGCCGATGCTGCGCTTTTCGGGCGGCACGAAGGTTTTGCCGCCGGACACCAATTGATCGTCAATGTACACCTCACCGGAGGTGGGCTTTTCAAAGCCCGCGATGATGCGCAGCATGGTGGTTTTGCCGCAGCCCGAGGGCCCCAGCAGGGTGACGAATTCCCCGTCCTGAAAGGTTTCGTTGAAGTCCCGGAGCACCACATTGTCGCCAAAAGTCTTGGAAACATTCTTGATCGTTACGGTTGCCATATCAACACCCCTTATCAAATGGAGAATTCGCCCTTGGTGAGGCGGTTCAGGATAAAGTTCAGGGCCACCACGATCAGCAGGATGCCGAACGCCATGGCGCAGCTCATGGGCTGGCTGGTGAACGTCCAGTATTCATAGAGCTGGAAGCCGATGGTCTTGGTGGTGGAGGAGTAGAGCAGCGTGGTCATGGACAGCTCGTAGAAGCTGGGAATGAAGATCAGGAACCAGCCCGCCGCGATGCTGGGGAAGATGAGCGGGCCGGTGATGCGGAACATGGTTTTCATCCAGCTGGCCCCGGCGATCTGGCTGCATTCCTCCAGGGATACGTGGATCTGGCTCATGGCGGATACCACCGTGCGCATGCCCATCATCATGTATTTGATCAGATAGGCGATGATCATGATGTAGGCGGTGTTGTAAATGTTGATGCCGAAGTTGCCCTTCATGGTCATGATCAGGCCCAGGGCGATAACCACGGAGGGGGTGCCGGAGCCCAGAGTGATCAGGAAGTCGGGAATCTTGCGGCCTTTCACCCGCGTGCGCTGCAATAGATAGCTCATCGTGCAGGCGATGACGATGCCGACGGTGGCGGTAACGGACGCGTAGATCAGCGAATTTTTCAGGCAGTTCATCGTCTCCGTCCGGCTGAACACCGTCGTCCAGTTGGTGAGGGTGAAGTTGTTGGGCTCAAACATGGTTTTGCCGATGTCGATCTTAAACGACGTGGCAAAGATGGTGGCGAAGGGAATAAAGATCATGATCACCGCGAAAATGCCCACGATCACCGTCAGGGGCACGCGCCAGGAGCGCAGGTCCACAATGGCGGGGCGGACGGACTTGCCGGACACGGTGATGTACTGCTTCTTTGCCAGCACCACGTCGGAGATGAACAGGATGATCAGCGCCATCACCATCAGGAACACCGCCATGCCCGTGGCGTCGTTCAGCGCCTGCTGGCCCAGGGACACATATTCCACGATGCGGGTGGTGACGGTGTGCACCCGGCCCGGGCTGCCAATGATGGAAGGAATGCCGTAGCAGGACATGGCGCTGACGAATACCAGAAGCGCCCCGGCGATCAGGGAGGGCATCATCATGGGCAGGGTGATGGTGAACAGGGTTTTGAGGGGCGAACCGCCGCTGATGCGGCTGGCCTCCTCCAGGGACGGGTCCATCTTTTCCATGGCGCGGCTGATGGTGATGAAGGCGTAGGGATAATAAAAGCTGGTCAGCACCCACACCATCCCGGGCAGGGTGTACACGTTCAGCGGACCCGGCGCGTCACTCAGGCCGAACAGAACGCGCAGCCACTGGTTGATGGTGCCCACATTGGGATTAAGCAGCCGCAGCCACGCCATGGCCCCCACGTATGGCGGCACCATATAGGTGAGCACGAACAGAGCGCGGAAAAACTTTTTCCCGTACAGATTCGTTCTGCCCACCAGCCAGGCCAGGGGAAAGGCCAGCAGGGTGCCTAAAATCATGGTGGCGAAAGCGGCGATCAGGGTGTTGGTCAGGGCGTCCAGATTGAGGGAATAGGTATACAGCCGTTCAAAGGTTTCCAGGGAGAACTGCCCCTCCGGGAAGAACGCCTTGATGACCATGTACACCAGCGGCATGAGCTGGAACAGAAGCAGAAAGTCCACGATCAGGAGAATGAAGATCCATTTCACATCAATGATCCAGCTCTTGTCCCACAGCATGAGCAGGGTGAGCAGCAGCGCGTCCAGGGCGATCACGATGCCCACCAGCACGGCGGTGCGGCTGTTGCTGACGATGAGCTGCCACAGCCAGGAGACTTCGCCGTTTGCGATCATTCGGAAGGCGTCCAGCTGCTTTGCCTTGTCCCGCACGCCCTTTTTCAGCGCGTTCACTGCGTCGCCCGAGTCCGAAGTGTCAAAGCTGGTGAGCAGCAGCTGCATCAGCATGGCCTGGCGCTCCTGCCCCTGCAGGTCGGCGGCCTTTGCCGCGGCGGGAGGCAGGGCGGCGCTTTCATCCGTGACGCCGTTCAGCACGGCCTGCTGGAAGGCGGCGAAATCGGCGTCGGACAGCGCGGCGATTTCCTTTTTCTGCGCCGTGCTCACCTTGGGGCCGTTCACCAGATACGCGGCGGAAAGCAGCTTGTAGGCCAGCGCCGCGCGGTCGTTTTCCGGCGCGGAGGAAAGGAGTTCCTCTACCTTCTTCGCACTGCCGGGAGCGGCGCTTTCCCACGCGGCGTCCACCAAGGAGCGGACGGCTGCGTCTGTCTGCGTCCGCTGCTCCTCCGGCAGGGCGGCAAGCAGGGGCTGCAATTGCTGCTCCCAGGTGGAACGCACGTCCTTGCCCAGGCTGTAAATCGCGCTGTAAGCGGATTCGGCGCTGAATCCTGAGGTATCATAAACCCGCTGCCCGCTCATGCCCAGCACGATGACCGCAATGCCCAGCGCGAAAACCAGCGCCAGGCCGATCTTGGTCATCAGGGGCGCGCGGCTCTGCCCCGGCAGGGCTTTTTGCGCCGCAGTCGCGTTTTTCATCCGCATGCACCTCTTTGCGTTAAAGAATCACAAATATACCCAAACGGGGGAAGCCGGCAGCGGCTTCCCCCGCGAAACGCGATTGGGTCGAATTATTTGGTGGTTACGATTTCCGTCCAGGCAGTGTTGATGGCTTCGCGGTTGCGGAAGGCATTCTCCCAATCCACGCCCAGGTCCTTTTCGATCAGGCTGTCGGTGTCCACGGATTCATAGGGGATTTCCTTCATGCCGGCGAACACGGAATGCATGTAGCCCTGCAGGATCAGCTTCTGGGCTTCTTCGGTCAGCAGCCATTTTTCAACCGCTTCGCAGGCTTCCACGTTCACGTTCTTGCTGTGTTCTTCGGCCACGGTCATCACGGTGGAGGGGATGAGCACCACGCCGTCCTCGGGATAGATGCACTTCAGGTTCGTGATGGGAGTGCCCTTGTCGGCTTCTTCCTTGAGCACCTTCAGGATGGATTCTTCCAGGATCATGATGGCCGCGCATTCGCCGCTCTGCAGCTTGCCGATGGCGGTGGAGCCGGATTCGATCATGACTTCGTTGGCGGCCAGGCCCTTGAGGAAGTCCTGACCGTAGTGGTTATCCTGGATCAGGGAAGCCACGGCGGCGTAGGTGGTGCCGCTGGTGAGGGGGTTGCCCATGGAGATGTAGCCCTTGAGGGCGGGATCGGTGGCGAAGTCCTTGAAGGTCTTGGGGATGTTCACGCCCTTGGCGTTCCATTCGGCTTCCTTCTCGGGGTTGTAGGCCAGCACCATGTTGCACACGCGCACGGGATACCAGTAGCCCTCTTCGTCGTAGGGGAAGCGCAGCAGGGTGTCGGGGTTTTCGATCTCAATGGGCTGCAGATAGCCCGCGTCCTTGAGCTCCAGGGAGAAGGCGGGCTCGGCCACCATGAACATGTCGCAGCCCAGGGTGCCGGTTTCCATTTCGCCGTAGATCTTGGTAATCAGCGAGCTGGTGCCGCCGTAGAAGAAGAAGCTGCCGTCGTTGCCGGGGGTCAGGTTGGGGAATTCCTTTTTGATGGCTTCATCCATCATGTCGATGACGAAGGGATACATGGAAGAGTAGATGACCAGTTCGCCTTCCACGTCCTCGTTCACGGCCAGCGCGCCGGACACGAGGCTGCCCATCATCAGCAGGGCAAGAAGCAGAGAAACGATTTTTTTCATTCTGAGTATCCTCCTTTTAATGGCTTTGTTGCTGTATACGGTTGCTTTTCATCAAAATCATAACATATTTTGTCTTTGATTGCAAGCATTTTTCGTTCTCCCGCAGCGGCAAGGAAAGGTGCGGCAGCCGCGCTTTCACTGGCTTTGGAAACGCATCCTGGTCTGGGCGAAAGGCAGGATGGATTCCGGCTTCTCCCGGGGGCTGATCCAGGCATCCACCTGTTCCCGGGGCAGCATCAGCGGCATCCGGTCATGGATGAAGCGGATGTCCTCGGCGGGCTCCCGGGTAAGAATGACGAAGACGGGAAGCCCCTGCTCCAGCCGATACAGGCCGCAGAGCCAGGTCAGGGATTGTCTCTGGGGGCGGATAGCATATTTGGTTTTTGTCGCCTTTCCGGCATCGTCGTGCTCCCATTCAAAATACCAGGACGCCGGGACGATACAGCGGTGGACGGCCCATGCTTCCCGGAAAGCGGACTTTTGGGCGGCGGTCTCCACGCGCGCGTTGATGAGCAGCCTGCTGCCGGTGCCTGTTTTGGGAATGGAAAAGCCCCACTTCATGGGAAACACCGTCTTTTTTCCGGCGCGGTTCAGGGCAATCACCGGCAGCACCCTGGATGGCGCGGCCTCGCCCGCCCGGACCACGGCGCTTTCGTCCGGATAATAAGGAAGAAGCGGCGAACGGTTCATTTCTTCCACGATGGGACGAAGCTCGGGTGATTCTTCCAGAAAATACTGGCCGCACATCAAAACGCACCTCCTGGGTCAAAAAGCAATTTCTGCAAAGCCCTGCAACGATTATACTTCCCTGCGCGCCGATTGGCAAGCAGGGAAAAGCGGTGGGAAAAAGAAACAGTTTCGTTTTTCGCCCATCGGCATATCATAAAACGGATGATGGAAAATCATCAAATCAAGCGAAGGAGGGAACGCGCATGAACATTCTTTTGTGGCTGGTGCTGGGCGCCGTGGCGGGCTGGATCGCCGGGCTGATCATGAACGAGCGCCGGGGATGGGCCGGTAACATCCTGGTGGGCATCCTGGGGGCCGGCATCGGCGGCTTCGCCGCGTCGCTGCTGGGCTGGGGCGGCGTGGACGGATTTAACCTGTACAGCCTGCTGATCGCGGTCGGCGGCGCCTGCATCCTGCTGTGGATTTACAACATGCTCCAGCGCAGGATGGCGAGGACGTGATCTGGCTATACGGCAGGGGCGGAATCGGTTTCCGCTCCTGCTTTTTTCATATCCTGCCTTACCGCCGCATACACTTTCCCGAAAGGGGGGAGCATGATGGAAAAGGACAATACGCCAAACCGCGGGGGAACCGTAAAAACGCATCTGCTGACGCTCGACAACCGACAGCGGGCAGCCCTGACAGGCGTAAGCGAGGTGCTGGGCTTCGACGAAAACCAGGTTTCGCTGATGACAGAAAACGGCGAAGTGACCTTGACCGGGGAAGGCCTGCACGTGACGAAGCTGATGCTGGAGGAAGGCCAATTGGCGGTGGAAGGAAAAATCGACGGCGTTCAGTACAGCGCTCCGCGTGGCCGGCGGCGCGGCCTGTTCAGCCGAAACGACAAATGATCTTTTTTGAAACATCGGGGCAGGCGCGGACCTTTCTGCTGCTTGTGTACGCCGGCTTCACCGCCGGGCTGCTCTATGATCTGCTGACCTGGCCGCGCCGGCATCTGCCCCGCTTCTGCGCGCCGATTTTGGACGCGCTCTGGTGTCTCCTGACAGGAGGGATGGCCGCGCTGGCTCTGGCGGCGGGCGGCGAGCACAGCGCGCGGCTGTTCGCATTGTTGGGCTTGGTCTGCGGCGCGGCGGTCTACGTCCTGGGGGTCAGAGCCCTGATCCGGGCCGCAGTGCGTCTGCTCGGGCGGAAACGGAACGGAGAGGACCGTTCGGGCTGATTGAATGAAAAAAACGCCGCGGAGGGCGACAGTCCTTCGTGGCGCATAAAGGCGCGGAATGATATGTTTTTCCGGGCGGGCAGGCGGAGCGGCATAGGACAAGTTCCCTGTTATCGTACGCTGTCGCGCGTGTTCGTCACAGAATCAGAAACATCGTTCCGACGATCAGCCCGATACTGATGAGGATGGAAATGGAATTGACCGCGCTGGCCAAACCATAATCCCCGTCCAGCTGGGCGGTAAAGGCAGGCGCGGCGCTGGCGATGGGGCCCAGGAAGGGAATGACCAGTCCCTGACGGTAGGGAAGCGGCAGCGGCAAAAGAAAATAGCAGGCCGCAGCCAGGGCGATGCCGATAGCGTACCGCGGCAAAAGGATGCGCGCCACGTCCAGCAGCTGACGCTTGCTGCCGCTGATCTCAAAGCCTACGCCCAGCATCAGCATAGCCAGAAACGTGTTGGCGCCGCCGATGATCCCGGCCAGCTCCACCACCGGGCCGGGCAGGCTGATATGCAGCATACACAGCAGGGTCATGACGATATAGGTGATCAGGGCGATCGACTTGCCCAGGGACCGCAGCAGGGGCAGGAGAGAAAAACGCTTCTGCCCGGATTGGATGGCGCTGGCCGCGCTGTACGCGCCGCCCAGACAGATCAGGCTGTTGCCCACGTCGAACAGACTGACGGCCATCACCCCCGCCGGGCCTAAAAAGCCCTGGGCGAAGGGCAGCACAAAGTTGCCGATGTTCACGCCCGCGGAGTTGAGCACCGCAAAAGCCCGGTCCCGTCTGTCCCGGGAGCGGTTCAGCCAATAAGACGCGCTCATCACGATCACGCCGAACAGAAACCCGATGGCGACGATGACCAGCAGGGAAAACTCCATTTCCCGGCCGGAAAAATTGGTGATGATGGCCGCTGTAAGCGTGATGCGGAGCACGATCTTGCTGAGCAGATAAAAATCTTCTTTTTTGAAAAATCCCGCCCTGCGCAGCAAATAACCCATCAGGATGATCGTGGCAAAGCACCCGGCCCGGATCAGCACATCGGACATAAACAGAAGAAATCCTTTCTTTGTCAGAATATGGAAAAACCACCGTTAAAGCCATTGCGGCTTGCATGTTGTTCATTTCCAGGCTATTATACAGGAAAAACCAGCCGTAAACAAGGCTTTTTTCTGTTTCTATCCCATGAATCCGTGGGGATGCTTAACCGGCGGGACAAGCAAAAAAACCGCCCAATCGGGCGGTCATGGATTCAGGAAATGAAAGGTTTTATCTGCGCCTGCGGCGGTCGTTCAGGTAGCGGCCGAATTCGCCGGGATGCTCCAGCGTCTGGCCACAGCCCCGGGCGACGCATTCCTGAGGGAATTCGGCCACGCGGCAGTCCACCTTCAGGTATTCGGCGATGGCTTCGCTCAGGCCGGGCAGCAGCGCGCCGCCGCCGGTGAGGGTGATGCCGGTTTCAAAAATATCGGCCAGCAGCTCGGCCGGAGTCTTTTCCAGCACGGCCTGGATGGCTTCCAGCAGGTCGTGCAGGGGATCGTCCAGCGCCTCGGAGATTTCGTCGCTGGTGATGCGCATTACCTTGGGCAGGCCGGAAATCAGGTTGCGCCCAGCCACCTCCATATAAAACTGTTCGCTGCGTGGCAACGCGGACCCGATACTGATTTTCAAATCCTCGGCGGTCAGCTCGCCCAGCAGCAGGTTATGCTTTCGCCGCACGTAGCGGATCACCGCGTCGTCAAAGGCGTCGCCGCCGATTTTGTTGGTGGCGTCCTTATTGCTGGCGATCATTTTGCCTTGGGACAGCACGGCAATGTCCGTCACGCCGCCGCCAATGTCCACGATCATCTGGCCGTAAGCGTCGCCGATGGCCAGGCCGGCGCCGATCGCCGCGGCGATGGGGCGCTCCATGATCTGGGTGCGGCGGGCGCCGATTTCAAACAGGCTGGTCATGATCCGGTGGCGTTCCATTTCATTCACGCCGTCGGGCACGGAAATCAGGATCCGGGGGCCGCCGAACAGCCGCTTGCCTACCACCTTGCCGATAAAATACCGCAGCATCGTGCAGGCCATTTCCATATCCGCCACCATGCCGTTTTGCAGCGGACGAATGGCGGCGATATTGCTGGGCGTGCGGCCCAGCATCCGACGGGCTTCCTCCCCAACGGCGAGCACGTTGCGGGAATCCCGGTCAAAGGCGATCACGGCGGGTTCGTTGAGCACCACGTCTTTTCCCTTGCCGTAAATGACGACGCTGGCTGTACCCAGATCAACGCCTATGTCCAGTACCGTAGCCATGAATCTTCTCCCTCTTTAATCTGGTTTACCTTTTCTCTATTCGACGCAGGATGTAAAAATCCTCTTTTTTACCCTGCTTATGGGAATGACTTGCTACTTTTTCTCGCTTTTTCCGGAATTCCGGGAAGCTATTCGCCACTTTTGCGGTTTTTCGACAGTGCGAATGGAGTCGCTTGCCATGCTTGCAAAGATGATCCGACTGAGGTAGAATGGAAACGGGAGCAGGCGGATGGGGTAAGGAACGGAACGTCAAATAATGAAGAGCGAGTTTTTTGACGAATAATGTAAAACTCCTCGCGCATCGCTCAGTCTTCGTTTCTTCTCTCCCATTCTTCTTATTCAAAAGGGGGTCATGATACAGTGCGGTGGACCGATGAACAGCGGGCGGCGATCGACGCGCGGAACGACAGCGTGCTGGTGAGCGCGGCGGCGGGTTCCGGAAAAACGGCGGTGCTGGTGGAGCGGGTGCTTTCCCTGCTGCGGGAGGGAAAGCGCATCGACCGAATGCTGATCGTGACGTTTACCCGGGCAGCGGCGGGCGAGATGCGCGAGCGCATCGGCCGCAGGCTGGACGAGGAAGGAGCTCATGACGCGCATCTGCGGCGGCAGTCCATGCGGCTGGGCCGCGCGTCCATCTGCACGCTGCATGTGTTCTGCCACAGGCTGCTGCAGGAGCATTTCCAGGCGGTGGGCATCGATCCGCTGTGCAAAATCGCCGAGCCGGAAAAGCTGGCGGCGCTGCGCAAACGCGCCCAGGACGAGGTGTTGGAAAGCGCTTATGCTGAACCTACCGGGGACGAGCAGGCGCTCATCGCCCAGTTTGAGGATCAGCAGATCGTTTCGATGCTGGACACGCTGTATGATTTCCTTCTCTCCCAGGCATCGCCCTGGGAATGGGCCCAGGCACAGTGCGCAGAGGAAAAGGCACAGCCCGAGGTCTGGGTGCGTATGCTGCAAACGGACTGCGTACAGCAATTGGAAGGCGCAGCGGAGCTGCTGAACGACATGGAGGCCCTCGTGCGCCGTCCCGACGGTCCCGACCGCTACCAGGCTATCTATGAGCGCGACGCGGCCCTGACCGCACAGCTGCTGGAGGAAGCGAATCAGGGTACGCTGACCGGCGGAAAGACTGCCTTTGACCGCCTGAGCACCAGGAAAGCCGGGCCTGGCGAAAACCCCGACGTGACCGAACAGTACAAGCAGCTGCGGGAAGAATGGAAGGACCGCGTGAACAGCGCCCGCGCCGCGCTGCCGGTCAGCACGGAAAAAGCGGAAGCCGATCTGCGCCACGCGCTGCCGCCGCTGCGCGCTCTGTGCGGCCTGGCCAAGCGGATGCACGAACGGTATTACGAGCTGAAGCAGCAGAAAAACTTCCTTGATTACAGCGACCTGGAGCACCTGACGCTTCGCGCATTGCAAAACCCCGACGTGCGGAAAGCCGTGGCCGGACGCTTTGACGCGCTTTTTATCGACGAATATCAGGATGTGTCGGGTATTCAGGAAGCCATTCTGCGTGCGCTGCACGAGGGCTTCCCCAACCTTTTGTTCATGGTGGGCGACGTGAAGCAGAGCATTTACCGCTTCCGCCTGGCCGACCCTACGCTGTTCCTGCAAAAGTACCGGGATTATTCGCTGGAGGAAAGCGCGAAGGAACGAAAGATTCTTTTGCAGCAGAATTTCCGGTCGGATGAAAACGTGCTGCGGGCGGTGAACGAAGTGTTCGTCCATGCCATGCGGGAAAAGGAAACCGAAATCGAATATGACGAGGCAGCCATGCTGCGCCCCGGCGGAGGACAGCCCTTCGGCGCGCCGGTGGAAATCCACCTGATGGTTCCCAAAACCGAGGAAACTGAGGACGAGGAAGCCGCCGAATCCGGCGAACTGAGCCAGGGATACCGCTATGAGGCGGCGTTTGTGGCCAGGAAAATCAAGGAACTGATGCGGTTCGCCACCGTCCGGGAGGGGGAGGTCAGCCGCCCGCTGCGTTTCCGGGACATTGCCCTGCTGGTGCGATACGCCTCCGGCCGCGCACCCTATATCGCCAAAACGCTGCAAACGGAGGGCATCCCCGTGTACAGCGACGCGGACGCTCAATTTTTCGATATGCCCGAGGTGGCCGACATGCTGAACCTGCTGCGGGTGATTGACAATCCCTTGCAGGATCTGCCGCTGCTGGGCACGCTGCGCTGCCCGTGCTTCCAGTTTACGGAAGAAGAGCTGGCTCGTATCCGCCTGACCGAGCGCACGCCCGGCGTGCCTTTCCACATTGCGTATCAGACCGCCATGCGCCAGGATTCCCCCTTGGGAAAAAAGGCGAAGGAAGCCTGGGACCGGTTGGTCGGATGGCGGTTCAAGGCCAGGTATCTGCCGCTGGATACGCTGATTTGGCTGATCCTGGATGAAAGCGGGCTGTACATGCGCGCAGGCTGCCAGGAGGAAGGTGAACTGCGTCAGGCGAACCTGCGGCTGCTGGTGGAGCGCGCGGCGGGGGAAAGCGGCAAAGAGGGCCTGGGGGTGTTTCTGCGGGAGATGGGCCGCCTGCACGCCTCCGACGATGGAAAGGCCGCCAAGACCCTGGGGGAAAACGAGGACGTGGTGCGCATCCTGACCCTGCATAAATCCAAAGGGCTGGAATTCCCGGTGGTGTTCATGCTGGAAATGGCGCGGCCCTTCCGCAAGGGAGACAGCAGCCTGATCAGCTTCCATGGCAAATACGGCATGGCCCTGCAGTACATCGACGCGGAAAAGCGAATTACCCGGGAAACCGTCGCCCAAAAAGCGCTGGGGACCATCCAGGAAAAAGAGGCCCGCGCCGAGGAAGCGCGGCTGCTGTACGTGGGCATGACCCGCGCCCGGGAGCGGCTGATCCTGGTGGGCTCGCCGCGAAAGATCGACAAAGCGATGGAGCGTTGGGCGCGGCCCGCCACGCCCTTTGCCGCGGGAACCGTCAAGTGTATGCTGGATTGGGTGATGCAGAGCCTGGGGGGCTTTTGCGAAGGGCAGCACGACGGGAAAAACGGCAGCGTGTGGCGCATGGCCCTGCAGCCCGCCGAGGAAAGCGCCGCCCGTGCCGCCGCGCCGGTGACGCTTCCGTCCCTGTCCCTGACTGGCACCAAGGACGCGCGCACGGTGGAACGCATGACGCGCGTTGTCGAAGAACGCCCGCCGCTCAAGACCTCCGTCACCTCCATCGCCAAGCGGCTGCGGGACGAGCGGGATGAATGGGAATCTCCCGCCGATAAGCGCAGGCTGCCCGACGAAGCGCCGCTGCCCCGGTTCCTGCGGGAAACGGAAACGCTCACCGCCGCCCAGCGCGGCACTGTCACCCACCGGGTACTGGGACTGCTGGACGAAACGCTGCTCCGCGACGGAAAGCTGGATGAAGCCTTGGCTCAACTGCAGGCCCAAAACCTGCTCACCGACGCGGAAAAGGCCGTCATCCGCCGGGATTGGCTGCAGCATTTCTTTTCCTCTGCCTTGGGAAAACGCGCGCTGGCTTCCGATACTTTGCGGCGGGAATGGTCGTTCAACCTGCGCGGGCCTTATGGCAGCATGATCCAGGGCGTGATCGACCTGTGCTTCCTGGAGGACGGCCAATGGGTGCTGGCGGATTATAAGACCGACGACGCGGACGGGGAAACGCTGCTGCGCCGCTACGCCCTGCAATTGCGCTGGTACGCCCGGGCACTGGGCGATATAACCGGGATTCCCGTGAAAGAAGCCTGGCTGTTCGGGCTGCGGGCAGGAGAAAGCTATCCTGTGGAATTGTCGGAAGAAGTCAGGAATTAAGAAAAGAAAGATGATGGCAAAGAACAAAGCGCTAAGCCACCTGATGGTCAAAATGGACGATGGCTCGCGCGTCATCGGCAGCGAACGCAAAATTTACAATTCCCCCAGGGTGAACCGCGGGAAAGCATATTCCCTTTTCGAGCCGCGCGTGGTACAATGAACGTAACTTGGATTGCATATTCCGGAAGGGAGGCGGCGCATGTCCATCCGGCTGTTTTCAAAAAAACGGGAAACGGAACAGTTCGAGCGCCTGGCGGGGGAGAGCGAGCGCCAGGTGTATGCCGTTTGCTTTCATATGATGGGCAGCCGCGAAGACGCCCAGGACTGCGCCCAGGAAACCATGCTGCGGGCGTACAAAGCCTTTGGCTCGTTCCGGCGAGACGCCTCGTTTTCCACCTGGATCACCCGCATCGCCATCAACGTGTGCACAGACGCGCTGAGAAAGCGGCGGCCGGTGTCGTCCCTGGACGCCATGCGGGAGGAAACCAATTTTGATCTGCCTGACACTGGGCCTACCGCCTACGCTCAATTGGAACAGAAAGAGAGGCTGCGCCTGCTGCGGGAAGGTTTGATGGAGCTGCCGGAGGATATGCGGCAGATCATCGTCCTGCGGGATATGCGCGGCATGAGCTATGATGAAATCGCCGAGGGATTGAGTCTTCCCTTGGGCACGGTCAAAAGCCGCGTGAACCGCGCCCGGGAAAAACTCAGCGCAATTTTGCAAAAATCTTCGGAACTTTTTTCTTCCCATTCCGTCTAAGAAAACGAGAGGAGGCGAAAACATGAATTGCAAAGACTTTTCAAATCTTCTCGACGCTTACGTGGACGGTTCGCTTTCCGAATCGGAAGCGGATCAAATGCGGGATCACGCCGCGGCCTGTCCGGACTGCGCCGCTATGCTGACCCTGCTTCAGGACGCCCGGCGGATGGATGAAGCGATCGAGGTACCGGAGACCTTCTCCTCCTCCTGGCGGCAACGGATACGGGAGGAAGAAAACATGGAAGAAAAGAAAATAAAGAGCTGGAAAACCTGGCTGGCCGCGGCGGCGGTGCTGGTGTTCATCCTGGGCGGCACGGCGCTGACCCGGGAGAATATGCCCTCCAGAACCCGATTGACCGGCGCGGCTTCGGGCAGCGCTCAGGCAAAAACCACCGGCAGCAGCGTCACCCGCCGGAACACCGACGCGGGGCCCGTGATGTTTGAAGATATGGCGGCCCCCATGATGATGGCAGTCTCTGAAGATTTCGACGCTGCCGAAATGGAGGAAGCTGCGGAAGCGCCGGCGGCGGGAGAAACACGGCAGGAAAAAATCATCCGCAATGCCAGCTTCACCGTCAAGACCACCGATTACGACACCGACCTGGAGCGCCTGCAAACCCTGGCCAGGGACCTGGGCGGCCGGGTGGAATACCTGTCCGCCAGCGGCGACGCTTCCAGCGGGCAGACCCGTTCCGCTTCCCTCACCCTGCGCATCCCCGCCCAGCGGCTGGATGAATTCCTGTCCGGCGTGGAGGGCATCGGCAACGTGACCGCCATGACCCAGGAAATGCAGGATGTGAGCGACAGCTATTACGACGTGCAGACCCGCCTGGATACCCAGCGCAAAAAGCTGGAGCGCCTGCAGGCCATGTTCACCGCGGCGGAGGATGTGTCCGACCTGATCGAAATCGAGTCCGCCATCGCCGACGCCCAGTATTATATCGACCGTTATACCGCCCAGCTCAAAACCTATGATGGGAAGGTGGAGTATTCCACCGTCAACGCTTCCGTCCGCGAGGTGCGCGTCACGGAAATGAAGGAAGTCACCCTGGGCCAGCGCATCGCCGAGGGGTTCCGGAACTCCCTGGACGCGGGGGCCGAATTCCTGGAGGATATGGTCATCTTCCTCGTGTCCGCCCTGCCCTGGCTGATTGCCGCCGCTGTGGTCTTTGTGATCGTCCGGCTGATCGTTCGAAAAGCAAAGAAGAATAAAATCGAAAAGAAGGAAAAATAACAATGAAGAAAATGATCGCTTTGTGCTTAACTTGCCTGCTGATCCTTCTGTCTGTCCCTGCCCTGGCCGAGGAAAATCCCCGCCTCATCCGTGTCAGCGGCAATGCCACCGTCGCTCTGGCGGCGGATACAGCTACCCTGCAAATCGGCGTGAACACCAAGAAGCTCACCGTTCAGGAAGCTCAAAAAGAAAACGCCGCCCTCATGAACGCCGTGCTGGAGGCGCTGCACGCAATCGGCATCGAGGATCAGGACATCATGACCAGCCAGTTCAATGTCAGCAGCATGTTCGATTACTCCGTATCCTCCTTTGGCCAGGAAATCCGCACCCAGTATTATGAGGTGCAGAACAACGTGTCCGTCACTGTGCACGACCTGACCCTGATCGGCCAGGTGCTGGACGCCGCCATGGAAGCCGGGGCCAACACCAGCTATGGCATCACCTTCTCCTCCACCAAGCAGAATGAAGCCTACCAAAAGGCCCTGACCCGCGCCGTGGAGGACGCTATGCAGAAGGCGAATGTCCTGGCAGCGGCCGCTAAGGTGCAGCTGGGTGAACTGGTGTCCATGAACGCCACCCAGAATCAGTATGCCGTGAACGGTTACGGCGTCAGCAATGTCTATGCCTATGAAGCCAAAGCCATGGACCGCGGCACGGTCATCACCAGCGGCGATATTACCGTCAGCGCCGATGTGACGATGGAATATGAATTTCATTGACCGAGTGTGTTTGGCTCCTTCCTTTTGCAGGAAGGAGCTTTTTCAATCGTAAAATAGGAACAAATGTTTTCTATAAATACGAATGATAAGATCGAAATAATCCAATAATGTTCGTATAATATTCCAGACTATAATTTCCGATTTCCAAAAATGTTCGGTCAAACAGAAAAGAAACGAAAAAAGCTGAAAAAGAATGAAAAAAAGTGTTGACATGAGGAGGCGGTATGTGGTATTCTACTCAAGCGCTCAGGGAACGGGGCCTGCGGAAGCTGGAGCCGGGGAGGGGCGCAGGAATCTTGAAAACGATACAGAGAGATTGAGAGAAACGACAGTTAATTCTGAAATGAGTTAAACTTGGGACTGTGGGTCCGGCCGGAGGAAACGTGCTTAACACATGCAAGTCGAACGAGGTTGCAGGAGAGCTTGCTCGAATGTAACCGAGTGGCGGACGGGTGAGTAACGCGTGAATAATCTGTCCTATACAGGGGGATAACGCATCGAAAGATGTGCTAATACCGCGTAGGACCACGGTGGGGCATCCCACTGAGGTGAAAGGAGCAATCCAGTATAGGGTGAGTTCGCGTCTGATTAGATAGTTGGTGAGGTAACGGCCCACCAAGTCAACGATCAGTAGCCGACCTGAGAGGGTGATCGGCCACATT
>ONRC01000009.1 GCA_900320085.1 uncultured Eubacteriales bacterium
ATGTGGGCAGCGCGCTGGTGTCGCTGGGCAATAACGCGGCCACCTCTGAAAGCCAGATTTTGGAGATGGCCCATCGGGCCGCATCCGGCCTTTCGCAGGTGGGCATGAGCAGCGCCGACATCCTGGGCGTCAGCGCGGCCATTTCATCTATGGGCATAGAAAGCCAGGCAGGCGGCACAGCCATTTCCAAGCTGGCCAAGCAGATGGACGAAGCCGCCAAAGTGGGTGCCGGGCAAATCCCCCGGCTTTTGGCCGCCTGGGACGACGAAACAGGCCGCATCCAATCCATCTACGATCTGTACGCCCTGCTGGACGCCATGCCCTCGCAAGACGGCTGGAAAAACTTCGCCTATTCCCTGGGCATGACGGCCAGCGACGCCAAGAACCTCATGAACAGCGCCTTGGCCGCCGAGCGTTTCGCCGACGCCATGGGCATGACGGTGGACCAGTTTTCTGCCGGCTGGAATGAAAATGCCGCCAACCAGCTCCTGAATTTCTTTGCCGCGCTGGGCGGCATGGGCGGCACGGACATGGAAGACAACATGCTCTGGACGATGGACAAGCTGGGGATCACCGAGGTAAGAACGTCCAACATGGTGCGATCCCTGAGCAACAACTGGCAGCTGTACGCCGACATGATCGAACTGGCGAACAAAGCCTATGCCGAAAACATTGCTATGGATGAGGAGGCCAACCGCGCCTTCTCCACCAACGAAAGCCGCCGGGTGATCAACGAAAACAAGGAACAGAACGCCCTGGAGGCCATGGGCGAAACCGTGACGGCCATGCGCAAGCCCTGGGAGGATTTTTTCGGCGACTTGCAGCAGTGGTACGCCGACTGGCCGGGCTGGGCCCAGACCGCCGTGGGCGTGGCTGCGGAGACCACCAAGGGCCTGGGCGATTTGCTCAACGCCGCGGGCCAGGCCTCTCTTGATATCCTGGCCATCAGCAAGGCCATCAAGGAAATCGAAAACAGCACCATCGGCGCGGCGCTCATCAAGGGGCTGGGCGCTGCCGGCTCAGCAATCGGCAGTGCCGCGGCTGCGATCGCGCCGCCTGTGGCTGTTGGCCTGGGCACATTGGGGTTGGGTGTGGCGCTGGATAAAGCCAGCACGGAAGCCAATTACGCCGATCTGAACCGCGCCATGGAACGGCAGGATGAGATCCTGGCGGAATCCGTGGATGAGCACGTGACGCGTCTGCAGGAGCTGTTCGCGAGCTTCGCTCAGGCGATTGAACAGTATGAAAACAACGAGGACCCCCTGTCCGATCACACGCAGAGCTTCAAGGAGGCTTTCCGGCAGAACGCCAACGAGCTGCTGCAGGAAATGCCGGACCTGAAATTCTGGGACAGCGCTTCCTTCTACGCCGACCTTCGGGACGGGCTGGACCCCGCCGAAATCGAATCCATCATCAACGGCCTGAATTTTGGCATAGAGTGGGTAGACCTGGGTAACGAAGCCGTGACCGGGCTGGCCGGGGCAATCCAGGCCCGGCAGCAGGAACTCTACGCCGCCGCCCAAAACGCGGGCCTGCAGCTGGACGCCGGCATGGCCCAGGGCATTTATGACGGCGCGGCTCAGGCCATTGACGCCGCCGCCTGGCTGGCCGGCGAGGTGGAAAACCAGCTGCGGGTGGATCTGGACATCCATTCGCCCAGCGGCGTGGCCCGGGCCCTGGGCCAGTATTTTACCGAGGGCTTATTTTACCGAGGGCTTCGCCGAGGGCGTGCAGGCGGGCATCGGGCGGGTGGAGGAATCCGTCAACCGCCTCACCCAGACCGTTTCCGCCCGCCGCGCGCCTCAAAGCGGCAAAGCGCCCCAGCGCCTGGTCCCGATCAACATCAACCTCAGCGGCAAAACCCTGGCGCAATCGCTTGCGCCCCTCCTGGACCAGGTGATGGGAGAGTACGTACTGTAAAAACGCTTCCAAAAGCCTTCCCCTCGATGGTACGCACCGCCGCTAATCCGCGAAGCGGAAGCGGCGGCAGCGCCGCGCTGGGAACCATAGGTTCCGCGCGGGCTGGTCGCGCCTGCGCATAGCGCATTGGCGCGACTGCTATGGGAAGGTGGCAGGCGCGGAGGCAAGATGGAAAGAGAAATCAAGTGAATTCGCGCCTGACGGATGAGGTGATCCTTTCCCGAACGCATTCACGTTTCGGCGGGTGAGTACACCTCATCCGAGCCGCGCGAATCGGCTTGACTTCTCCGATGAACTAAGTTCCGCGCGGCCCACCTTCCCCTGTGAGGGGAAGGCTTTTGGGCAACCAAAGGAAGTGAACCCATGCTCGCACTCAGAAAGCACAAGCTCAACGCCTGGTTCGGCCAGGAATCGCTCCGCGACGCGGACCCCAACATCCAGATCACCAACATCTCCCGCACCCCCAGCATCCGCACCGGCTCCCGGGACGGCGGCGGGCGGGACGGCCGCTTCCGCGCGCCCCAGTATCGGGATTATCTCAAAATCACCATTGAGTTTACCCTCTACGACTTCCTGGACATCGAGGCGCGGGAAAGCGCCATCGAAGCGGCCAACGCCTGGGCCCGGGACGCGGGCTATCTGCAAATCAGCCAAAAGCCCGGCCGCCGGGTGTGGGTGCAGTGCGCCCAGCGGGCCGAGATCCAGGACGCCCGCGACCATAAGGAGACCTTTCAGCTGGTTTTTGAGACCGCTGAGAACCCTTTCTGGGAGGACGCATTCTCCACCGCCTTTGCCTTCTCCGGCGCAGCAGCGGCCACGACAGCCCACATTCCGGGCACGCGGGCCTGCTCCCCCGCCGATGTGACCGTCACGCCCACCGGCGGCGCCCTCACCACCCTCACCCTCACCCTGGGCGAAACGCAGATGGCCTTTGCCGGCCTGAACGTGGCGTCCGGCGCGTCGCTGCTCCTTCGCCATGACGATCAGGGCCGCCTCACCATCACCGGCGGCGGCGCGTCCTGCTACGCCTGCCGCGAAGGCGCCAGCGACGACGAGCTCATCGCCGGCCCCGGCCGCGCCGCTATCGGCTTCACCGCCAACGTTGCGTGCAATGCGCGGTTTGAGGTGAGGGGGAGGTATAAGTAAGGGAAAAGAGAGTTAAGAGTGCAGAGCGGGAACGAGAGTACAGAGTGCAGAGTACAGAGTACAGATGATATAGTGAACCAAGAAACCAGCTGCGGAATTGGTGATCAAAAAAATCTGAACTCTGTACTCTGAACTCTGAACTCTCTCCTTCCGCTCTGAACTCTGAACTCCCGTCCCAATCCCTATTCCATAAAAACGAAAGGAAGTGATTCGCCGTGAAAACCGCCGTCCGTCTCCCCCGGCTTTTGGGGGGCGATTTTCGGGAAAGCAGGCGCTTGCGCCCCATCTCGCTTTCCCTGAGCCTGGAGCGGGCCGCCTGCTCCACGGCGGAGCTGGCCCTCCCGGACACGGAGGAGCCGCTGCCCTTATTTGCGTTTCTGGAGCTGTACACCGCGCGCGGCAGCGCCGGGCTGTTCCGCGTCACCGCGGACGCCGCCCCCACCTTCGGAGCTTACACCTATCCCCTGCGCCACGCCATCGACACCCTGCACGACAGCGTGTGGAAGGCGCAGACGGATTTTTCCGGCACCATGGCGGCCTTCCTTGCCGCTCTGCTGAGCCAGCAGACTGTGCCCTATTGGCAGCTGGGCCAGTGCCAGGACGCGGGCAGCTGGAAGCGCGAGGACATCAACTACGACCGCCTGGACGACCTGCTGGACGAGGTGCGCGAGGACCGGCGGGAGTACATGTTCACCTACGATTTTTCCACCACGCCCTGGACGCTGAATTTTGTGCGGGTCAGCGACAGCGTGGACGCGGAAATGCGCCTCACCCGCAACCTGTCCGAGGCTACGCTGCGGCGCACCCGGGACGGCATGGGAAACCGCCTGTACCTGTCCATCTCCACCACCGCCCTGGAGGAGGACGGCAGCCCCGGCGAAACCACCGTGGAATACCGCACCTATAACGACGCGGACAGCCAGGCGATCTATGGCCCGGTTGAGATCAGCGCGGCGGTGGACAGCGCCGACGTTTCGGACCCGGACGCCTGGGCCGCCCAGTTTCTGCGGGAGCACGCCCTGCCCATCGCCCAGGCCAGCGCCGAGGGCTGGGAAATCGTGAAGGCCACCGGCGAACCCTGGGACCAGATGGATCTGGGCAAGCGCTGCCGCCTGGCGGCGAAGCGCGCGGGCTTCCCGGCGGAGTTCCCCATCGAGGTCATCAAGTATGACAACCTCTTCGGCGACGACCCGGACCGGGTGCACATCGACATGAACCGCAAGCTGCCCCGGTTTTCGGAGCGGCTGGCCAAGGTGCGGGAAACGGCGGAACGGGCCTATGGCGCGGCCCGGGGCGCGGGCGCGCGCATCAAAAAAAACGAGGAGGTGGACGCCCACTACCAGCGCATCGTCAAGAGCAACAAGGAGGGCATGGAGGACTGCTTCGGCGTCATCGGCGTGAAGCTGGACCCCGACACCCACGAGCCCATGCGGGACACGGCGGGAAACTACATCTGGGCCGACGCGGAGGACGCCGCCGCCGAAATTTGGGGCCACTTCCACCGCACGGCCTGGGAAACGCTGATCGCCAACGTGGTCAAGGACGGGGAGGGCAACGTGCTCTCCATCGCCCAGGTATCCACCTCGGCGGACGGCAAGTTCTTCGTGGACGCCATCAACGAGAGCGGCACCGGCACGGCCCAGATCAACGCCAACCGCGTGCATATCCAGTCCACCAGCGGCAGCGGCATTGAGCTGGACAACAACGGCAATATCAGCCTCAACGCCGGGGAGACGGTGAACAGGATCAACGGCCAGTCCGGAAGCGGCGCGGTGTACCTGAACGCCGCCATGATCCACCTGAACGGCAGCGCCATCGTGAGCGGCAGCGGCAATGGGCTCATCGCCCCGGAGGGCTGGTTCACCGATTTGTACGCGGGCAGCGGCGGCGGCCAGTTCGTGGTGGAAGGCTCGGATATCAGGGCTTACGCGAAGCTCTACGCCGAAGGCGGCATCGACGCCCTGGACGGGGCCACGGTCAACGCCACAAACGGCGCGTTTACCAACCTGTCCGTGGGCAATGCGAACGTGGCCAACGCCGTTGATACCATCGGCCCGGCCACCGCTTCCGGCGGGCAAATCTCCATTCCCTGGACGAAGCTGGATGGGAGCAGCGGCACCGTAAATTTTAATATGGCCGACTACGTGAGCGCCCTGATCGTAGACGGCAATGATGTTCCGGTTTCAGGGCCAAGAACGCTGGCCGGGGGCGGCACCCTTACCCTGTACCCCGCCACCTACATGGGCGGCGTGACGGCGCGCAATGCCCCCGCTGCCCTCGTGATCACCGCCGCGGACGGGGCCGATACCGTGACCCTGGCAAGCTATCACACCGGCGAGGGCAGCCAAACGGCCACCACGGACGAAATTAAGTTCCTGGACAAATCCCAGAGCGGCAATGCCCTGGATGTGCGGGTGGGCGTCCGCCTGAGCAACGGCAAGCAATACAGCCGCACGATCACGGGCATCAGCTTCACGCCGCCATCGCCCAGTGTCGGCAACTGGCAAATCAATTCCCTTGCGGGGGGCGGCACCCGGGTGTGGGTGGACGTGAACGGCACGACGTATCATCATGACTTTAACAACTATCCGTAATTGCAGGGGCGGATACCATCCGCCCGTTCCTTCTATCCACCAACGAAAGGAGTCGCCACCATGGAAAAACAACCCATGACCAAACAGGACATCCTGCGCGCGCTGGAATCCTGCATCAACGCCCTGCGGGACGTGGACATTCCGGCCCGGCTGAGCGACACCAGCGGCCGCACGCTGAAAAACGTGTGCGGCGCGCTGGTGGAGTGCGCCCAGGGCGTGGCTGGGCTGAAGCTCGCCCCGGAGCCTGAGAAAACGGAGGAATAAACCCATGGCCGAGCTCAAATACATCAAGCGCACCGTTGCGCTGGACGGCAGCGACGTGATGGACCCGTCCCCCAATTCCTTCTTCGATGGGGAGAAAGCAGCCCACACGTTTATCATCACCGCCACGCGGGGCGGTGAGGCGCTGATGCTTACCGGCGCGGTGAGCGCCACATTCCTCAACCCCCACGACGCGGTGGTGCCGGTGACGGGCAGTATCGTGGACGGCGCGGCGGTGGTGACGCTGAATAACGATTGCTACGCCCTGTCCGGGCCGTTTACCCTCACCATCGACGTGGCTGGGGTGACCGTCTACGCCTGCCGAAGCCGCGTCCGGCGCCGTTCTTCCTCCACGGCCTATGACCCATCCGGGGAAATCAGCGTAGCCACCCTGAGCGCCCTGATTGCCGAGATGCGCACGGCGACCGCTGCGGCGAACACAGCGGCGACTGCGGCGAATACGGCGGCGGCGAACATCCAAGGCGACCTGGGCGATATAAAAAACTCCTATGCTGAATACAACAGCACGGACGCGCTGGCGTTTTTGGATGGCGTGAATCGGACGCACAACGACATCACCTTCCAATGGAACGCGGACGGGAGCTGCACCGTTTCCGGCACGGCTACCGCTGCGGCGTTTAGCAACAAATATAACAACACTGCGGCGATGCCCGCTTATTTCAAGCCCGGCAGCATCGTCTATTTCAAGGCGGACAATACCCAGTCCGACAAAATATACCTTGAAGTCTTTTTCTACAAAAACGGCAGTTACCTGTCCGGCGTGAACGTCCGCACAGACACCGCCGTCACGATCCCCTCAGACGCCCAGGGCATGGTGATTCGTCTGCATGTGGACAGCGGCACAACGGCGAATACCACGGTAAAATATGCCGCGCTTACCACTGCAAGCAATGCGGAATTGTACGCCGTCCTCAATGAGCAGGTGATCGGGAAACGGCTGTTTTACAGTTCATCGGAGACGTTGCCAAGCGGTGACCTCAATGATGTGCTCAATGGCGCGCATGTTTTGATCGATTCCAATACCTATCAAAACTCCCCGGAAAACTCTCACATCGGGTATCTGTTCTCGTATCACATCAACAACATTTATTTGCAAATCTTTTATGGTTTCAACACGCCGAGCGTCTGGAAACGCCGTTGCCTGCATGGTACGTGGTCCGAATGGATCAAGATCGGCGGCGAGACCAGCAACATCAACAACGAGTACACGTTCAATAACTACGAAAATTCCTACAGTGTTACCGCGACCCCCAGCATCACCACTGACACGAACGCCTATCTTGCCCCATCCGGTGATAACACGGACAGGACGGCTGATATTATCACCATGCTGTCCACCCAGGGCGTGTGCCGTCTGGGTAAGGGCAACTATTACGTGACCGACCTGGTGATGCCGAATTACACCAGCATCATCGGCGTGGGCTCCGGTACAAAAATCATCCGCACCGGGGCAGACGACGGATTTGCCATCAAAATGGGCAGTCGGTGCTGTGTGAAAGATTGCTGGATCATGGGCAACGCCACGGACATCACCATCTCCGAAACGCTTGGCAATCGGCACGGCATCTTATGGCAGGGAACCTATACCGCCGATCAAAACGCCCCTCTGCGCGGCATGATCAGCAACGTGCACATTTCGAGTTTCTCGGGCGGCGGCATCACCTGCTACGACACCGGGTATGGCGTAAACACCTGCCTGATGGTGGACGAGGCGTATATCACCAATTGCGGCGCGGGCATCAACATCTCGTACAAGTCTGAGTTTAATAAATTCACGAACGTTCACAGCTATTCCAACTGGTACGGGTGTATCAACAACGGCGGCAACAACGTGTTCACCGCCTGCGATTTCTCCGGTAATAAAGTTGGATTCTTGATGGACAATGCCAACGGGCAGTCCCCGAATAACTCCCACGGCTCCGCCATCGGCTGTGTGTTCAACCACACGAACAGCAACAGCGGCATCGGAATCAAAGTGTTGGGCTGCGAAAACGGGTATGTGTTTACAGGTTGCCAGGTTTTTTATTCTCAAATTTATCTCGAAAATTCTTCCGGTGTTACCATCAGCGATTGCAACTTCGGCGCGAACAATTGCAGTATCACCGTCAAAGGCGGCGGGGCGACGCTATTTTCCAATAACATGCACCAGGCCGCGCCGACAATCACCGTCACCGGGAATTCCAACGTACATTTTACAAATTGTTATGTGCGCAGCACCGGCGCGGCGGTCAGCGCGTAAGGAAGGAGGCCACCATGAGCAACATCATTCAGGTTCTGCCCCAGCCCGGGGTCACGGTGCACACTGTGCCCGTGTGGCAGTACGATTCCGGGCAGATTCTCCGCATCAACGGCATCGCCCTGCCGGCCAGCTACAAAGCGGAATTCTCCAACACCGGCCGGGGCGACGCCATCTCCACCGTGCAGACCACGGCGGAGATCCTCATTCCCGCCCATTTCCTCACCTCGGGCAGCCCGGTGTACATCTGGCTGGTGGTGGTGGATGAGCAGAGCCGCACCACCGAATACGCCCTCCAGGTGCCGGTGGCGCCCCGGGCAAAGCCCATCTACACGGAACCCACTCCGGAGGTGCAGACCGCCATGGACCAGGCCCTGGCCGCGCTGAACGCGGGCGTGGCCGAGGTGCGGGACGCGGCGCGGGAGCTGGAAACCCTGTCCCGCGTCACCAGCCTGGACAACACGGCGCTGGCCCCGGGCAACGCCATCGAGGCTGTCGGCATCCCGGTGTACGTGCAGGATGTATCCCCATATGCCGCCTACGGCATCACCGCCACGGGCTGGTATGTGTTCGCGCGGGTCGCCGCCCCGGCGGGGGAAGCGGTGACGGCGGGGACAACGGTCACCGGCGCGGCGGGGTACATCGCCACCGTGGGCGGGGATCACATCGACCTGGCCGTGCGGTTCGACACCACCGCCCAGAGCGTGCCGGTGACCATCGCCTGGGGCAATGTCACCGACCGGTTTGTGTTCAAGGCGTCTGATTTGGCCGCCCGGAACCTGGATTACCGGGTGACGTTTTACATCTACGACATCACGCCCTATGCCACCTGGAGCTATGCCCTGACCACGGACACCACTTTCCAGGATAATAAGAGCTACTACACAAAAGACGGCGATGTGTACACACTGGCCCAGGTGCAGACCAAGGCCTACGCCCTCACGGCGGACGCCACGTTTGCGGAAGGCAAAACCTACTACACCAAGGACGGCGACACCTACACCGCCGCCACCGTCACCGTGGGCGACCCCGTGACCGCGGACACGTACTACGAGCAGTCCTCCGTGCCGGTGCCGGAAAACACCTACTACAACCACAGCAAGCTCCACTTTGAGGGCATGGTGGCGAATGTCACCTATATGCTGCCTGCGACCGTGGACTGCCCCATCGAAATCGCGCTGCCTCAGATCGCCGACGACGGACACGGGGCGTGGTTTGAAATCCAGATGCGCTATGACGCGTCCCGATCCTGCACTCTGCTGCCGCCCGAGGGCGTGAAGATCGGCACGGCCCAGACCCAGGCCCAGACGGCTGGCATCAACACCATTGATTTGCAGTACACCGTGGCCGGGGACGTGAAGATGTGGACGCTGCTCAATACCCACAGCAACATTCCCACGACATAAGGGGGTGAGGACGTGTTAGCGGAAACCTATTGGCAGTATGAGCACCTGAAAGAGGACGGCAAAATCGAAGTCGTGAGCGCAAACAAAAACGATTTCGACGCCAAGATCACCGGGAAATACGTGTTCGGCGTGAAGGAATACTTTGATGAAAATCCCGAGGAAGCAAAGCGCCTGGGATGGGTGAAGCACATCATGCACAACACGGCCAAGTGGGTGCAGTACAACAAGCAGACCCAGTACCTGGTGAAGAGCAAAAAAATCATCGACGAGTACACCTACGAAGACGAGTATCATGTCATGGAAAAAACGGAGGACATGATGCGCCGGGAGGAGGAAAACGCGGGCGGTGATTGGATCACCTACGACGACAGCGGCATTTTCTGGGAGGTAGATTGAGATGGAACCGAAGGATTTGAACACCATGGCGGAGATCATGGCCGAGAAGGCCAAGGAAATGGCGGGCGGCCAGCTGCCGCCCCTGGACCCGGAGGGCAAGGCCCTGGCGGAGCAGAAGCGGAAAACGTTTGATTTGCCCACCAACGCGGTGAAGGTTGATCCGCTGAGGTAACGGGCGGATAGTATCCGCCCCTACAGAAAGAGGGTGTAAAAAAGCATGTATGATGTAACCCCCGTAACCACGAACCGCCAGACGGCCTGCGGGCCGACGGCGCTGAAAATGCTGCTGGGCTATTACGGCCAGGACGTGCCGCTGGATCAGCTGATCCAGGCGTGCAATATCGGCGTGACGGGCTGCACAGCGGCCACGCTGCTGCGGGTGGGCCGTGACCATGGGCTGGATATGCGCGCGTTCAAAGCGGATGCCGAGGGCGCTATGAAGATGGACAGGCCCGCCATCCTGTGGTGGCGGTATGTGCATTTTGTGGTATTCTGCGGCCTGAACGATCAGGGGGAGCCCGTGATCTGCAATCCCAGCAGCGGGCGCTTCCCCATATCCCGGGAGGCGTTCGCAAGGCACTTTTCCGGTGTGGCGCTGACCAACGGCGCGGCGGAGGACTATGTGCCGAGAGCGCCCGGCAACTATGCCGAGGGCGAAATCTTCCAGGCGGAGCGGGAGACCTGGATTGCCCTGCGGCCCATCGCCCGCGGGGAAAAGCTGGTAAGCGGCTGGAACTGCGGCCCCTTTGATCTCATTGCCGCGCTGAACGCGCAGAAAAAGGAGGAAAAATAATATGTATCAGTATTACATCCTGGAAGTCCAGAAATCCAAGGCCGGCGAGTATTCCCACCTGGTACATTACGAGTACGACGAAGACCAGGACGTGGCCCGGCGCAAGGCGGAAAGCAAGTACCACACCGTCCTGGCTGCCGCTGCCATCAGCGATACGGCTATGCACAGCGCGGTGCTGGTGAGCGCCGAGGGCGTGCCCATCATGAACGGGCAGTATATCAACGGGTGAGGTCACCTCATCCGCCCCTACGGGCCACCTTCCCGGCCTCATCCGGCCCTTCGGGCCACCTTCCCCCAAGGGGGAAGGCAGATCGGGGAAGGCTTTTGGGGGAACGATTGATAAGTAGGGGCGGATACCATCCGCCCGCACCCGTCAGGAGGTGATGGCCATGTATTCGGCATCGTTTGTGGAAAGCCAGGTCCGGGGCATGAAGGCGGAGGGCGTCAGCCGGGCGGACATGATCCGGTATCTGACGGGCTACTGCCAGGGCTGGGGCTACGTGTTCGGCGCGGCCGGGGAAATGTGCACCCCAGCCAACCGCAAAAAATACGCCTCCTATCGCCCGGATCACGCGGAGGCCATCCGCGGGGCGTGCCAGGCGCTTTCCAAAAGCCTTCCCCTGGCAGGGAGCCTCATCCGCCCCTTCGGGGCACCTTCCCCTGAAGGGGAAGGTAGTGGTGGCAGGCGAAGCCTGACGGATGAGGCCGGGAAGGTGGGCCGCGTCAGCGGCTCGGATGAGGTCGCCTGCGACGGCTGCGCCCGGGTGGACACCCGCATTTTCGACTGCCGGGGCTTCACCCGCTGGCTCCTGGCACAGGTGGGCGTTCCCCTCTTCGGCGGCACGGTCACCGCCCAATGGGAGTACGGCCCCAACTGGGTGCTCAAGGGCGATATCCGGGATATGCCACGGGGCCTGGTGTGCTGCGTGTTCCGGCCATCACACACGGGGATGTACGTCGGGGAAAGCCTTCCCCTGGCAGGGAGCCTCATCCGCCCCTTCGGGGCACCTTCCCCTGAAGGGGAAGGCAGTGGTGTCACGCGAAGCGTGACGGATGAGGTCGTCCGCCATTGCGGCGGACGCAAGGGCCAGGTAGTGGAGGAGCAATTGCCCGGCAGTCCGCGCTGGGAGCGCTTCGGCATCCCCGCCGGGCTGTACACAAACGCGGAATTGGAGGCGGCAGGCGTGAAATTTGATCCGGCGAAGAACATCCCCACCCTGCGCCGCGGCGCGGAGGGGGATTTGGTCGAGGAATTGCAAGCCATACTCAATGCGAAGTATGGCTTTGCTCTGGACGTTGACGGCGATTTCGGTATAAACACAGAGGCCGCTGTGAAAGCGTTCCAGAAGTCCAAGGGCCTGACCGTGGACGGCGTCGTCGGCCCGAAAACCCGCGCGGCCATCGGTATCACGGAAAGCCTTCCCCTTGAGGGGAAGGTGTCGGCGCAGCCGACGGATGAGGTGACGCTCCCATCTGTCGTCCCGACCGAAGCGGAGCGAGAGCGCAGCGGAGTCGAGGGATCTGAGAGCAGCACCGTCAGCCAAACCGAAATGATCACCCTGCCGCTCTCCGACTGGCAATCCATCCGCGCGGCGGTGCAGGCCGCGTATCACATCCTGCAAAACTACGAATAACGGAGGGAAACCATGTGGAAAAAACTCATTGAGGGCCTGGCCGCGCTGGGCGGCGTGGCGCTGAGCTTCTTCACCGGCATGCCGCCGATCATCTGGGTACTCATTGCTATTATGAGCCTGGATTACGTCACCGGCCTCATCTGCGGGGCCATGGGCAAGAGCCCGAAAACCGAGAACGGCTACCTGGAAAGCCGCGCGGCCTTTAAGGGCCTGCTCAAGAAGGTGCTGATTTTGCTGGTGGTGCTGCTGGCCGCGCTGCTGGACCGCGCCGTGGCCATGGGCGCCGGCATCGAGTTCGAGGCCGCAGCCGGCGCGACCTGCCTGTGGTTCATTGCCAGCGAAGGCATCAGCGTGCTGGAGAACGCCGCGGCCATGGAGATTCCCATTCCGCAGATCCTGCTTCGCATGCTGGAGCTGTTCCGCGCCAAGGGCGACGGCGGCAAGCCGCCCGATGATAACGCTTGATTCACACCCCGCGCTTTTCCCCGCTTCGGCGGGGATTTTTTTTTATTTTCTTCCGCAAAAAGCATTGACATTGTGATCGGGACTTTTTGCGCACATTTTGTGTCTGCGCAGGCGCTTGCGCTTTTCCATGCGGTCAGCGGCAGGTGCGGGGACACGGCTTTGACGCTCAAGGGGGAAAACGGGCAAGTGTGCAGGCCATGACCTGCCGTTGTTTTCGGCCGCCGCCGCCCTGCCGCCCCTGCCCGCCCGGCCGGGGCCTATCCCCCCTGCCCCTCGCTATCCTTTTTCTTTTTTTCCCGAACCGACGTCCGCCCAATCATAAACACCGCGATTAAAAAATTTGAAAAAGCGGAAGGGGTGGGAGCAAAATAACGGGAATTTTACCGACACTTTTACCGACAGTTGCGTTATTTTTTGTTTTTTATGTTTGTTGTATTTCGCAAATTGTTATGTAATCAAAAGCAAGAAAAATAAGAGAAAGTGCTTGTAAATCAACGATTTCAAGCACTTTCTCTTTAGTACGCCCGGTGCGATTCGAACGCATGGCCTTCAGAGTCGGAGTCTGACACTCTATCCAACTGAGCTACGGGCGCTTATCCGCTCCCTTGCGGAAGCGAAGATATTATAACCCGAAGCGTCCCTGCTTGTCAAGTGTTTTTTCAGCGGACAGGCGAAGGCAGGCGAAATATACCCAACTCCCGGCTGTGTGTTTTTCAATTGACACGGATTTCAGAAGGGATCAGACCTGATAGAGACCGACCTTTTTGTACACCTTCCGCAGGGTTTTCTGGGCCAGGTAAGCGGCCCGTTCCGCGTTGCGCTTGAGCATGGCGTTCATGCCATCCTTATCGGCGATGATGGCGTTGTAGCGCTCCTGGATAGGCGTCAGCTCGGCGATGACCGCTTCGGTGACGGCTTCCTTGAGCGCTCCGTAGCCCAAGCCGGACAGAGAGGCGACGGTATCTTCCATGCTCTGCTTTTTAAGCACGCTCAGGATGGTGAGCAGGTTGCTGACGCCGGGCTTGGCTTCCGGGTCATACCGGATTTCCCCGTCGCTGTCGGTGACGGCGCGCTTGAGCTTGCGGCGGATATCCTCGGGCTTATCCAGCACGGCGATGAAGGTGTCCTCCGGGTCGGACTTGCTCATCTTCTTGGTGGGCTCGGCCAGGCTCATGATCTTGGCGGTCGCTTTGGGGATGTAGGGCTCGGGGATTGTGAACACGTCGCCGTAGATGCCATTGAAGCGCTGGGCGATGTCGCGGCAGATTTCCACGTGCTGCTTCTGGTCGCCGCCCACGGGTACAAGGTTGGTCTGGTACAAAAGGATGTCGGAGGCCATCAGCACGGGATAATCGAACAGACCGGCGTTGATGTTGTCGGCGTGCTTGGCGGACTTGTCCTTGAACTGGGTCATGCGGGAGAGCTCGCCCATGTAGGTGTAGCAGTTCAGAATCCAGGCCAGCTCCGCGTGGGCAGGCACATGGCTCTGGCAGTAAATGATGTTCTTGTCCGGGTCCAGGCCGCAGGCCACGTAAATCGCGGCCAGGGACACAGTGCGTTTGCGCAGCTCGGCGGGGTTCTGGCGCACGGTCAGGGTGTGCAGGTCAGCCATGCAGTACAGGCAGTCCGCGTCGTCAAAGAGAGAAAAGTTGCGCAAAGCGCCGATGTAGTTGCCCAAAGTAATATTGCCGGAGGGCTGAATGCCCGAAAATACCACTTTCCGTTTTTCAGTTGCCTGATTCTCCATTTGCTTGTATCCCCCTATTCGCATTGGTTAATGAATCATTGTTTATTATAGCATGGTTTTTCAACGCTGTAAAGCAAAACCGCTACGGTGATCCGCGCAAAGTTTTCTTATTTTATTCTTTTCTTTTGCATATAAATCATGTATAATAAAAGTAAGGAGGGTGGTTTAAATGAAAATCTTTCCAGTTTTGTTTCTGGCTTTTTTGTTGGTCATAAACACAATTCCAATTTTGGCGGAGGAAACCACAATGCACTATTCCGACGACGCTTCTGATTTTGTACTTCTGAGCGAAGCTGTGCCCGACGCGATTCTGGAAATCCGTTATTATTCCACCTACAATTTCGTCGGCGACCGCATCGACGGCTACGAGGAGCCCGTTGCGCTGCTGACGAAAGAAGCCGCTTCCGCGCTGCAGCAGGTGAGCGACGATCTGGTAAAGCAGGGCTATCGGCTGAAAATCTTTGACGCCTATCGACCGCAGAAAGCCGTGTCCCACTTCATGCGCTGGGCGCTTGACTTCGGGGACACCCGCATGAAGGAATACTTTTATCCCGAGCTGGAAAAGGACCAGCTGTTCCCCCAGGGCTATATCGCGGAGCACTCCGGCCACAGCCGGGGCAGCACCGTTGACCTGACGCTGTTTGACATGGCCGCTGAAAAGGAAGTGGACATGGGCGGCACCTTCGATTATTTCGGCGAACTGAGCCACCCGGACTATCAGGACATTACCGAGGAGCAATACGCAAACCGCATGATCCTGCGGGAAGCCATGCTGGCCCGCGGCTTTAAGCCCTTAGTGGAGGAGTGGTGGCATTTTACGCTGGCGGATGAGCCCTTCCCGGATACCTATTTTACCTTCCCGGTCTGCCGCGCGTCCGTTGAAGGAGCAGATGCTCTTCACGCCGCTTCCCAGCCCGCGTTCGATTCTCCCGATTGGGTGAAGGCGCTGCCCGCCGCGCAGGACGCCGACCAGCTCTTTGTGGTGGCAGCCAGTGGGATGGATCAGACCACGGCCTATGTCACCATGCATGAGAAAGACGAAACAGGCGCCTGGAAGCAGATTCTGTCCACGCCGGGATTCGTAGGAAAAAATGGCCTTTGCCTGGACGGCGATCATGCTGAGGGCTGCGGCCAGACGCCTATCGGTGTGTATCATTTCAACAAAGCATTCGGCATCGCCGCCGACCCCGGCTGCGCTCTCCCCTACGTTCAGGTGGATGAAAACGCTTACTGGTCCGGCGACCCCGACCGGCAGTACAACCAGATGGTGGACATCCGCGATGTGCCGGAGCTGAAGATGGACGACAGCGAGCACATCGTGGATTACGAATACCAGTACCAGTATTGCCTGAACATCAGCTTCAATGAGGACAGCACGCCGGGCCGCGGCTCCGCCATCTTCCTGCATTGCTTCGGCACACAGAAGCCCTGGACGGGCGGCTGCGTAGCTGTTCCGGAATACATCATGAAGCAGGTGATGTGCAGCGTGCGGGAAAGCTGCGTTGTGGTCATCGACACGATGGACAGTCTGAACGCCGGATTCTGACGCGCCGACGCACAAAAGCAATATGGTGAATCCATCCTGAAAGGAAGAAGCCCGATGCCGAAACGCATGATGGTTTTCCTGATGCTCACCCTGCTGCTGACAGCGGCGTTCGCTTCCTCAGCGCTGGCCGAAACGATGTATGTTTCCACCCAGGACGGCGATCCGCTGAACGTCCGCAGTCAGCCGTTTATCAGCCCCGATACGCTGCTGGGCAGTATCCCCAATCATTCTCCGGTGCAAGTCCTTTTCATCGACTCAAATGGCTGGGCGAAAATCGAGTATTACCCGGAGGATGGCGGCATGACATATGCCTACGTGTCAAGCCGCTATCTCTCCTACGATCAGAATGGCTATTACCACACCGCGCAGGCCAATGTTCCGCTGCCGACCGCAGTTCCCAAGGAAACAGAGGACAAGTCTATGGCGGAGCTGAACGCGGAACTGAAGACAATAAAATCGGTGGATGTGTCCTTTTCCGTGCTGGTGCGGCCTTCCCGCGCGTCCGGCAGGGTGAACCTGCGCTGGGCCCCGAACAACAAGACCCGCGCCATCCGCTCCTACCCCGCGAATTATAAGCTGACCGTGATCGGAGAAACCGCCAACTGGTATCAGGTGCAGGACCCTGCGGAAGGCAGCATCGGCTTCATCTCCAAAAAGCTGGTCACGGTAGTTTTGCCGGAGCTGGAGCAATAAACCGATGAAGCGTACAGGGAGGCGTTTCGCCTCCTTTTTTGACAGGGCAAACAGCTTGACACGGGCTTTCGTATCGTCTACAATATATAGGAAAGGGACAAAGGAGCGCCGCCGCGATGAAATGGATGATCGCCTCTGATATTCACGGGTCCGCCTTGTACTGCGAACAGCTGTTAGGCGCATATCAAGCAGAAGGAGCGGAGCGCCTGCTGCTTCTGGGCGACATTCTGTACCATGGCCCGCGGAACGACCTGCCGGAGGGCTACGCGCCCAAGCGGGTGATTGCCCTGCTGAACCCACTGCAAAAGGATCTTCTCTGCGTTCGGGGCAACTGCGACACGGAAGTGGACCAGATGGTGCTGGAATTTCCTATTTTAGCGGACTACGCGCTGATATCCCTGGGCAGGAAAATGGTGTTCATGACCCATGGCCATGTTTACAACAATGCACATCTGCCGCCCCTGCATCCGGGCGATATTCTGCTTCACGGCCATACCCATGTGCCCGCTTGCGAAGAACATGAGACCCACATTTACCTGAACCCCGGTTCCGTGTCCATCCCCAAGGAGGGCTCGCCCAGAAGTTATATGACGCTGGAGAACGGCGTGTTCCGCTGGAAGACGCTGGAAGGCGAAACCTACCGGGAATACCGCGCCGAAACGAAATTGTAAAAAGCGGAGAAAGCGCAAGAATCCGCGGACCACGTTCGTTTTATGGATGATTTTTCCCAAAAGGAGGCAAAATGGAATGATTCATTTGAAGCCGTTCATTCGGCATATTCTGCCGCTCACGCTGGCGCTCATGCTGCTGCTTTCCTGCGTTCCCGCCCGGGCGGACGACGGTTATGCTTCGGGCACAGCCCTGCTTCGCAGCCTGACCCATAACTGCCCCAACACCGGTATCATGCTGCCGGAGACGTTCAGCCCCTATCAGACCACGTACCTGCTTACCGTGGCCAGCTGGGTATCCCGCCCGACATTTACTCCCGTCGCCATGGACCCCAATGCAGCCATTTACGTGAACGGGCAATACGTGCGCAGCGGCGAAACCAGCCCGGTCATCCCCATGACCGACAAGCCCCAGGCCGTGACCATCCAGGTCACCAGCGGGTCGAGCTCCACGGTATACACCATCTATCTCCAGCGCCGTCCCAGCGAGCGCCGTACCCGCGTCTCCGCCGGATACATCCAAAACATCTATCTGAAGGGCACTACCTGGCACATCGACGCCGACCTGGTTTCCATCAAATACAGCGGGAACGACTATAACAGCGGCAACCTGTCCACCTTTACCAACAAAACCGTGGAGCACTACGATTACGAGGTCGATCCCAACTGCATCTTCTATTACGGCGTCAAATCCAACTGCTATCGCGCCAATAATATCAATACCTTTATGAACACCTACCTGCAATACGGCAGCCCGCTGTATACGATCGTTTACATCGAAGACAAGATCGTTGCGGTGTTCCCCTATGGCGCGGACTTTTAAACCGAAACACACTGTAAAAAACAGAGCATTCTTCCGCTGATAAGGCGAAAGGATGCTCTGTTCTTTCTCTCGATTACAGTCCCTTTTCCCTGTCATACGCCTGCCAAAGCGGCGCGTAGATACTGACGGCCAGTTCGTGCTCCTGTAAGGTACGGCTGAAATGCAGCTCGCCGGTATTGGGGTCCTTGGAGCAGAAGTACAGATATTCATCCTGTACATACTGTTCATCGGGATACAGTGCCGCGCGGATCGCCGCGGGCGAGGGCGAACAGATCGGCCCCAGCGGCAGGCCCTTGACGAGGTAAGTGTTGTAGGGTGAAGCGACCTGCAAATCACTGTCGGTCAGCGCCATGCGCTTGACGCCGCTCGCATATTTTACCGTCACGTCGCTGCCCAGGGTCATGTTCTTTTTCAGTCGGTTGTGGAACACGGCGGATACCTTGGCAAAGTCAGGATTCTTGGCTTCCTTTTCGATCATGGACGCCAGGGTGATGACCTGATCCATGGTCATACCCAGCGCTTCCGCCCGGGCATGGTATTCCTCGGTGAACACCGCCTCCGTCTGGCTCAGCAGCTTGCGGAGGATGTCCTCCGGTGTGGCGCTGACATAGATTTCATATGTGTCGGGGGCAAGATAACCCTCCAGCGCGAACAGGCGCGAAGCGGCATTGGGTGACGCGAGCACGTCGGCAATGTAATAGTAAGCAGAAAACGCCGTGCCGCTCTGACACATGGCCAGGAAATCCGCTTCGTTTTCGATCGCTTTCTGCTCCGCCAGATACGCCGCGATGTCCCGGACCGTCCAGCCGGGAATGATGGTGATGTTCCGGGTGATGGGGTTGCCGTCGCCGGTGGTGAGCAGCTCCATGATCTGCTGCATGGACATGGCGCGGTTGACCTTGTATTCCCCGGACTGGATCTTCTGCCCGTAGCCAAGAAAGTCCGCCACGTACTTGAACACCGTGCGGTTATGGATCAGCCCGGCTTCCTCCAGGTTATTGGCAACGCGGGTCAGGCTGCTGCCGGAAGACACCACGAAGGTGATTTCATCGCTGTCCTCCGCGTCAACCGGCGCAAAGAAGCTGCGGTTGACCCAGTTCCAGCCCGCCATCACCACGCCCGCCACCACGGTCAGAACACACAGTGCCAACAGCAGCGGGCGCAGCGCCGTCCATAGCCAGCTGTACCAGAATACGCCGTACTGTCTTTCCTCCCGCAGTTCCTCGGGCGAATAGTCCCGCTCCTGCTGATTTTTGTTCAATGCGTCCTCCTGATTGATTACATTCCCGGCATCGGGATTTCCATGCCCGCCGCCCGGGTAAGCGTTTCAAAAATTTCGGCCATCATGCGCTGCATTTTCATTTCCGCCATCAGGAAGCCCGATGTGCGGCTGTCGGCGAACAAAAGCATGTTCAAAGAGTTAAAGCGCTGGGTCTCCTCCGCGTCCATGCCCTGGCCGGACAGCAGACGCATCTGCATACCGGTCTGCAGCTTTCGGTATTCCTGAATCAGCGCCTTGATCCCGGCATCCTCGTCAATTTCCTTTTTCAGCTGAATATATTCCCTGTACTCCGGGCTTTCCTGAATGGCCTGGGCCAGCGCTTTGGCCGCTTCCATCGCCTGCATAGTGTTCCCTCCGATCAAAATAACGATACGCCGCCGCGCATTCTTCCCGCGCGCTAAGCACGCAGCTTCATTATATCAGGAATCAACCGCTTTGAAAAGAGAAAAACCGGAGGAAAAAAGCATTTACAAACAACTACCACATGTGGTATACTGATTTTGTTTCATCCACCGGATGAACCGCGCCGCGGCGAAAACGCGGCGACCAAAGGAGGAAATGCCGTGCCGTTCATTCACACCCGGGTCAACCGCCCCATCTCCCAGGAAGCGGAAAAGGCTATGTTGAAACAGCTGGGCGACGCCGTTTCCCTGTTGGGGAAAAGCGAAAACTGGCTGATGCTGCAATTTGAGGACAATTGCCGCATGTATTTTAAAGGCGACTGTTCCAAAGCGCTGGCGTTCGTCGGCGTCAAGCTGTATGGCAAAGCGGACAAGGAAGCCTATCAGCGCTTTACCGCCGAAGCCACCCGTATTCTGGGCGACGTGCTGTCCGTTCCCGCCGACGGCGTGTATGTGGAATATGAAGAAACGGAACACTGGGGCTGGCAGGGAGAAAACTTTTAGTATGGAAATAGCTGCTTTTTCTGGCAGCTTTTTTTCTTGGAGGAAAATGCTGGCATGAAAACGGTATTGATCACCGGCGGCTCCCGGGGCATCGGCGAAGCGATGGTGCGCCTGTACGCGGAGCAGGGCTGGCGGGTGGCGTTCACCTACCTGAACAGCGAAGAAAAGGCGCTGACCCTCAGCTGGGGAACCGGCGCGCTGGCCCTTCGCTGCGATGCGAAAAGCGAAGCGGATACGGCTGCCATGGCAGAACAGGTGCTCAGGAAGTTTGGACATTTGGACGCTCTCATCTGCAACGCCGGGATTTCCTACACCGGATTATTGCAGGACATGACCGTTTCCCAGTGGGACGAGCTATTCGCCGTGCACGTTCGCGGCGCGTTCCTTTCCACCCGGGCCTTCCTGCCGGGTATGATCTCCAGGCAGAGCGGCAGCATCCTCTATGTGTCCTCCATGTGGGGCCAGGTGGGCGCGTCCTGCGAAGCGGCCTACTCCGCCTGCAAAGCGGCGCTGATCGGTCTGGGCAAAGCGCTGGCAAAGGAGGCCGGGCCCTCCGGCGTGCGGGTCAATTGCATCTGCCCTGGCGTGATTCAAACGGATATGGTGCGGGAATACTCTCGGGAGGACCTGCAAGTCTTGGCGGACGACACGCCGCTTTGCCGCCTCGGCACGCCCCAGGACGTGGCCCGCGCCGCTTTCTTCCTTTCTTCGGAGGACGCTTCCTTTATCACCGGCCAGGTCCTGGGCGTCAACGGCGGATTCGTGATTTGATTGATTTGCTCATTATTGACCACATTTCGCAGTATGCCCTGATTCATTCAGCAATTTTGAGCTGTTTACGACAAAAAAAGTCAAATCACGTCTTTCCTCTTTCCAGAATCCCCAAAATCATGTATAATGGGTTTGTCCACTTTACCAGCGCATATTTTGATAAAGGGGTGCTGCGGCATGAACAGCTTTCTGACAGAGTGGGATTTGAAGAGCATTCCCGTGGGGCCGCTTGGCTTGATCGCCATGTCGGGCTGCGAGGAAATGGGCAACAAGGTCAACGCTTGGCTGAAAAAATGGAACTCCCTCCAGGAAACGCAGGACGAAGAATTCTACACGATGCCGGGACTCAACCGTGATTCCTTCCTGATCAAGACGTACTGCCCGCGCTTCGGCACCGGCGAAAGCAAGGGCGTCATCAAAGAAAGCGTGCGCGGATACGACATCTACATCATCATTGACGTATGCGCCTACAACAAGACCTTCAACATGTACGGCATGGAAGTGCCCATGTCCCCTGACGATCACTTTCAGGATTTGAAGCGCGTCATCGCCGCCATCGGCGGCAAAGCCAAGCGCATCAACGTCATCATGCCGATGCTGTACGAAAGTCGGCAGCACAAGCGCTCCTCCCGTGAAAGCCTGGACTGCGCCCTGGCCCTGCAGGAACTGCAGCAGTACGGCGTGACCAACATCATCACCTTCGACGCCCACGATCCGCGCGTAGCCAACGCCGTGCCGCTGATCGGATTTGAAAACGTGATGCCCACCTATCAGATGATCAAAGCCCTCACCCGCGTGGAAAAGAGCCTGCGCATCGACAAGGACAACATGATGGTCGTCTCCCCCGATGAAGGCGCCATGCAGCGCAACATCTTCTATTCCTCCGTGCTGGGGTTGGATCTGGGTATGTTCTATAAGCGCCGGGATTATACCACCGTCGTCAATGGCCGCAACCCCATCGTGGCCCATGAATACCTGGGCTCCTCCGTGGAGGGCAAGGACGTGATCGTCGTGGACGATATGATCGCGTCCGGCGAATCCATCCTCGACCTGTGCAAGGAGCTTAAAGCCCGTCGGGCCAACCGCATCTTCGCCATCGCCACCTTCGCGTTCTTTACCAGCGGCATTGAAGAGTTCAACAAGGCATACAATGAAGGGCTGCTGACCAAGGTGGTGGCCTCCAACCTGACCTACCGCCGCCCCGAGGTAATCGCTGCGCCCTGGTTCGTGGAAGCGGATCTGAGCAAATATATTTCCTATATCATCGCCACGCTGAACCATGACCGCACCCTGTCCAAGCTGCTCAACCCCTATAACCGCATCAAGAACCTGCTGGAGCGCTATAAGAACGAACAAACCGCGGAAGGCTTCCGCATGGCATAATTTCTATGAGCAAAGACGAAGAAATGGAACTGATTCCCGAAACGGAGGAATCGAAAAAGAACGTGATGCAGTCCGCGAAGGACTTTATGAACGGCGTGCTGCATCCCCTGAAGGGGAAGGACCTGGGCCAGCTGGTGGAGGATTTCACCTCCGAAATGACCCTGGTGGCCGAGGGACTGAGTGAGGATCAGCAAAAGCTGTTCCAGGAAACTGACAAACTCAGCGCCCAGCAAACCGAGCTGGAGCAGCAATTGCTTGACGGCCTGCACGACGCCGAGGTGGAAAACAAGGAGCTGCGCAAGGAAGTTCAATCCCTGACCGCGCGGTTGGAGAAAGCCGAAAAACTCCTTTCCGAAAAGAAGCTGAAAAAGTCCGACGGGCTTTTGTCCATCATCCGCCAGGCCACCTGGCTGGTCGCCATTTTCAGCGCCGCCTGGGTGATCGTGACCCTCATCCGTGCTTTTACCTGAGCGCGCAAAAAACCCCGGCAGAATGGTTTTTCTGCCGGGATTTTTGCAGGATTAACGAAACACCTTTGGCGCGGGGATTTCGCCTCTCCCCCATTGTTCAGCTTCATGGAGGCAGGCAATCAGTTGGTCGGTGGTCAGCTCCCGCTGGCCGTATTTTTCTTCCCCGACCACGCCCGCCATGCCGTGCCAGAGGCAGGCCAGGGCGGCGTCATCCAGATATAAACCCTCATCACACAGGATTGCAGCCAGGATGCCCGTCAGCGCGTCGCCGCTGCCGCCCTTGGCTAAAGCGGGTGTGCCGACGGTGTTGAGATAATACTTGAGCTCGCCGCCGTCCATGCCGCAGATCACGGAAGCATCGCTTTTCAGGATAGCGGCGCATTCGTACTTTTCCGCAAGCGCGCGGGCGGATTTCAGCCTGTCCTCCAGGATTTCGTCGATACGCCAGCCCAGCAGCCGGGCCGCTTCCTCAATGTGCGGCGTGATGACGGCCTTTTCACCCAGCTTCATTTCATGCTTGGAAAGCAGATTCAGCGCATCCGCGTCCCAGACGGAGGGCTTGTCCGGATTCCACAGCTTCAAAATAAACTGCCAGATTTCTTCGCTCTGCCCCAACCCGCAGCCCACGGCGAACACGTCGTAAGCAGGCGGATGCTTGATTGCATCCCGGATGTCCACGCACATGGCGTTGGGAACCAGGGTTTGCAGGATGGGGATGATTTCTTTCTCGCAGGCAATCGTCGTCAGTCCCGCCCCGGCGGTGACGGCGGCCTTGGCGCACATGGCGGCGGCCCCGGCCATGCCCATTTTTCCGGCATAGATCAGCACGCGGCCATTGTCGCCCTTGTGGGCGTTCAAAGACCGCTTTTCCATCAGCCCCAACGCGGCGGGAAGCAGGGTTTCGCAATTGAGCTCAAGGTCATCCAGGAGCAGCGCGTCACAGTTCCAGGGCATCATGGGCCACAGACCAATGTCCGCAACCACGATTTTGCCAACCGCCTCTCGCTCGGGAGTCAGATACAGACCGGGCTTGGGCGTGTTGAAGGTGACGGTTACATCGGCGTGGACAAAGGGCCATTCCGCTTCCCCTGTTCTGCCGTTGATGCCGCTGGGGATATCCACGGCGACCACGGGCGGCAAGGGCATTCCCAAATGAAAATCATGATAAGGAGCCAGCGCCATCCGGGACAAAAGCGCATCCTGAATCTTTCCATGGAAACCCGTGCCCAGCAGCGCGTCCACATAGCCGTCAAAGGGGCGGTTTGGGCTTTCCCCGTCAAAGGGCCATGCTTCCTCAGGCAATTCGCCCAGGTTCAGGATTTCCACATCGGGCAATTGGCGCAGCCATTGCAGGTTGGTTTTCGCGTCGGGGGTTTTCGGCTCGCCGTACAGCCAGGCTGTCGCTCTGCCGCCTCGCATGGCGAACAGGCGGGCAGCGGCCAAGCCGTCGCCGCCGTTGTTGCCCGTGCCGCAAAGGAACAGCACCTGCTTATCTTCGCAGCTTCCGCCCAAAGCTTTTTCCAGTTCGTCCACCACGGCCATGGCCGCATGCTCCATCAGCAGGAGGCTGGAAACGCCCAGTTCAAAGGCTTTCTGTTCCGTGCGGCGGGTGTCACCCGGCGTTAAAACGGGGAAAAAATCTTTCATTTATCCGTTCCTTTCCGCGACGCACACCGCTGCCGCCATGTCCCCTTCATGGGTGATGGAAAGAAAAAAGGTGGAAATTCCACGTTCCTCCGCCGTCCGGGCGTAGTCCCCGGACAGGGAATAATACGGCGCGCCGTTTGCGTCGTGCAGCACGGAAATATCCCGGATGTCCGCCGCGATGCCGACGCCCAGGGATTTGGTGAACGCCTCTTTGGCGGCGAAGATCCCCGCCATTGTTTGAGCCGCGCTTTTCCCTTTGCCATGAATATATTCCTGTTCTGCCACGCTGAAAAAACGGGCGAGAAACCGCCCGTCGGATAACAGCTTTTCCATGCGCGAAATCTCGCACAGGTCGATGCCCACGCCAGCAATCATAGCCTGGTATACAGCAGGGCATTGGCGATGGCCCTGGCGGTCACTTCCGCGGCGGCAGCACACAGCTTCACAAAGTTGACCTCCGCATCCGTGCGGCCCGTGGCCACGGCGAACAGGGTGTCGCCGTCCATCTGGGTGTGCACGGGGCGGATCGTCCGGGCCAGGCCGTCGTGACTGACGTCGGCCAGGCGGTTGGCCTGCTCCTTGGTCAGCTTGCAGTCCACGGCCACCACGCCGATGGTGGTGTTGCTGCCGGGGGCGGGAATGCGGATCTGCTGGGGCACCGGGGCATGCCCGTAGAGCAGTCCTTCCGCCAGCACGGGCGTGCCGTCCGGCATGTGGGCGCAGCCCAGCACCTCCTGGGTTTCGGGGTGGTACACGTCGCCCACAGCGTTCACCGCTACCACCGCGCCGACGGTCACGCCTTCGGGCAGGGTGATGGACGCGGAACCGATGCCGCTGTCCTGGGGTACAGCGCCGGGCACCAGCTTGCCCACCGTGGCCCCTGTGCCCGCGCCGACCTTACCCTGGCTCATGCCCTTGGCGGCGTTCATGCAGGCAGAACGGCCCATGGCCGCGTCGGGACGGATGGAGGGGTCGCCCACGTTCAGGTCAAACAGCACGGCGGCGGGCACGATGGGCACATGCACGTTTCCCATGTCCATCCCGCAGCCCATCTGCTCCAGGTAGCGCATCACGCCGCCCGCCGCGTCCAGGCCAAAGGCGCTGCCACCGGACAAAACGACGGCATTCACCCGCTCCACCAGATTGCCGGGGCGCAGCAAATCCGTTTCCCTTGTGCCAGGGGCCGCGCCGCGGACGCTCACGCCGCCAATGGCCCCTTCCTTCCGGCACAGCACCACCGTCACGCCGGTCTTGCCCCGCGCGCTTTGGGCGTGGCCAACGCGGATGCCGTGCACGTCTGTAATATCTCCCGGATAATAATTCATCAAATCACCTCATTTTGTACAGCCTTTTCAGGCTCGCTCTTCACACCGTCCACGCCCTCAAAATGCTTTTTCCATTCGCCCATTTCCCCCAGCTTTTCCTTCACGAGGTAATACTGGTACGGGCTGTAGACGACAGGATGGATGCGTTCCAATTGGATGTGTTCCATATCCATGCCCCGATACGCTTCGTCAATCTGAATATTGACCACTTCTGCCAGAAAGAAATCGGCGCCGTCCAGGGGGATATGTTTCTTTACCCTGCATTCATAAATCCAGTGGCTTTCCCCGATCACGGGCACGTCCACCTTGCGTCCCAGCTCCACGGTGTAAGGGACGTCCCGCTTCGGCCCGTTTTCACCCCTGGTGGTGCCAAAGTAATCCGCCAGCCAAAGGTTATCATCGGTGATCATATTCGCGGAGAAGCAACCCTCCCGCAGGATGTTGGTTTTCGTCAGCTTACTGCCGCCGATGGTCATCATCAGGCAGGGGCCGCCGTCCGCGGAAAAGCCCAGCCAGGTAATGATGCAGAAGTTAGGCGTGCCGTCCTCGTTATTGGTGCCGATCATATACATAGGCTGGGGGCTGAACACAAAACCAGGCTGCAAATCGAAACGCTTCATCTTAGTTTTCCTTTCGGAACCCATTGAACCAAGCGCGTTCCTCAAACGTTTTTTTCTTGGGCGGCTTCGGCTCATCCTCCGCCACGCCCACAGGCAGGATGCACACCAGTTCGTAATCCTCCGGCACACCCAGTATACGTGCTATTTTGTCCCCGATCCTGTCCGTGTCGGTGATATGGCCCTCATACCAACAGCTTTGATACCCCAGCGCGGTGATCGCCAGCAGCATGTTTTCGATGGCTGCGGCGTAATCCTGCACAGCAAAGCACCGGTCGCGGTAGGCAATGATCTTTTGGCTCAGCACACAAATCATCGCCGGAGCGGTTTCCCCCACCGGCGGGTCGATCACCGCGTGAAGCCGCTGTAATATGGCTGGTTCATCCACGGCAATCAGACTCACGGTCTGTTTGTTGCACCCGGACGGCGCGGCCAGCCCCGCTTCCAGGATGGTCATTAAATCCTCTTTCGGGATCGGCACAGCCTTGTATTTCCCGCGATAACTGCGGCGTGCCAATATCGTTTCGATAGCGTCCATTGGTCGCTCCTTCCCAGCTTGTGATGAAACGGTCAGTTTTACAAGCATTTTTCCTTCATTCAGATTTATTATATCATTCCTCATCCGGATTGGCAATAAATGCAGCGCAGGTTTTTCCGCCAGCCAAAAGCCGTTATGCCGTCGAAAACCTTCAGGAACAGAAAAGAAAACCATCCGGTATCTGCCGCAATGGACTGATGCCGGATGGTTCTGTTACGCGGGATACCGCGCTTACTCGGGAATCTTATACAGGTCGTATCCGCTGTTCTTCGTTTTTACGATGATTCTGTCATCATCCGTGATGCTGATGTTGGAGTAGTACTGGGGCAGGAAGTTGTTGCCGTACCAGTTAATGACGGACGTACCATAGCTGAATTGCGCGACCAGCAGGTATCCGCTGCCGCGGGATTTGCTGATCGTTCCGTACAGCGATTTGAGGGTTCCGTCCGGAGCGGCGTACTTGGTCGTGGTGGTTTTCTCCACCTTGTTGGAAGTGAAGAACGTGGGGCCGTAATGGTCGATCTTTCCCTCCGTCCCAAAATCAGGAACGGAAATCAGCTTCCGGGTCGCAACTTCGTAGCAATAGTACGCCCCATCCTTCATCACGGGGATATATCCGTGGCCGATGAAACGGTCCATCGCATTCTTGTTTTCCAGAATGTCGTCAAACATGCAGGGCAGGATCATCCGCTTTTCGCGGCAGGAATACAAGCCCTTTTTCCCGTTGGAAGCGCTGGTGATGATGGCATAGTCCATGGAAACAGAGGAAACCGACGCATACCACATCGGGAAAATCACTTCGCCCTTCGTGGTGATCAGAGAATTCATTTCCCTGCCCTGCAGGTCGATCCGGGTGGCAATCAGCAGCAATTCATCCTCGGTCTGCACTTCGGTCACCTTGGAACAGCCATCCAGGATGATTTCGCCCGTTGCCAGATTGAACACGGCCCAATTCTTGATCGCATAGACGCTGGCCGTCAGATTCTTTGCGCCGATATCCACGATTTGCGCGTCCTGATCGTACATGGTGATGCCGTTCTCCCGGTTTTGGACGGAAAGGTATTCTCCGTGGGCTTTGGCGTCCTTGAATTCATCCTGGCTCAGGGAAGCAACCTGGCGGAGAGAACCGTCCGCGTCCCGAAAGAAAAGATCACAGTGCACGATGCGATAATAGTTCGTTTTATCGGGCGTGTAATCGTTGTCCGCCGCATTGCCCTTCTCCAGCACCCAGCCTGCAATCCAAAGTGGCGAATACGCCTTGAACGTTCCGTAAGCGTAGGCGGTGAGCAACGTGCCGTCAAGCGTCATCAGGGCATTGCAGTTAAGATCGTCTACAGCCGCTTCTTCCGACGTTGCCTCAGGGCGCGGCCCACCGCTGACGCTCAAATAGGCATAATCCAGATAGGAAATGGTTTTATATTCCAGCGGAACGACGACGTTCGCGTCGGTGTCGTATACGCCCCATTGAAAGGTCTTGGGATCCTGGGCAAGCAACAGATGGGTGTTGGGAACCTGCGTCAGGTTTTCCATCCGCTTGAGGAGCCGCTCCGCCTTGACGTCTGCTGCCGCCGGCTGGAGAAAGCCAGTCAGCATCGCGCACAGCACAAGCAGACAAACGAGCCATATCTGCTTTTTATCCTTCATGGCAGCCTCCGTTTTCAGCGGGTCACGGTATCCAATTGCAGACCGGTGCTGGTGCGGATGATCGCCTGGGTATCATCGGTCACGATGATGTCCTTATAATGGTTCACAGGAACGACAATAACGCCATGCCAGTCAACCAAACCGAAGGAAGCGCCTTTTTTCACCTCCAGCAGGGAACCGTTGCCGCGGGTGGCCAGCACTTCATCAGCATCCACCGTATTGACCGCGCCATCGGCGGCCACGATCGTCAGATCGCCTTCCACCGTCGTGTAGATCAGGCAGCAGCCGATGTTCGTGACAGCACGCTTGGCGTATTTGGGGGCGCAGCTTTCCACATCGTTGGCCACATCATAGAAGCCCAGTTTTCCATCCTTTTCCACGCACACATAGCCGTTATGCACATATTTATCCAAATCAGTGTTGCTGGATACAATGGCGGAATAGGCGCAGGGAACGATCATGCGGCCTTCGTCCAGAGAGTAAACGCCCTGCCGCTTTTCCAGATCAGCCACAACGACGCAATGATCGGTCAGGTCGATGATTTCATATTCCGGAGGAAGCAGTACGGTGCCGTCGGCGGTCATCAGGCAGGCAAGTTTCGTGCCATCCAGCGCAACGCGGTTGCCCCTGACAAGCATACGGTCGCTTTGATTGACTTCCGTAACGTCTGCATAGCCGTCGCCCAGGACACGTTTGTCCAGCAGGCTGATGATCTGATAGTTTTTGATTTCATACAAAGGTTTATTGGCAGCTGTCAACGCGACGTTAACGGGCTGGAAGCTGCTGTCGTAGAGATTGATCGCCTGTTCACGATTGACGATCGCGATGTATTCGCCATGAATCGCAGCGTCCGCATAAGCGTCCCGATCCAGAGAAGCCACAGGCTCCAGGTTTTCCGCTGCTTCATCGGTCACATAGAAGAGATCAATGCGTTCATATTGATAGTTTTTGGCGCCGATCTTGATGTCCTTGTCAGCGTCGGCTACCTCCTGCGGGTTGATGACGAAGGCGGCGACCCAATGGCTGTTGAACACCTTGAAGCTACCGTAAGCCGCCTGGCTGATCATACGGCCGTCGATGGTCCACAGTGCTTTATCGTCCACGGCTTCCTTGCTATTATAGGCATTGAAAAAGCCGTTGGAGAGATAGTCGATAAAAGCGTACTTGCAGGGGATGATTTCCTCGCCGGAAGTGGTGAACAGTCCGCGCAGATTGTCCTGTTTGGACTCGATCACCAGGCGATTGGTGCCCGGCACCTGCTGAATCAGGGTCATATACTGAAACACAGTGTCCAGCTTTGCCTCCGCGGCAGCGCCTGTGACCATCAGCATGAGGATCAGTCCCGCACACAGGATTTTTGTCAGTTGTTTCATTGATGTAGCTCCTTTCACATTTTCTGAAGGCTTTGTTTATTTCCATATTGTTTCTGTTTTTCCTTCCTGACGAAACAAGCATCCGAAGGTTTTCAGAACAATAAGGTACGCGAAAAATGATCATCAGGGCATGGGTTCATTGAACTTGCCGTATTCCATACCGCAATCCATCCGTCAATCTCTCCTGAAAATATCGCGGGTATATACCTTGTCCCGCACATCATCCAGCACAGCGTCATACCGGTTGGCGATGATGCAGCCACACATTTTCTTGAATATTCTCAAGTCGTTTACGACCTGTGAGCCGAAAAAAGTCGAACCGTTTTCAAGCGTCGGTTCATAAATCACCACTTCCGCGCCTTTGGCTTTGATGCGCTTCATGACGCCCTGGATGGAGGAATGGCGGAAATTATCGCTGTTGGCTTTCATGGTCAGCCGATAGATACCGATTACAATGTCTTTTTGCTTTTCCACCTGCGCCGCGGAACAGTCCGCGCTGTTGCCACAGCTTCCGGCGATTTCCAGTACCCGGTCGGCGATAAAATCCTTTCGGGTACGGTTGGATTCCACGATAGCCTGGATCAGATTCTGCGGCACATCCATATAGTTGGCTAGCAGCTGCTTGGTATCCTTGGGCAGACAGTAGCCGCCGTAGCCGAAGGACGGATTGTTATAATAGTCGCCCACCCGGGGATCAAGGCAGACGCCCTTGATGATCGGCGCGGTTTTCAGTCCTTTCGCTTCGGCATAGGTATCCAGCTCGTTAAAAAACGAAATGCGAAGGGCCAGGTAAGTATTCACGAACAGCTTGGTTGCTTCGGCCTCAGTGCAGCCCATAAACAGGGTTTCCACATCCGCCTTGACCGCTCCCTGCCGCAGAAGGCCGGCAAAGATTTCCGCCTGGGGCCGGGTATTTGGGTCACAGCCAACGATGATGCGGCTGGGATACAGATTGTCATACAGCGCCTTGGATTCCCGCAGGAATTCCGGACTGAACAGGATGCGGTCCGTCTGGAACATCCCGCGCACGTGGGCGGTGTATCCCACGGGAACGGTGGATTTGATGATGATCGTGGGCGCGTCCTCCGGGTGCTTTGTGCTGTCCAGCACCAGGCGAATCACGGTTTCCACGGCGGAGCAGTCGAAAAAGTTCTGTTTGGGATCGTAGTTCGTCGGCGCCGCGATTACCACGAAATCCGCGTCCGCATAGGCAGCCGCGCCATCGGTGGTAGCAGTCAGACGCAGCGGACGCTTGCCCGTTTTCGCTTCCTCCAGGTAATTTTCAATATCATCATCCTGAATGGGAGAAACAAACCGTTTCAGCTTTTCCACTTTTTCCGGCACAATATCCACAGCGGTCACTTCGTTATGCTGCGACAGCAGAACCGCCAGCGACAGGCCCACGTAACCCATCCCGGCAACAGCGATCTTATACCGTTTCTTCCCAAGCGTTTCCTGTGGAAGAAACAGAGCTGAGGACTGTAAATCCGATGCTTCAGAAAGGGTCAATGAAAGCTTCTTCATGTACGGTTGTAATCCCTTCCTGTAAAAGGTTAAACACAGGATGAATGTATGGGAAATCTTGTTCAGTATATCAGAAGCTGCAGTATTTGTCAATTCGCAAGGAAATATATGACATTCTTACGCGGAAAAACGGCACCGCCGATCAGCTTCAAGCCGCCCGGCGGTAAACCAAGCCGTATTTGCCTCTGCGCTTATTTCAGCACCGCGAAGGACTGGGCGCCCAAGCGGAGTTTTCCGTTTTCGGCAATCGCTTCTCCCAGAGTAAAGAGGGGCTGTTTATTTCCCGCATCCACGTCAGCATCCATCGCTTCGCCCGCCGCGTTGACGGCCAGCAGCAATTCGCCGCGGCGATACACTACCGGTTTGCCGGGTACGGCAGAAACGATTTCCAATTCAGCATCCGCCTGCAGGTCCTGCTCCTGATGGCGCAGCGCCAGGATCGCACGGACAAAGTTCAGCAGGGAAGCCGGGTCTTTCTCCTGGCTTTCCACGGTCGGCGCGTCGGCGGCGGGATCAACAGGCAGATACAGCGCGTCCGCACAGCCCTCGGAGAAGCCCAGGTTTTTTCCGTTCGTCCACTGCATGGGCGTGCGGGAGCCGGTGCGGAAATAGCCGCCTTCTTTGGTGGGGAGCTGCTGATAACGCATACCGATTTCATCGCCGTAGTACAGGAACGGCACGCCGGGCAGGGTGAACAGGAAGGCGTAGCACAGCTTGAGTTCCGCGTCATCCATGTTGAACCGGGGCCGCACAGTGTCATGGTTGCAGGTAAGAAGGGAAATGTAGCCCAGGTCTTTGGTATCCCTGTACCAGTCCATGTACTGGGTCAGGAATCCGGTCATATCGTGGTCGGAATCCTTACGGAAATAGCTGTTGTCCTTTTTCTCATCGCCGTGCGTGGAATATTCCCGCAGCAGTTGCACATAGCCGTTGCCCCAATCACTGAGATAAAAGTCCATGTCAAACCCGCAGCGAAGGGACAGCTTAGGCGCGCTCCATTCCGCCACCATCGCGGCGTCGGGGAATTCAGCGTCCAGCATTTTCTTCACGTCACTCCATACCGCACGGGTACCGGTCTTTTCCTCGTCGTCGTATTTCACCAGCGACATGGCCATGTCCACGCGGAAGCCGTCGCAGCCGTGACTGAGCCAGAAGCGCATAATGTCCTTGAGCGCTTCCCGGGTGGCGATGGCGTCGGGATGGTCGATGGGATTCTGCCAGGGCTCTTCGGGCTTGAGGAAGCCATAATTCAGGGAAGGCTGGCACTTGAAGAAATTGATCAGATAGGTGGAGGCGCGCTCCGTTTCACCGCCGATATAGGGAATGTTGCGGCAGCCCAGGAACCACTTGCCGGTCCAGATGTAGCGGCCGGACAGGTCGTTGGGCTCCGCCTTGGAGCTCATCTTGAACCAGTCATGTTCTTCGCTCGTGTGGCCGGGCACCAGGTCCAGAAGCACGCGGATGCCTTTCTGATGCGCCAGGTCAAACAGGCGGTACAGGTCGTTGTTGGTGCCGTAGCGGGGCGCAACCTTCTTATAGTCGCGCACGTCGTAGCCTGCGTCCTTGAAGGGCGAATCGTAGCAGGGGTTGATCCACAGGGCGTTGCAGCCCAGGCTTTTAATGTAATCCAGCTTTTCGATGATACCGTTGATGTCGCCGATGCCGTCCTTGTTGGTATCGTAGAAGGATTGGGGATAGATTTCATAGAATACCGTGTCTTTCAGCCATTTCGCGGGCATGGGGGAACGCCTCCTCGTCAATTGTAATCCTGTACCTGTATCTTATCACGGCGGGGCGAAACTGTAAAGAGAAAATAGTGCTTGCTTTTTTCTCCGCCCTGCTGTATAATGAAAAAGCCGTGTATGGCGGATGGGCCCCGTGCGATGCTGCGGTGTGAACCCTGTCAGGTCCGGAAGGAAGCAGCAGTAAGCATCTTAGGCGTGTGCTGCGGTTCCGTCTGTCCGTTATACGCGGTTTTTTGTTTTCTGCTTTGTTTTTTATTGGGCATTTTAACGCTGGAACGAGAGTACAGAGTTCAGAGTACAGAGTTCAGATTGATATGCAGTACGCTTTGAATTTGACCAACAAATATTATTTCACTCAATTAACATTGTCATCCCGAGCGAAGGCGAGCAAGAGGCGAGCCGAAGTCGAGGGACCTGAGAGCTGGGGATTATGTTGCTTGACTGCTCATGCTTCTCTCAGGTCCCTCCACTCCGCTGCGGCTCTTGCCTCCGCTTCGGTCGGGATGACAGAATAACGCTAAAAGTAAAAAGTTTCTTGTTCAAATTGCTTGTTATTATCATGATAAATCTGCACTCTGCACTCTGTACTCTGTACTCTGAACTCTCTTTCCAGCGTTAAAGCGCCCTATAAAGCTGTTCAATCACTCCTCCGGCCGGAGCACCGTTCCCATATCGTCGCCGTCCAGCACGTCGATGATGCTTTCCGGCTCAAACAGGCCGAACACCCGCACCACGGGCACCTTGTTTTCCGCGCACAGGGCGAAGGCGGCGGCGTCCATGACCTTGAGCCGCATTTCCTGGGCCTTTTCGTAGCTGATTTCCCGGATCAGGGTGGCGTCGGGGTTCTTCTTGGGGTCGTCGGTATACACGCCGTCAATGTTCTTCGCCAGCAGGATGGCGTCCGCGCCAACCTCCACAGCACGGAGCACCACGGCGGTATCGGTGGAAAAGAAGGGGTTGCCGCTGCCCGCGGCGAACAGGGTCACATTCCCCTTCTTCATATACTTCCGGGCCTTCTCCGCATTGAACACCTCGCACACCCGGGGCATTTCAATCGCGCTCATGACCACGGCCTTGCCGCCCGCCCGCTGCACCGCGTCGCGCATGGCCAGGCAGTTGATCACCGTGCCCAGCATGCCCATCTGATCGGCGGTCACCCGGTCCATTTCGCCACCGCTGCGGCCCCGCCAGATATTGCCCGCGCCGATGACCACGCCCAGCTCGGTGCCGTCCTCCACGATCTTGACCAATACCTTCGCCACGTGGTCGATGATGCTATGATCGAAAAGCCGTCCGTTCTCTCCCAGCATTTCCCCACTGAGCTTCAAGAGTACACGCTTGTACTGTCCCATAATTCATAAGCCTCCTTCGCAAAAAAAGGGGCGGCAGATGCCGTCCCTTTTTGATTGTTCAATTACTTCTTGGTCATTTCGGCGATTTCTTCCGCCAGGTTGCTTTCTTTCTTTTCGATGCCTTCGCCGCACTCGTAACGGGTGAAGCGGCGGATGCTGATCTTTTCGCCGGAAGCCAGGGTAGCTTCGTTCACGCGGGTGGCGATGGTGATGTCAGGATTCTTGACGAACACCTGCTCCATCAGGCAGTTTTCTTTGTAATACTTTTCGATGCGGCCTTCCACCATGCGGTCCACGATCTTTTCGGGCTTGCCTTCGTTCAGGGCCTGGGCGCGCAGGATTTCCTTTTCCTTGTCCAGAGCTTCCTGGGGCACGTCTTCCTTGTTGATGTACAGGGGGTTGGAAGCGGCGATCTGCAGGGCGATGTCATGGCACAGTTCCTTGAAAGCGTCGGTCTTGGCCACAAAGTCGGTTTCGCAGTTGACTTCCACCAGCACGCCGATTTTGCCGCCCATGTGGATGTAGCTTTCCACGGCGCCTTCGGCGGCCACGCGGCCGGCCTTCTTGGCGGCGGCGGCCAGGCCCTTTTCACGCAGATAAGCGACGGCTTCGTCCATATCGCCGTTCTTTTCGACCAGCGCCTTTTTGCAGTCCATCATACCGGCCTGGGTGCGTTCGCGCAGTTCCTTTACCATCGCGGCAGTAATTTCAGCCATGGGAATGCCCTCCTTCTATTCGATCAAAAAGATAAATTGTATAAATTATTCAGCGGCCACGGGAGCTTCTTCGGCTTCCGCTTCGCTCTGCTCGCCCTGCTTGCCTTCCAGCACAGCGTCGGCCAGCTTGCCGGCGATCAGCTTGACAGCGCGGATAGCGTCGTCGTTGCCGGGGATCACGTAGTCCACTTCGTCGGGGTCGCAGTTGGTGTCCACGATGGCGACGATCGGAATGCCCAGGGTGCGGGCTTCGGCGATGGCGATGTGTTCCTTGCGGGGGTCAACCACGAACAGCGCGCCGGGCAGCTTCTTCATTTCGCGGATACCGCCCAGGTTGGTTTCCAGCTTTTCGCGTTCATGCTGCAGCTTGATGACTTCCTTCTTGGGCAGCACTTCGAACTGGCCGTCCTGCTCCATCTTGTCGATGGCGTTCAGGCGTTCCACGCGGGTGCGGATGGTGCGGAAGTTGGTCAGCATGCCGCCCAGCCAGCGGTTGTTCACATAGAACATGTTGCAGCGCTTGGCTTCGCTTTCGATGCTTTCCTGGGCCTGCTTCTTGGTGCCCACGAACAGGATGGTCTTGCCTTCCATGGCCAGGTTGCGCACGAACATGTACGCTTCGTCGATCTTGCGGACGGTCTTCTGCAGGTCGATGATGTAGATGCCGTTGCGTTCGGTGAAGATGTAGGGGGCCATTTTGGGGTTCCAGCGCCGGGTCTGGTGGCCGAAGTGTACGCCGGCTTCCAGCAGGTGCTTCATAGAGATGACTGCCATTTGGGGTTTCCTCCTCGTTTTTGTTGTATCCTCTGCGGACGTCATTTTCGCTTGCCACCGCGAAAGCGGCACACGCAAACAAATCGGCCCGCATGCGTGATCTTTGGTATTGTAGCATACATTTTTCTCCTTGACAAGCCCTGAATCCGCCTTTTTTGAAAATTCCCGTCATTTTTCCTCCAAAGAAAGTTTACAATCGGGACCGCGTCCCTGCCTTGACGAACACGTTTCTTCTTTTTATAATGATAGATGCCGGATTACGGCGAATCAGGAAGCTGATCAAGGAGGTACATCCATGAAAAAAATCGCTGCTTTGCTGCTGTGTCTTGTGATGCTTGGCAGCACTGCCGTCTTCGCGGAAGAGACCGGTCTCACCCTCGGCACCTTAGGGAACAGTCAGGCCGCCTACACCGTTTCCTGCACGGCCCCCAAGGGGTTCACCGTGTTTCACAAGCAGGCGGAAACGGAGCACCAGTCCATCGAGGGCATGCTCGCCAATGACAAAACCAACGGCATGAGCTATCTGTTCGTGATTTCACAGGAAGAAGATTACGCTAACATTGAAAACCTGGCCACGCTGGACGAAACCAGCCTGAACGAATTGACCGCCGCCTACCAGGAAGAGGGGCTGACCGTCACAGTCAAGGAACAAAATGGCTTCAAGTTCATGTGTCTGGCGGGCGAGGGCGCGAAAAAGAATACCTTCCTCTCCGTCGAAACCATCGTCAACGGCTGCCTGATTCAGATCAGCGCCGCCCCCGTGGAGCAGGCTGTGTCCGCCATGACGGAAAAGCAGGCCCAGTCCGCCATCGATTTCCTGACAACCCTGACCTTTGCCCCCGCCGAGCCCTTCCCCGCCGATGAAGCCGAAGAAACGGAGCCCGAGGAAGAAGCTCAGAAAGAAGCCGAAACAGAAGCGCCCGCCGAAACCGTGCCCAGCCTTGTGGGCGGCTGGCAGGTAAATGAAGAGCCCATCGTTTCCCACCTGTCTGAAGAAGAACAGAAAGTGTTCAGCCAGGTGGTCGCCGCGACGGGGATGGACTATGAGCCCGCCGCTGTCCTGGCGACCCAGGTGGTGGCCGGAACCAACTACGCGTTCCTCTGCCGTGAAAAGGACGGCGACCGGGAATGGATCGTTGTGACGGTGTTCAGCAGCCTCAACGGCGAAGTTCAGGTGCTCAATGCTCATGTGCTGGCGCTATATAACCTGCTGATTGCGGACAAACCGCTGCCCGCCGGACTGGCCGGAGGCTGGTCGCTGCACGAGCCGGATAACGGTGAGGTTCTGCCGGACGAAAAAGCGCAGGCGGCGTTCAGCCAGGCAGTCGAAGCGGCGGACGAAATGCTTTCCCCCATCGCGCTGCTGGGCACACAGGTGGTATCTGGCACCAATTATAAAGTGCTGGCCCGGGGCGAAAGCGCCTTGTACCTGGTGGATGTGTATGCGCCGCTCAACGGCGACGCATCCATCACAGCCATGGAAATGCTCGATCTGCTGTCCTATGTCAGCGCAAACTGAAATAGGATAAAAAACACCGGCGGCTCACGGAGAGCTGCCGGTGTTTTTTATACGCGGATAAACCTTCGCTGATCACTTGACGATTTCGCCCATCACGTTGCCGACGCAGCCGGCCGCGTTGGATTCGTCGGTGTCGATGTGCATGGCCAGGGCGTACTTGGGGCTGACGCGCACGACCACGTCGCCGAAGATCAGGGAGCGGCCTTCGGTGTCCACCTTCACGGACACAATCTGCTTGTCCTCGACTTCAAATTCCTTGGCGTCCTCGGGAGTCATATGGATGTGGCGCTTGGCGGCGATCACGCCGATGGGGCATTCCACTTCGCCGCAGGGGCCGACCAGCTTGCAGGAGCCGGAGCCCGCGATGTCACCGGATTCACGGACGGGAGCGGTGCAGCCGATGGAACGGGCGTCGGTCAGGGACAGCTCGATCTGGGTTTCGGGACGCACCGGGCCCAGGATGCTCACGCGGGACAGGGTCTTCTTGGGGCCCACCACGTCCACGCGCTCTTCGCTGGCGAACTGGCCGGGCTGGCTCAGGTACTTCTTGGGATGGAGCTCATAGCCCTTGCCGAACAGGATTTCCAGGGCTTCCTGGGTGACATGCACGTGACGCGCGGAGGTTTCCACGATGAATTGCTTGCCCATGATAATCTACCTTCTTTCCCTCGATTGTCCGGCAAAGCGCCGGAGATTCTTTCCCTTTCTATTATAGCAGATTTTGCCGGTTTTGCAAGGAAAAAGCGCGGGTTCTTTCCAAGACGCATCGCAGTCATGAAACCGCGTGCTTTCTGTTTTTCCCTCCATTGCGTTTTGCGGGAGCTGGATATATAATAACCGTATCCTGGTCAGGGAGGAACCCTTATGTCTGCAATGTATAAAAGCCTTCTTTCAGCCACGTCGAACACCAGAGACCTGGGCGGTTACCCGACCGTATCGGGCTGCATGACACGCCGGAACATAATCTGGCGGAGCGACGCGCCGACCGTATGGAACGCTTCCGATGTCCACACGCTCAAAGATCATGGGATGACTTCGATCATTGACCTTCGTACCAGCCAGGAAACGGAAAAACATCCCTGCGCTTACGCGTCGGAAAAAGGGATCGTTTATCATGCCTTTCCCATTACGGCGGGCAGTGTCCCCCCGTCCACGCTCGCAGGCGTTCCCCTATCGTATATGGAAATTGTTGCTCAGAAGGAAGTGTCCGATGTTCTTCAGACTGTCGCGGAAGCGGAGGAGGGCGTATTGATCTGCTGCACCGCGGGAAAAGACAGAACGGGTGTCGTCAGCGCTGTCCTGCTGCTCTCCTGCAGTGTGGAACGGAAAACAATTATCAGGGATTACACGGTCAGCCGTGAATATAACCGTCAGCGCCTGGAACGGTATCTTGCGGAACACCCGGAGGTAGACAGGAAAATTGTGCTGGCAAACGAAACGAGTATGGCACAATTCCTGGATCTGTTCTTTGATCGGTATGGAAATGTGGAAAACTATTATTTGAAAGCCGGATTAATGCCCCGGCACCTGGCAGGAATTCGCAGGAAGCTTCTGGAATCAGGCCCGAACGATTAAGAAACATTCTGAAAATGAGCTTTTGATAAAGCTAAAATTTTCGGTTGACAAATCTGATATTTCTGTTATAATAATGTATGCTGTTCTGAACAGCCATGCGGTCGTGGCGGAATTGGCATACGCGCACGTTTGAGGGGCGTGTTCTTAACCGAGTACGGGTTCAAGTCCCGTCGACCGCACTGAAAAGATCCTTGAAATCATGAGATTTCAAGGATCTTTTTTTTGCCTACGAATCCAGGTTCAGCTCCATATAGCGGCGGAACACAGTATACCCCTCCGCCTCATAGAACGCCAGCGCGTCGTTGAACGCCCACACGTCCAGCTCAATACGGGAAAAACCCTTTTCCTTCGCGTCAGCTTTCACGAAGTCCAGCAGCCGCTGGCCAATCCCCTGGCGGCGGTATTGTTCATCCACGCAGATCTCCGCGATGTGGGCAAAGCGCTCGGCATAGCGGTAGGGGCTTTCCGGGCGGTCGATATAATCCACCAGCACCATGCCGCGAACCTGTCCGTCTTCCTCCTCCACCGCGGCGTAGCCGTTGCCGCCTGCCAGGTACAGGTATACGTGGTCTTGCAGTTCCTGGTTGAAGCCCGCCTTAAAGTGACGGGGCCGGCCGCTTACGTGCAGCTCGTTCACCTGCCTGCGCAGTTCGTTGATTCGTTCCGCGTCCTCGGTTTTGGCAAAACGCACCATGTTCATTCCTCCTCGGGCCAGGGGTAGTGCAATTCGTCCAGCGCCAGCCATTCGGCTTTGGCATCGGTGATTGCGGTGAGCTTTTGGGTGACTTCATTCAGGTCGTTGACGCGGACTAAGATGGTCGCTTCCACCGACGCGCCGAAGGAAGTGTCCTCCACCAGCAGGGGCAGGCTTTCCATGGCATAGCTCACCTTGTCCCACAACGGGTAGGGCACGTCCAGCAGCAGGCGCTGACTGAGCTGCATCTTCACCACCTGCGCCGCGTTCAGGGCAATGGCGCAGCCATGGGAATAGGCACGCACCAGCCCGCCCGCGCCGAGCAATATACCGCCAAAATACCGCGTCACCACCACGCAGCAGTTCACCACGCCCCGAGCCTTGATGACCTCCATCATGGGCATCCCCGCCGTGCCGCCCGGCTCACCATCGTCGTTGTAGCGCATGATGCCCGCGTTCTCCCCGATCACGTAGGCGTAGCAGTTGTGCGTCGCGTCCCGGTGCTTTTCCCGGATAGATTTCAGGAACGCCAGCGCTTCCTCCTCCGTCTGGCAGGGGCAGGCATAACCGATGAAGCGGCTCTTATTGACGATAAACTCATCGTGCGCTTCCCGTTTCAGGGTTTTGTAATCGCCTGGCATGGCTGCCTCCTTTTTTACCAGCAGTTCCCATTGGCTTCCTCCAGAGGATGCCAGCGGTTCGCGTCAATTGTCTCATTCATTATAGCATGGTCAGGAGGAATTGTCATGTACAATCTTCCGCTATGAAATAAAAGCAGATTCTCTGTCACCTTTGATTTGCAACAGGGAATCTGCTTTTGGGTTTTCCTCTCATCCCTGTGATTCACCCCATGAAGCATTTTACCGAATCACAGGTGGGGATGAATGTTTAGTTCTGTTGTTCTTTCCTGCGGCGGAGCATCAGCCAGAGGCTTGCACCGAGAAGCAGGCTCAGGCCAGCGGCGGTGTACAGCACGGTACCGGGTCCGCCGGTGGAGGGAAGCTGCACGCCGGGGGTGTTGACAATTGTAATAGTACCAGCTTCTGTCGAAGCGCCTTGTCCTTGGATCAGGTGGATCGTGGTGACACCTTCGTTTACATTGACTGTAAATTCGATTCCACTCGGCAGGATCATGAATCCGTTCGGTGCGTGTGTTTCCACCAGCTTGTATTTTCCGGACGGAATATTGTTGACCGTGACTACACTGTCTGCGGACATATTGATGATGCCCTCAGACAAAGTTTGCTCCCCAATCATTGCTGTCGTGAATGGTGTCAAGGTTCCTTCCATATCTACGCTGAACAGCTGGAATGTCGCACCAGTCAGCGAGTTCTGTTTATCGTCTGTTTTGCTAATCTTGATGCTTCCTGTATGGGTGTTGGTTATGGTCAGCGTATAAACATTGTTTTCTGGCTCGCTCAGCGAAACACCCGCCATCTCTGTTACGGTGATTCCAGTGTTCGTGACTTCTATCGTGACTGGACCGTTGATTCCCTCATAATACAGAGGAACTTTGGTTTCGGTCAGCGTATAAGTGCCAATGGGCAGGGTGAACAGCGTGGCATCGCTCGTGTCACCGCTGGGCAGATAGCCCAGGTTTGCCCCGTCCATGGACGTCAGGGTTTCCTTGTCCACAAATCCTACAACAGGGTGGTCGGCTTTCAGGCTGAATTCCGCGCCGACAAGACCGCTCTGACCAGCAGAATCATCGCCGACCTTCTTGATTCTCAGGTACTTATTGCTGGGCGTGTTAGGAATTTTCGACAGTTCCTCTCCCGTTGCTGCATCATTTTCATACAGCTTGATGGTTGAGCTTTCGGGCTCCTCGACAATCACAACCTGATACACATTGTTGGATACCGCATACCCTTCCGGCGCTTCGGTTTCCTTCATGTAGTAGGTGCCGGTCGGAATATTCTGGAATTCCACCAGGCCGGTTCCTTCCGCAGAAGTGGCGGTTGCATTCTCTCCATCTTTATTTTGAGCCGGTGTTGTGCAGTTCTGGTCTGTGTACAGAGCGAAGGTAGCGCCAGCCAGAGCGGCATCTTTCTCATCTACCTTGGTAAAGTTCACCGAACCAACGATTCGTTCATAGGCGTTGGTGACACTCAGATTGTAATTATAAGAGTCTTCCCATTCGCTGGTACCGTCGCTCTTCGTCTCAACAGTAATGGTATTATCCTTCACCGTGAGCGTATAACCTTGGATCTGCGCGGTCTTTCCTTCATAGCCGCCCTCCAGCGCTTCCAGTTCGACAACGGTATACTCATCCGACGGGAAGTCATTGAAGTTATCAAAATTGACCGATGCCTCCCACTGCCCATTGCTTGCGTTATAGTTGAATGTCGGCGAAATGATCACCGCATCACTGACGTTCTGCACCCATAACAGCTTTTCATAGCGCATGGTTTCCGGGTTGAAAGCCGGAGTTGGATTGTGCCCAGCATATAAACCTGCTTTGTTCTTAATCACAAAGTGGAGGTTTTGCAGCATCCCGGAGTTGGCCAGGAAGTCTTCATTGGTCAGGCCGGTCACTTTCTTTGTGAGCTTGACAAATCTGCCTTCGGCACCGCGGCGGTACTTGTTCTGAATGCGGACCTCATATAAGGGATCGTCCGCATTGATATTCATACTCTCAGTCCGGGTTGCCGTAACCGTTGTCGGTCTTTCACCGCCGATACTCCATTGCGTTCCTTGATCGGCCATGATGTTCACCAGATAATAATTGTAGGCTTCGAGCAGCTCGAATTCGCCGGATTCCTGGAAGGTGATCGTACTGCCATTATAATCCGCCGGCGCGTAAAGTCCGGTGTAATAGGGGATGTCTTCCAATGTCAGAGAGAAAGTTGTTACTCCCTGTACTGGTTCGAAGTCACTGAGCTTAAAATGCCGGGTCTCGCCCGTTGGCAATGTAACCGTAAAGGACAATTTCTCCTGTGTCGTCTTGTCCGTCTTGAAGTAATCATATGTCACAGCCAGTTCATTGCCATTATTCGGCTGGAAGTCAAAGTGCTTATCCAACCGGATAGACATGGTCAGCTTACGGTTGTAGATGACGCCGCCGGAGTTCGTCAGGTACCAATCGGGCCCGCAGAGTTCATTGTTCTCGCTCTTTTCCTTCCACGGATAAAAGCCGTCCGGGGTCGCAGCGGTCTCCTTGACCTTGTAGATGATCCGATTCCCGCTTCCATCCACCCTGGGCAGATTGCCAAATGTGGCGTGCCAGGGCTCGTCCTCCTGGTAATAGGGCTGTCCCATAACTGAGTTCGGAGTTCCAAACGGCGTCGTAGCTGCGTCCGCCTCTCCATTCAGCGTGATGCTGGCAACAGGCGTTGTATCGGTATTTCCGTTAATTTCTCTGAACAGGGAGAAGGTCGCCGTGGCATTCTCCGGCATATCCGCATCAGCTATGATGTTCGCCTGCCGGTCGATCCAGACCTTACGGGCCTCGAAAAGGATCGGAACTTCGTTTTCCTTGGCGTAGGTGTTGGTCAGTGCCGTATTCGTCACTTGACCAGCAACCAAAGTCGCATTGTTGTTGCCGGTAATCTTTTGGACGGCAAAGTTCTCCGCTGGGCTCGAGCCCTGGATCGGGAATACGTCGCTGACGCCAAGGCGGGTCGCTGTGTTGGAAGGCTGCTCCTTTAATTCCCATACGTTGTATTCGCCGGGCTCAAGCCCCTCGAACGTCACGGTCGCCGGATCAGGCACGCCGTTTTTAATTTCGATTTTCTTAAACAGAATGGGATCCCACTCATTGGAACCGGTTCTCACATACGTCTGCTTATCGCCCTTGGTCAGTGCGATGTAGATGGTATGATCAACTTCGTCAAGCCGTAACGTCCCTCCAACTTCCACAGTCTTGGTAAAGTTCAGCGTCGTATCCCATTCCCAGATGGCATACACCGTATTTTCCAGCGGGTTCCAGTTGTTTTCGCCGCTGACTTCCAGGTTATCCGCCGCGACTTTTTGCCCAGGCAAATAGATACCAGCCTGAACCAACTGATCTGCTGTCATCGTAGCAACAGCATTCTTAAATGCTTCAACAGTAATCTTGGAACCATCTTGACGCTGGAACGCCCAGCCGATCAGTTTATGGCCTTCCCGCACAAAGGAATCGGCATCCTTCATCAGGAAGTCTTTGTTGATGGGATACGACTCTGTTACGCTTTCCCTGGCCGCGCTGTCGTTCGTTACGCCGCCGTTGCCATCAAAGGTTACGGTGGTCACCTTCTCAGCTTCAATGTTGAATTTTGCTTTCAGGCGCAGCTTTTTGATCGTGGCCGTATTTCCCGCATCGTCCGTGATGGTTTCCGTATAGATATAGGTGCTGGGATCTACATTGGCCATCTCCGCAGGGATAAAGGTGATATTGGATTCAGAGCCGTCCGGATTCAGAAGCACCCAGTTGTAGAATTCAAATCCGGAGGTATACTCGGTCGGGGCTTCCGCCACCTGGAAGGTGACGTTATTGTTGGTCAAAGCATATTTGTTATCGTCCACCGGGATCGTAGTCTGGAGCATTCCCGCCGTGTCATAGGTACGATAAACATCATCTACGTCATATTCGACATAGACGCTGTTCTCATCCACATCCAGTTCCCACTTGGCGTACAGCTTCAAAATGCCGCGAACGTTTTCATGTTCGCCATCGTTGTCACCGTACTTGCTCCAGTCTTCTCCTGACTGATAATTCATATCGACGCCATGAGTGTACTTGTTAATCAGTACTGGGAAATGAATTTCTGTAGCGGGGTCGAAGTCCGGGGAATAATACCAGCCAATCAGCTTGTAACCGGGTCTCTTCGCCACTTCAGATTTGATATTTGTGTTGTCAACCTGCTCGTTATAATCCAGACGGAAGGACAAAGCCTGATTGTTGGCAAATTCTACTTCATCATTGTGAGCATTATCCGGTGTTGGCACCAATACAACACGCACGCGATAGGTGTCCCATTTGGCGTAGACGATGATGTCGTTATCGGGCATGGTAATATTGAAATCGAACGGAACCTGACAGTCTGCGTCGGCATACCATCCCGCGAAGTAATAGCCTTCCATACCATTGGTCGGCTCATAATACGCAGAGCCGCCTTCTTCATACTTTCTCAAAGAAGATTCATAATAAACTCCATCTACTATTTCTTCTGTTCTCTCCGTAACGTGCGTTCCTTGGGAAATGAAATGAATGCTATGCTGATTACGAGCGTAACGAAGGTCAAGATATCCATCATAATCAACACTTCCAGTTTGTGTAATTGATATCCATTCCCCATTTTCAGAAAGACGGTATGCATCCAGTTCAAACCCTGTGAATGTTTCTGTAGGATACCATCTACCTGAGCTCCCCAGATTTGCAGTAGTTATTATATTTTCATCTGTATATTCCCATGTTCCATCTACTGTCTGCTTATAAATGACCAGCGTCGTTCCAGTATCGTAATCAATCGACCGGAATGTAACACTTGTTGCCGTTGTCTCATCAGTATAGGCAGACTGCGGGTCATACTCTGTCAATGCAAGCGGAAATAGCATTGTTGTCGTAATTTCCTGCCATACCATATCAGCACCTGTATCCGGCCAGTCTTCAAATGCCGATCCATAAAGTCCTGTAAAGGTATTGGTAGTTTCCCAGTTTTCGACATAATATGTTGGATTCCATCCTGTTACCTGATTTCTTGAATAAACTTGCCCTGTCCATGTGTAATAAGTTCCGTAATAAGACCAGACAAATTGACCATAACGACTATTGTAAGAATAAGAATACCACTCACCATCAACATTAATATAATATATTGTTCGAATAGATAAGTTTCCTGTCACCTGTGTATAATAATACGTATTATTTCCAATCCGGTAACATTGATAATAATTATTTCCAACCCTGTAAAAATACGATGTACCAGAGTTCCAGTTTGGAGTCCCAGCATTCGCATATCCATTTTTCTCTTGAAAACTATACGTAATCTCCCTACGATCATAATACACATTCAGAATGGTTGTACCATTTGCATCCACAGTTGCTGTATTATCGGAAATATTAGCATTGTAAGTAAAATAATACCCATACTCACTGCCAGTAGTTCCACCCTTTTGCTTGTCAGCATTGGTTAAATTAACAGTTGTTCCCGTTTTTGCACTTCTTTTCTCACTTGATACATAATCATATGTTTTTGAACTGTCAGCGAGCCCGGCTTTATCGTTTGCACTTTGCTTCCAGAATACCACATGGTAATCCGTATCGTTGGCTTCCCATTGAGCATACAGGGTCGTGTCATTGGGCAACGTATTACCAAATAGGTTCACGCTGCTATTCGGCCTGTACCACCAAGTGCCTGTGCCATCTGCTTTTGTATTCCACCCAGTAAAGGTATAGCCTCTCCTGGTAGGATCATCCGGCTTCGTGGTCGTCGCTGTGTCTCCAATCAGAAGCTGCGGCGGAGTATAGGTGGCGCCGCTGCCGGGGCCGCCGGCGTTGGAGTCGAAGACAAGCCAATTACGCCCATGCAGCTTCACATAAAGATCCACATGGTGATCCAGCGTGATTGTATTGCCTTGTTGATATGTATCACCTGTCGCAACATCGATCCAACCATCGAAGACAATGCCTTCTTCAGGAGTAAATGTATAATCGATCGTCACATTCTTATTGGCCGCATCCTTGCGCACACGCACCACATTAAGCACCGTCGCGTTGCCCTCGGCATCCTGATCCATATAGCGGAGATACCAGGCTTCATCGTAGATCGCGTAAACATTGATCTCGGTCAGTTCTTCTGTAGCGCTGTTATACCGTGCGGCAGCCTGCTGGTTAAGATCATCAATGGTGTAAATATTCGACGGATTCGTCTCGTTCGGGCTGTAAGCCCAGCCAACGAAGGTCTGGCCATATTCCGGTTCAACGCCGGGGTCATAGAGCTCTTGCAAAACATTGTCCTGCTTCTTGATATATTCAGTAACAAGGAGATTTGTGCCATCATAGAAATTGTACTTAAGGCGTTTCGAAGAATCCACAATGGCATAGATGCTGAATCCCGCTGCTTCAAAAGTCACTGTCTGTCCGTCCGTTGCCGCGTCCACCAGGCTGCCCGCGTCGTTTTCATCCGCGAAGTGCACCACCTGGGTGCTTTCCGCTGCTTCCTTGGTGGCGTCCTTGTCCGCCAATTCGATGCGCACGTCAACGGAAGTACCATTCGCGGGCTGGTACTTGATAGCGGGGTCGCCCTTATCCACGATCTTGATGTCAAACAGGCGGATATAGCCCGCGCTGCCTTCCTCCATGCCCAGAGCTTCCTCGGTCTTGGCCACGTACGCGGCGTAGTCCTCCGCCCCGTCCAGCAGTTCCCGGACCTCCAGGTCCGCGTCCTCGGGGATGCCCGTTTCCGCCGGTTCGTAGGTCACAGTGATGTCGTAGGCTTCGCCGCTTTCGGTGATCACGGTCTTCTTGATCTGCGCGTCGCTCACGCTGATTTCATATACTCTTCCGTTGGTCATGCGCAGGGTCAGGATTTCCGGGGTGGTGAAGGGCTGCAAGCTGATCAGCACCCAATCCCCGGCCGACAGCGCGCGGCCGTTGATGGCCGCGATGTCCTCCGCGGTCAGTTCAGCGGAATATTCGCACGCCAAGCCGATGGCATCCTTGAATGCCCCCACGGTGGTGTCTGCTTCCACCTGACCCACATAGGCCAGCACGGGCGAGCTGAATTCTGCCTCAGCCACATCCCGGGTAAATACCTGTGCCTGCTCTCCGGGCACGATGCCCAGCGCCGCCGCCAGGGTGCCCAGCGTCACGCAGTCGCCGCCCGCCAGGCTCAGCTCATAGGTCTCCCCGTCAGCTATGTACACAAAGTCCACCGTGTATTGGAGCAAAAACTCGCTGAAGCTATCAGTGGTGAAGGAAAAACCGTTGAGAAGGTTTTCTTCCCAATCCGCCTCCACATCCGTTACTTCAATATAGCTGCCGTCCTCCAGAAAATGGTACAGCGCATAAGAGACATTGACAATCAAAATATCCTCGGAGGCATAGCCGCCGCCAAGCATATCAATGGGGGTATCGAAAACCACCGGTACGGAATAAGTCTTTGCCCGCTTCGCTTCCTCCGTCAGCTTGATATCAAAGGCGGCATAACCGGTGATGGATTCAGCCTGCTGCTTTTTATCCACCGCTTCTACAGCCTGTGCCTTTTTCAATCCTTTTTTTATCATGACCGGTTGGCTGACCGCATCAATCAAGCCACCCAAATCTTCCACGGAAGACACGGTGAACTCATTTGACGCCAGCGTATACTCCGGCAGGATGATATCCAGCTTTTGCGGTTCGGAATAATCCAAAGCGATCGTAGCAGCGTCGCTTTGCAATTCCTCCGCAAATGCTGCAACGGGTACTGCTTCAAACAGCATCACGACCAGCACCAGATAAACCAGAACTTTTTCAGCAATTTTTTTCATTGCTCTTTCCCTCTCTATTCAGAACGCCAAGGAACTGCATTTGTTCAGCTTATCTGCGATTTCCTGACGCAAGTTGAATCTTTTTCATACCCCAAATGGATATAAAATTACGAGTTTATTATACCAATTTACGGCTGTATTTGTCTATATTATTTTTCTAAAAAAACAATTTTTTCTATATAAAAATATGTACTATCAATGCAATAAAAAACCTCACCCTTTTATTTGACACAAATAACTATCTAAAATATTGAATATTAATTGCTTTAGAACATGGTATGTTCTTAAAGTATAGCTGCCTTTATGATTGAAGAAAGAATTTAAGAAAATGGTTTCTGTCTGACAAGATAATATGTATAGCTTAAAGTATCATTTGTTTATCAAATATACGTCTTTTCATGCTCTTTTTCACTTTCCAAAAACAAAGAAAAAACCGCTGAAATCAAGTAATTTCAACGGTTTTTTTGGCGCCTCAAGAAGGACTCGAACCTACAACCCTTCGGTTAACAGCTAAATTAGCTTGAGCTTACAGCCCTTATAAATCAATAATTCTACGCACTCTTTGAAATTTGTCTACCATTTTGTCTACCAAATAACGCCTGTTCCAATCTTTCAGCTTCCTTTTTACTGCGGTCGCTGGATACTTCATCGTATATCTTTAAGATCATTTTCGCGTCAGCATGGCCCATCCATCGGACACAGGTATTCAATTCCACGCCATTGTCCCGGCACATGGTACAAAAGGAATGTCGCAAATCGTATGGGACAACAGTGAATGAAATCCACGCTGGAATTTCCGCTTCCTTCGCCCGCGCCTCTTCTTCCCTTCCCTGCTGGCGGAGCCTTTCTGCTTCTTTCAGAATCTTCTTGTGTTCCTTTGTACGGCGATACCATCGCTGCTGCATGCCGTTAATCGCTGTTTCCATACAGGATACATATGATTCCCATACAGACTTCCAGGCTTGTATCGTAACCGGCTTCCCGTCAGCCGATGTAACCAGCATACCATGCTTGCCATCCAATGTATCTTTCAGTGGAGAAAGAAGCGGGATCGTCCTGACAGCGTGATCCGTTTTTCCTTTTTCGGTGATTTTATAGTGATTGGACCCATCCAGATGTGCAAAATCCATCAGGTGAATCACGCTTTCATCAAAATCAACAGAACGGTCTATGTTCATCGCTTTTGCTTCTTGGGGGCGAATTCCCGCGTACAGCATTGCCATAACCGCATCATGGGCGCGATGATCCGTACACAAAGTTTCAATCCAGGTTCTCTCCTGATCCGTTATTGCCCGATGACTCCCGGTATATCCTTTATGCGGCTGTGCTGATTTTTGCCGTGCGGGGTTTTGTCGAATCCATCCATCTTCCTGCGCAGCATCAAACAAATCCTTATATAACTGCGCACCAGCTCGGATATAGCTATCAGAATAATCCAGAAACGATTCACTGTATACCGCTTTGATATCGCTTGGTTTCACTTCGGACAGCGGCATTTCACCGATGGCTCTGATCAGCTTTTCCATGAGAATGACCGCTTCATTATATGTCTGCGCTGATACACCAACCTTGGCGATAGGAAGCCATTTGAGGGCATATGCGGATACTGTCGGGCATTGGAGAGCGGACAACTCCCCTGCTTTTTCCATTCGTTTATACTCTTCCCGTTGTTCCAGCACTTCCTGTTCATCGTATCCTGTAAACCATTTATCCTTGTACCTGCAGAAGTACCGTCCGTCTTTCCTCTTTTTCAGGTGCTGTTTTTTCTGCCGGGGCATGTTGCTCACCTCCATCATTACGCTGTATTCAAAAGCCGCTCTGAACAGCGGCTTTTAACATTTTTTCTGGTTCTTCACATTTCCTTTGGTTCTTCATTCGATGACGCGCCGCCAGCAATGCTCACTTGCAGCTGGTACCCAATCTGCGCGCATATATCACACATCGTCCGAAGCGAAAGATTGAATGTTCCATTTTCATATTTGGATACCATCGCTTGAGAAACATGGAGCATCTGCGCCAAATCTTCCTGCTTCATATGATGCTTCCGACGATATTCAACCAATGCAATTCCAAAGTCACACAGAATTTCATAATACACTTCTTCCCCTGGATGTTCGGACGGAGGCAGCACATTCATTGCGGTTTTTAACTGTTCCATACCACTTTTCCCTCCTTGATCAATTTCAACCTTGCGCGAGCGGTTCGTTTCCCTTCATCATAACTCTTGCTTCCCTGTTCAAGAAACGGAACCAGCAGCACAATATATTTCCCATAAAAACAATATATGATGTGCAAGTTTCCCAGCCGACTGATACCGTTGAACCGCATGGAGTACAGTTCATCTTCCAAATGCTCAAACCATTCTCCATGAAAGACAGCCTGCCGCCCATGCTCAGCCAAATACTGAATTCGCTTTTTATAGTGCGCACGCAGCATGGGGCTGGCACCGCTGCGTTCATATAAATCACGCAATTCATCCTCAGCTGATTCCAAAATCAGCACCGGAGGAGAACCATCAGGCGCTGTGGAAAATGGAAAAGCAATTACTTTACCTTCAAGGGGCATCAGGTTGTACACCTCCATTATATAACACGTAGGTTATATTGCAATGGCAAATCAGGAAATATTCATAACCAATTTGAATATCATTCAGACTTATGGTCGCTGTCTTCCTCAGTTACTTCCGGATTTTCGTCTGGATCATCGTCCGAATCCTCTTCATCCCAATCTTCAATTGAATATCCTGGCGTCATATCGGATTGAAGATTCAGATCAATTTGCGACTCCACATCGTCTAATTCTTTTTTTATCCTGACTGCCAATTCGAGGAATGCTTTCCATTCCTCGGCCGGTGTTTTTGCCAATGCACGAAAAATAGCCGCGGCAATATCATTTTCTATAGAAATCCGCTCAATAGCATCCGTCGGTGTTTCGGGAACTTTCATTGCTCCGCTTCCCTCTCTAAGCCAGGGTTCGCGTACCCCGAATTCGCCGCACATTAATCGTATGGTTTGAGCCGAAGGCTTATTTATTTCTGATTCAAGCTTAGAAACTGCCACATCAGAAATACCGATTATTTCTCCAAATTGCTTTTGTGTTAATCCATAATGCTTTCTTATTCTTTTTATTCGTTCGCCAATTCCCATTCTGATTCCTCCTTCCTGTGAACTACAGGATTATCATAAACCTTTTGACAAACTAAGTCAAGTAAAAATTTAACCAGCCTATTGACAATCTAACTGAATTAAGTTATTATAGTAAACGTAGTTCGCTTGTTACCTGATTAAGTTCACAATCAAGCAAATACTAAACGGAAGGTATTCATCAAATGGAAAGGCTTTATTCGGTGCAGGACATCATGAATCGTTATCAAGTCACGGCACAGACTGCACGGAAGTACATGAGAAGAATGGTTCATATGGAAAAGCCGTTGATGGTTTCAGAAACGTCCCTTCGCGCTTATGAAACCGGACGGACCATTACGCCGAACCAGAATACACATAGAAAGGAATCAAAGAGCCGATCTGTGTCTAACTCAATTCGGAAAAGTAAAACCACGCCGAAAAAAGCAACACTAAAAGGTCCTTACTTTTTTGAGAGGCGGCGGGCATAGCAGAGAAATCGGTTCTATGAGACAGCTTTCATGGTCACAAAGCATAAAAGAAGGTGAATATTGTGAGAATGCATTACCTTACTGAAGCAACTCATCTCCCACCATTCATGGTATTTCCCCGTTTCCTGCTAAAATGCAATTTGAGTGAAACCACCAAGCTGCTCTATATCCTGCTGCTGGATCGGGCTAGGGTTTCCATGAAAACCGCGCAATGGCAGGACGCGGAAGGGCATGTGTACCTGCATTATACCATCCGGGAGTTGGCGGATGATCTATGCAAAAGCGAGATGACGATCAAAAATGCGCTGGCTGCCTTGGAACGGGCAAGGCTGATTGAGCGCCGCCGCCAGAGAAACCAGCGGGTAAATTGCATCTATGTTCTT
>ONRC01000004.1 GCA_900320085.1 uncultured Eubacteriales bacterium
CAGAAAGGAACACGGAAGTCTGACTTGACGTCGATGTGCTTCTGGCCCAGCGGCGAAGCCGCCAACCCGGATGCTTAGCATCCGGGGAAAGCCTGGGAAAATCCGAGGGGAAAGTTCACTTTCCCCTACGGATTATTCCCTGGCTTTCTTGGGCCAGAAGCCTTCAAACTATTCGTGACCCCAGCGCGGCAGGCGGAGCTTGTCCGCTTATTCCAGCAAAGCTATCTCGCCAGTTGTGGGTCCAGGGGGATTATCCCCCTGGTTGGGGTCTGGGGCGAACAGCCCCAGCGTTCCCTTAGTGAATTAAAGCACCCTTAAAATGATGATAGCTGATGACCAACCACCTCCGCCCGGATTCGTTCCGGGCGGCTTTTAGTTTGCGATGATTCATTTGTAGTTTACGCGATCTTTCTTGAAACAGACGCGCGTTTTCTACATAATAAGAACAAATTCGGAACGGAGGAGATTTTCATGCGAATGAGACGATCCTGGAAACCCCTGATGCTTTTCGCACTCGCGGCTATGCTTGTGATTTGTCTGGCAGGATGCCAGGCCAAAAACAGCGGCGCGAATGCCAAGCAGACGATTCAAAACGATGAAAACAAAGCGACCTATACCGTGACCCTGAATCCCGCGGGCGGCGCGTGGAGCGACGGCAGCACAGAAGCGAAAACCGTGGAAGTAAAAGAAGGCACCGCCATTGACTTTGCTTCCCACACCCCCGCCTTGGAGGGCAACGACCTGCAGGGCTGGTATCAGCAGGACGGTTCTCCCTGGCCCGGCGCCCGGAAGGTAGCTGGAAACGTGAGCCTCCGGGCCAAATGGAGCGCCGCCCAGGTGGAAGCCACCTATGACCTGGTGCTGACCATCAACAACGAAAAGGAAACCCTGGAATACGAAAACGGCGTGTATCAGTTCACCCACGTATCTTCCATTTACGGCGGCTACGCCCAGCGCGCCGGGAAGTATACCATTTATGAGGAAGATCTGAAAAACGCCATCAAGGCCGACGACGGCAAAGTGCAGCGGGTGCTGTATCACGCGGGCTCCAACTACATCGACGCCACCGGCACCATCTATGCCGAGTTCTACAACGACGGCGAGTTCGAGCTCTATTACGATTACACCAACGCGGGCGAGCGCACCAAGTACTGCATGAACACCGGCTACTGGACCCTGGCGGGTTACACTGCGCCCTTTGAGGCGACTCCCATTCCCGTGGATGAAACCGGCATGGGCTATGTGTCCGCCCATCTGGATTGGGACAAGACCCTGACCGGCGAAGCGGAAGAAGAACCCAAAGAAGAAGCCAAGGCCGAGGAGAAAGCGCCTGACATCGTGACCCTGCCTGGTGAAACCATCTACACCGCCGACGCCCAGGGCAGCGACACCATGAAGGCCAACTTCTGCGACAACGGCGTGATGGCCGTGTTCATCACCAGCTACGGCGTGAACGTGGACGCCAAGTACCTGTGGGCCTTTGACGAAAACGGCGCGCTGACGCTGACCTACAACGGCGGCGAAGAAAACGTCCTTACCGACAACGGCGACGGCACCTTCTCCTTCACTGACGGCTACAACAACACCTATTCCGTTGACCCCGCCGCTTTGAAGGAAGCCGTGAAAGAACCCACCAAGATCTATACCGCTTCTTCCGTTAACAGCAAGACCATGTTCGTGTTCTTCTACGATAACCACACCTTCACCGTGAACTTCGATCTGTCCGGCTTCGGCCAGGCGGGCCAGTATCACATCACCAAGGAAGGCCAGTGGAAGCTGGGTGAGAACGGCGTCGAAATGGCGGCGGGCGGCCAGGCGGTCGAGATCACCGCGGAGCTTGACGAAGCCCATCCCGAAGCCTCCAAGATCACCTTCCCCGTGGACGAAAACACCTATTCTCTCTCCCCGCTGTTCTACAAAACCGCGCAGGACAACGCTGAAACCACCACCGAGGAGGGCGGCGCGCAATGAAAAAGAATCATAAGAAGCTGTGGAAAGTTTTAACGATCGTGTTCGCTGCCATCCTGGTATTCTGCATCGTGGCGGACGTGGTGACCAATTACTTCTTTACCTCCGTGAACGCCTTCCTGCTGGCCGACACCTACAAGATCGTGGATGACGGCGGGAGCGGCGACACCGATTATTTCCCCGACGAATGGGCGGGCTACGACGAATGGTTCTCCTACTATGAAGAAGACCTGTGCGCCCGCACCGAAGCCGAAGGCGCGGTGCTGCTGAAAAACGAAAACGCCGCCCTGCCCCTGGGCGACGGCGCGAAGTTGAGCCTGTTCTCCCACTCCAGCGTGGAAATGATTTACGGCGGCACTGGCTCCGGCTCCGTGAACACCTCCACCGCCCCCAACCTGCGCAAGGCCCTGGAAAGCGCGGGCGCGGAAATCAACACCACCCTGTGGAGCTTCTATAACACCGGCAACGGCGCGTCCTACAAGCGCAAGGTGCCTGCCCTGAGCTCCTGCGCCGCCAAAGGCGACTACTCCATCAACGATGTGCCCTGGAGTCTGATCGAAAAAGAAGCGGGCCTGACTGATACCTTCGCGGCCTACGGCGACGCGGCCATCTTCGTGCTGGCCCGTTCCGGCGGCGAGGGCCTGGACCTGGCTATCACCGCCTGCATCGACGAAGGTACGGATGGCGATTACCTGGCCCTGTCCGCCAATGAAAAGGACACCCTGAAAGCCCTGAAGGCCCTCAAGGACAATGGCACCTTCAAGAAGATCGTGGTGCTGCTCAACTCCTCCAACGCCGTCAACTGCGGCTTCCTGGACGATCCCGCATACGGCATCGACGCGGCCCTGTGGATCGGCGGCGTGGGCGCTTACGGCAACAACGCCGTGGCGGGCATCCTGACCGGCAGCATCAACCCCTCCGGCCGCCTGGTGGATACCTACTTGAAAGACAACGCCTACAATCCTTCCCTGGTCAACTTCGCCGACTGCACCTATCCCAACGCGGCGGAAATGGGCCTGACCGAAACCAACGATGACCTGCAGACCAACGTGAATTACGTGGTTTACCAGGAAGGCATCTATGTGGGCTACAAGTACTTTGAAACCCGCTACGAGGACAAGGTCATGGGCACCGGAAATCCTGGCGACTACGACTACGCCGCTCAGGTATACCGCACCTTCGGCTATGGCCAGAGCTACACCGACTTTGCCTATTCCGACTTCAAGGTGACCGAGAACAGCGACCGCTTCACCGTGTCCGTGGCCGTGACCAACAAGGGAACCGTCCCCGGCAAGCATGTGGTGGAAATCTTCATGCAGAAGCCCTACACCGATTACGACAAGCAGCATGGCATTGAAAAGGCCTCCGTTGAGCTGGCGGGCTTTGCCAAGACCAAGCAGCTGAACCCCAACCAGAGCGAGATCGTGACCATCGACGTACCCAAGGAGCTGATGAAGAGCTACGACGCCAACGGCGCTGGTACCTACATCGTGGACGCGGGTGACTACTACCTGACTGTGGGCACCGACGCCCATAACGCCGTCAACAACATCCTGGCCGCCAAGGGCTACACCGTGGAAAACGGCATGGACGATGCGGGCAATGCTGCCCTGACCTTCAAATACACCCAGAAGGAGCAGGACAACAAGACCTATTCCGTGTCCGCCGCCACCGGCAAGGCCATCGGCAACCTGTTTGACAATACGGACCTGAACCGCTATGCTGCCAGCGAAACCAAGGTGACCTATCTCAGCCGCAATGACTGGACCGGCACCTATCCCACCGCCACCACCGTGGTGCGGGTCACCGCTCAGATGGCCAAGGATATTGCCAATGAATATGTACCGCAAACTCATGACGAAAACGGCAATCCTTACGTGATGCCCACCTACAACGCCAATAACGGCATGACCCTGGCCATGATGATGGGCCTCCCCTACGATGATCCCGCCTGGGAAAAGCTGCTGGATCAGATGAGCTTTGCCGAGCAGGAAGACATCGTGATCAACGCCTTCCATAACACCAAGGCCGCCAACTCCATCTCCAAGCCCGCCACCGTGGAAACCAACGGCCCCCAGGGCATCACGGACAGCTTCTTTGGCGGCAAGAAATCCGGCACCGCCTACCCCGCCGAGGTCATCATGGCCGCCACCTGGAACCGGGACATCATGGCCGAGCTGGGCGGCAACATCGGCACCCAGGGCCTGAAAACCCACACCAACGGTGTGTACGCTCCCGCGGCCAACATTCACCGCAACGCCTACTGCGGCCGCAACTATGAGTACTTCTCCGAGGACGCTTTCCTCTCCGGCGCGATGATGGCCCCCGAAGTGAAGGCCATTCAGGACAAGGGTGTGTACGTGTTCATGAAGCACTTCGCCCTGAACGACCAGGAAACCCACCGGGCCGGCGTGATGGTGTGGGCCAACGAGCAGGCCATCCGCGAAGCCTACCTGGCCGCTTACGCTCCCGCCGTGACCGAGAGCCACGCCAAGGGCGCCATGACCATCATGAACCGCATCGGCACCGAATGGGGCGGCGCATGCCGCAGCCTGCTCACCGACCTGCTGCGCGGCGAATGGGGCTTTGACGGCATCGTGATCACCGACTATTCCTCCAACTCCAACTTCACCGTGCAGACCCAGGGCCTGGAGGGCGGCGCGGATCTGTGGGACGGCTTCCGTGCCTCCGACATCAGCGACAAGCAGAATGATCCCTACATCGCCAATCTGCTGCGCCAGGCCATTCACCGCATCCTGTACGTGCAGGTGAATTCCTCCGCCATGAACGGCATCTCCTCCACCGCCCGCGTGGTGCCCATCACCACCTGGTGGCAGATGACCGAATACTGCGCCACCGCGCTGTTCGCAGTACTCACCGCCGCCTGTGCCGTGATGTGGATCGCAAGTAAAAAGAAAGAAAAGAAAAACGCATAATCCTTTCGACGCCGGGGGCAATCGCCTTCCCGGCGTTTTTTGTGGGAAGCCAGGGAAAAAGAAGGAAGGGCGAACGTAGTTGATTGACATAATTCGGTTCAGTCGCTGTTGAATCCAGTCACGTTATCGTGTGCCCGTGGGGGACCTTTTCCTCGTTCCGGACAGATGCTTGTTTTCCGGGCGCGCCCTCGCCGATTCCGTTCATGATTCCTGCCATTTCATTCTGAACCTGCCTTTGCAGCTCCGCGAAGGAAATCAGATGGATCCTGAAACGCGAAATTTCTTTCTCTCGGCCTGCCAATCCCAGGATCACGATTTTCTGCTCCTGTGCGTGATTCGGATCATCCTGTACAAGCACGCGCTGGCGGGAAGCGCGGCTCTTTCTCCCCGTATTCCCGCGGGCATCCTGTTGGCGGTGGAACATTACAGCCGCCGGGCTGGCAAACATTGCCGACATGAGCTATGGCTACTTTTTCAAGTGCTTCAAAAAAGCTATGGGCGTTTCCCTCATCCAATATCGGGATCAACTGCGCCTGGCCGAAGAAGGAAGGCTTCTGCTATCCGGCATGAGCATCAAGGAAACCGCTTTGCCGATATGCTTGGTTTTTCCAAACGTTTTAAGCAGCAGTATCACATACTCTCCTTTCAAAGTAAGAGTCCTGAATCATCCGCCGGTATGATTTTGCAGCCATTTCATCAATCATTCCTCTTTTGTTTTCTACTCAATTCGCGCTTGAAGGGCATATTCCTCTCTGGCTATATCACAGAAGGGTTCCACATCCTTCTTTTGAAGAGCCTGCTGAACAGGGAAAGGATATTCACATTTCCCGTCGGCACATGGCCGCAGGTTTCCATGGGGACGGGAATCCCCTCTTCCCGGCATTTTTCCAGCATCGGCAGCAGCTTGTCGGCATGCAGCAGCGCTTCCCCGCCGGAAAGGGTCAATCCTCCATGGGTGCGCTGGTAATGTTCAGGGACAGATACAGCGTTGCGCCATCCCATACCTTTTGCTTGACCGCTTCATACGCCCGCTTGCTCATGACCCCGCCGCTGGCAGACGGCATGAAGTACGTTTTGCTGTCCGGCAATTCCTGATCGCAGGAGGCAAACCGCAGCGTCAGCCCTGCCTGCTCTGCCAATACATAGGTCATATACCCAACGCCCACCTGATCCTGATTCCAGGTGAGCAGGCATACGGCATCCCGCCGGGCAGGCGGCAAAGCAGTATCCATCGTTGAAAGCGCGGTTTCAAATTCCTTGGCCATGGTTTTGGGCTGGCCCGGACGGTGCAAAAGCCCCAATTCCCGCTCCACCATATTCCAATCGTAAGGTGGCTGGGTCAAATGATCCTGGTCAAAGGCGCACCGCCACAAAAGCCCGTGAGCCCCATGCGCCCGAGCCGACCACAGATTCACCCGCAGGAAGCCCGCCGCCGTTTCGTCGCCGCATACCATGGGCCCCATGGTGCCGATTTCTTCCACCAGGCAGGGTTTGCCGCTCAAATCGCGGTATAATTGGGTTTGGAATGTTGCGTGCAGGAGCGTCCGGTAAGCATCCTGAAAATCATAGATAAGCTTTCGATCGCTGAACGCACAGTATAAAAAGCGTACATTCTGAAAATTTATAACCCAAAGCGTCTTTGAAATGATGCAATCGGAATGGGATTTGTGATATGATAAAGATAACAAAAAACGGGCGGTGAGGAGATTGAAGATCCTGAACTTCGGTTCCCTGAACCTGGACTATGTATATGAAGTGGAGCATTTTGTGCAGCCCGGGGAAACGCTGAGCGCCGCATCCCAAACCGTGAAAGCGGGCGGCAAGGGGCTGAACCAGTCCATCGCCCTACGCCGCGCCGGGGCGGAGGTGTGGCACGCGGGCTGTATGGGAACAGGCGGGGAAACGTTGGTGGAGCGATTGCAGAAAGACGGTGTTCACACGGATTATATTCGTCCTGTGCCCACCTTGCAGGGAAACGCGGTGATCCAGGTGAATGCCCAGGGCGAAAACTGCATCCTGCTGTTCGGCGGTTCCAACCAGTGCGTCACCGAAGCGCAGATTGATGAAACGATCAGCGCTTTTGCCCCCGGCGATTGGCTGCTGCTGCAAAATGAAGTGAACCTGGTGGACAGGATGTTGGAGAAAGCCGCGGAAAAGGGACTTGTCATCGCGCTGAACCCATCGCCCTTTGACAACAAATTGGACGCCGTGGATTATGGGAAGCTGTCCTGGCTGCTGATGAACGAAATTGAAGCAGAGCAGCTGACCGGAGAAACAGACCCGGCAGCGGCTTGGGCTGCGCTGCATGGGCGTTATCCACAATTATCCGTTTTGATTACGCTGGGCGTCAAAGGAAGCATGGCCTGGCACGTGCAGAAAGGGACCATTGAAACCCATTTCCAGCCCGCCTTTCCCGTTCAGGCGGTGGATACCACAGCAGCGGGCGATACGTATACCGGGTATTTTTTCAGCGGACTGATGGAAGGAAGAAACCTTAAGCAATGCATGGATCGTGCGACCCGGGCTTCCGCCATCGCTGTTACCCGGCCCGGTGCGGCAGATTCTATACCTGATAAAAATGAAGTGGATGCAGGAGGAAACATGCAATGAAAGAAGCGGAATTGCGGCAATTGCTCCATGATATGACCCTGGAGGAAAAAATCGGCCAGCTGGTGCAGCTGCCGGGATATTTCCAAAATGAAGGCGCGGTCACCGGCCCGGCAGGAGATATGGGCCTGACCCAGGACGACTTACGGTTGGCGGGCAGTTATCTTTCCATCATCGGCGCGGAGAAGATCAGGAAGCTGCAAACGGAATTCATGGTCCGGCATCCCCATCACATCCCGCTTTTGTTCATGGCGGACATCATCAACGGCTACCGCACGGTATTTCCCATTCCCTTGGCCCAGGGCTGCACCTTCGATCCTGAACTGGTGAAGGAAGGCGCTTCCATTGCCGCCCGGGAAGCCGCGGCGGCGGGCATTCACGTCACCTTCTCTCCCATGGCCGACCTGGTGCGGGACGCCCGGTGGGGCCGGGTGATGGAGTCCACCGGGGAAGATCCCTATTTGAACGGGCAAATGGCCGCCGCCATGGTGCGGGGCTATCAGGGGGACAGCCTACAGGAAAAAGGGCATATTGCCGCCTGCCTGAAGCACTTCGCGGGCTACGGCGCGCCGGAAGGCGGACGGGATTACAACAACGTGGAGCTGTCGCCCCGCACCTTGCGGGAAGATTATCTGCCCGCCTATCAGGCCGCCGTGGACGCGGGCTGCGAAGTGGTGATGACCTCCTTCAACACCCTGGACCGCATTCCCTCCGCCGCCAATGAATGGCTGCTGAAGGAAGTGCTGCGCAAGGAAATGGGCTTTTCCGGCATGGTGATTTCCGATTGGAACGCCCTTCAGGAGCTGCTGGCTCACGGTATCGCCGCCGATCAGAAGGAAGCCGCTTTTATTGCCCTCCGGGCCGGGGTGGACATGGACATGACCAGCCCCATCTACACCCGGAATCTCAAGCAATTGGTGGAAGAGGGCAAGGTACCCGAACATTGGATCGACGAAAGCACCTGGCGGGTGCTGACGCTCAAAAACAAGCTGGGTCTGTTTGAGCGGCCCTTCAAGGACGCGGATGAGGAAGATGAAAAAGCCCTGCTTTTATCAGACGCCCATCGTCAGGCCGCCCGGGACTGCGCGGAAAAATCCTTTGTCCTTTTGAAAAACAAGGAGCATATGCTGCCCCTGCAAGGGGAGGAAGCCGCGTTTATCGGGCCGTATGTGGATCATCAATCCCTGAACGGGGCCTGGTCGATCTTTGCCGACGATCAGGATACGGTCACAGTAAAAACGGCGCTTTCCCGGCATCCCAAAACAAAGAACGTTCTCACCGCTCCCGGCTGTCCCATCAACGATCCGGATCAGCCGGTGATGGGCTTCCAGCAGCCTGTTTCGCCGGACAGCCTGGACGCGGAAGCGGCCTTACGGGAAGCGGTAAGTCTGGCGAAGGAAGCGAAAAAAGTGGTGCTGTGCCTGGGCGAACACCGGGAATGTACCGGCGAAGCGGCCAGCCGGGGAGACATCACCCTGCCCCAATGTCAGCTCCGGCTGCTGGATGAAGTCGTAAAGGTCAATCAGAACATTATCGTGGTGCTGTTCGGCGGGCGGCCCTTGGATATTCGACCCCTGAAGGAAAAGGCCAAAACCATTCTGATGGCCTGGCTCCCGGGTACAGAGGGCGGTAACGCCGTTGTGCGCACATTGCTCGGGGAAAGCAATCCCAGCGGCAAATTGAGCATGTGCTTCCCCTACTGCGTGGGGCAGCTTCCCATTCATTACAATCATTTGAATACCGGCAGACCCTATCACGGAGATTGCCACGCGGGGCGGTTTGGCTCCAAGTATCAGGATATTCCCAACGAACCGCTGTATCCCTTCGGATATGGCCTGAGCTATACCGCATTCGATTATTCGCCCATCAGGCTTAGTGCGGACAGCATGACGAAGCAGGGCAGCGTCACCGCCACCGTTACCGTGACGAATACCGGCGATCAGCCCGGTACGGAAACAGTACAGATGTACCTGCGCGACCTGGCTGCCAGCGTCGCCCGGCCCGTGCGGATGCTGAAGGGCTTCCAGAAGGTCACGCTGAACCCCGGGGAAAGCAGGGAAGTTTCCTTCACCGTCACGGAAGATATGCTCAGATTCTATGATCGTTCCATGCAATATGTCAGCGAACCCGGCGATTTCGACGTTTTCATCGGCCCCGACAGCCGGACGGAGAACACAGCCCGGTTTACCTTGGTATAATCTGACCTTGGTATAATCTGGAAAAGGAATTTGGGGGGAACCGCTCTTTTAAGAAGGAAGAAAAGCATTACTCAGAGAATAAAGAAATAAACAGGCAAAAGGGAGAGGCCATTCCGCCTCGGCAGGCTGGTGAAAGAAACGCCTGGAAATGGCTATGATACACTGACTCAAGGATGCAAGGAGGAAAAAACAGTGCCAAAAATTTATGCGACAACAGACCCAGCGATCAGCAAACGGGAAATGGAAAACGGCGAGCGTGCCCGGGCGATTGCGCCGCAGGGTATGGTGCTGCTGGAAAACAACGGCGTATTGCCCCTGCAGGGCGCTCCCGGCAAGATCGCCCTCTATGGCAACGGCGCCCGCCGCACGGTCAAGGGCGGCACAGGCTCGGGCGATGTGAACAGCCGCGAGGTGGTGAATGTGGAGCAGGGGCTGGAAGCCGCCGGCTTCACCATCGTTACCAAGGACTGGATCGAACGGGATATGAAAAGCATCGCAGACGCCAAGCATGTGTGGGACGACGGCATGCGGGAGGAATTCCGTCAAAAGGGAATGGCGGCCATTATGCAGCTGTTTGACAATCCCTTCCGTGATCCGCCCATTGTACCGGTGGAAGACAGCGATGTAAAGCCGGACGAAACGGACACGGCGATTTACGTGCTGTCCCGGAATTCCGGCGAAGGCAAGGACCGGCGCGATCTGCCGGGCGAATACGAACTGTTTGAGGAAGAAATCAGCGCCATTCGCAAAATCGCCGCCGCCTATAAAAAAACCATCGTGGTGCTGAACGTGGGCAGCGTGATCGACATGCGGGCCCTCAAGACTATCGACGGCGTGGACGCCATCCTGCTGATGAGCCAGGCCGGCAATTTCGGCGGTTACGCCCTGGCCGATGTGCTGACGGGCAAAGCCAATCCCAGCGGCCATCTGACCACCACCTGGGCGGTCCGCTACGAGGACTATCCCTGCGCGGATACCTTCAGCCACCGCAACGGAAATGTGGACGACGAGTATTACACCGAGGGCATCTTCGTGGGCTACCGGTATTTCGACACGTTCAACGTCACTCCTCAGTATCCCTTCGGCTATGGGAAATCCTACACGGATTTCAGCCTGGCGCTGGCCGGTGTGACTGCGGACGAGGAAAGCGTAGAGCTGCGGGTAAAAGTGACCAACACCGGCAAATTCCCCGGCCGGGAAGTGGTGCAGGTCTATTATTCCGCGCCGGAAGGAGCCATCGAAAAGCCCTATCAGGAACTGGCCGCTTACGGCAAGACCGGAGAACTGGCTCCCGGCGCGTCGGAAACGCTGACGCTCCGGTATCCGACCCGCAGCATGGCCAGCTACGATGCGAAGCGGGCCGCCTGGGTGCTGGAAAAGGGCACCTATTACGTGCGTGTCGGGACCCATTCCCGGTCCACATGTATTGCGGCGGCGCTGACATTGGATGCCGACGCAGTGACCGAACAGTTGAAAAACATGCTTCCGCTGGATTGCGAAATGGAGCTGCTGGGCAGGAAGGGCGTTTCGCCTTACAGCTATCCCGGTGAAGCGGAGGAGAAAGCAAAAGCGCGGGCATTCCGCCTGGACGCGAAAAAGATTCCGACGCAGACGGTCGTTTATCATGGCATTCCGCAAGCGCTGCCCAAGACGGACAAGCAGAAAAAAATCACCCTGCAGGACGTGCGGGACGGCAAGGCGACGCTGGATGAACTGGTGAGCCAGCTGACGCCCTTTGAAATGGCCACCCTGTGCGTAGGCGCGGAGCGCGGTGCGTTCCTGGATGGCCCGCAGATCGGCGCGTCCTCCGCCGTTTGCCCCGGCGCCGCGGGCGATACGACCTCCCTGCTGCTGGACGACCGGGGTGTCCGCAATCTGATTCTGCCCGACGGCCCGGCCGGCCTGCGGCTGAGCCCCGCGTTCAAAGTTGACAGCGAAGGCAAAGTGTACACCCTCAGCTCGCCCTTCCCGGGCTTCGAACTGTTTGCCGATCTGATGCCCAAGCAGGAAATCCCTGACGAATTGCCGACATATTATCAGTACACCACGGCCATTCCCATTGCCACCCTGCTGGCCCAGACCTGGGATGAAGGCGCGATCGAGGCGGCAGGCGACATCGTCGGCGATGAAATGGAGCTGTTCGGGTGCGATCTTTGGCTGGCTCCCGGCATGAACATCCATCGCAATCCACTGTGCGGCCGCAACTTCGAGTATTACTCCGAAGACCCGCTGGTAGCCGGAAAGTGCGCCGCCGCCGATACGCGGGGCGTTCAGAAGCACCGCAGCGCCGGTACCACCATCAAGCATTACGCTTTCAACAACCAGGAGGATAACCGCAGCCACGTCAATGCCCACGTGGATGAGCGGGCCATCCGCGAAATCTACCTGAAAGGGTTTGAAATCGCTATCCGCGAAGCCCAGCCCAAAGCCATTATGACCTCCTATAACCTGATCAACGGCGAACACACCGCCAACAGCAGCCAGCTGATCGACCGGATTGCCCGGGACGAATGGGGGTTCGGGGGCATCGTGATGACGGACTGGGGCACAACGGGCCACGCGGACAGGGGCGAGCCTCAGTTCAAGTACGGCGATTCCTTTGCTTCCGGCTGCGTGAAAGCGGGCAACGACCTGACCATGCCGGGCAGCGACCGGGATGTAAACGACATTCTCAACGCGCTGGACAAAAAGGAAGGCGAAGTGCCCTATCCCTTGACGCTGGGAGAATTGCAGGCCTGCGCCAGGCGGATGCTGAAGCTGATCCTGCAAATGGAAAGGGATTGAACCCATACAACGCGGCATAGAAACGCCACGCCCGGATATCCGTCCATGAAAGCTTTTCTATTGTACAATCCAACATAAAAAGGAGCGGCTTTCCATTAGAAGCCGCTCCTCACGAATCCAGACAACGAAGCATACAGGCGATTATTTCACGATCTTTCTGGCCAGCCACACGACCAGGCAGGACCCCGCGATGGCAAGCAGGATACTGGATAGCCAGCCCTCGCCGCCTATGCCGATCAGGTCTCCCAGAAAGCCGCCCACGAGGCCGCCGATAATGCCCAGAAAAGCGTTCTGGAAAAAGCCCTTTGAATTTCCGTTCATGATCTTATTGGCTGCGGCTCCGGACAAGGCGCCGATCACCAACGATGCCAGCAGGCGAAGCAGCATATCGTATCATTCCTTTCTTCCCATGGCGTTTGCCGGCAGTCCGGCAAACGCCATTTTTGTATGAATTATAAAAGACAGCGGCTTTTTTGTCAATGGATGGGTGAATATGATTAAATAGGCTTGTCTGCGGAATGGACAGATGCCTCGCCTTCCGGCATGATGATTGCCGCAATGATATATACAGCCAGCCCGCCGCCGGCAAGCAGGGACAGGGCGACGAAGCCCAGCCGGACAAGGGTGGGGTCGATGCCAAAGTATTCCCCGATCCCGCCGCATACACCGGCGATTTTTTTGTTGGTATTGCTTTTACGAAGCTGCTTCATCATGATTGCCTCCTGATATTTTCGTCGTTGGTTCTGCGCGGCGGGATTATTCCACCTGAGCTTCGACTGCCACTGCGGCCTTCTCCTGCGCCTTGTTCATAAAATCGTTGACCGTGGTGTTGATGTCCGGTCCGCGGAAGGAATAGCGGGTGCCCAGGAAGAGGCCCACGAACAGCAGGATCAGGGAGAAGGGCCAGACCAGAACCGTCAGCAGGGCCATCACGGTGATGGGCATGGCCACCAGTTCGCTGCCCTTGCGGCTGATGACGAAGTGGTTGCTGTTGCCCAGGGTGAACATCTTCCTGATCCAGGCGCCCAGCTTGGAAAGGTTCCCTTTCACTTCACTGCGGGCAGACGAACGGGTTTCTTCCTTTTCCTTCGTGGTAAATTCGGGAATGCTCTGGTTCACTTTGCCTTCGCTCTCCAGCAGCACCAGCGCGTCCAGCATGTCCCAATCGCTGGCTTCCAGGGCGGCTTTCGCTTCTTCATAAGTCACATTGGCCTTGGCGCGCAGGTTTTCCACCATCTCATAATGATCCATCTTTATTTCCTCCTTGGCGTTGACGCCGGTTTCTTTATTTTCTGTTCCCCTTGGAACGGTTATAGAATAAACCAGGAAAATGAAAGAAGCAGGGAAGAAATGATTAGAAAAGCATGAGAATACAGATAATAAATTCTCATGCTTGATTGATTTCATCAGATTTCGGGAAACATCAAAGTTGATTTATCCATGGAAATACTGTACAATATCAGGAGAAGGGGGGATTCTATGAAAATCTCAACGCGGGGACGCTATGCCGTGCGGATTTTGCTGGATATTGCCATGCACCAGGGAAACGGATATGTGGCCATGAAGGATATAGCAAGGCGGCAGCAGATTTCCAAGAAATATGGGGATCAGATCGGGATGCAGCTCAGCCAGGCCGGTCTTCTTTTGGCGGCGAGAGGCCGTCAGGGAGGATACCGCCTGATTCCGAGCGCGGGAGATGCGACGGTTCTGCAGGTGCTGAAAGCCATGGAAGGCTCTCTTGCGCCTGTACAATGTCTGGAAACCAACCCGAATTTATGCGATCGGTGTTCCTACTGCATGACGCTGTCCATGTGGACAGGCTTGAACAAAGTGATGACCGATTACCTGGGCGGCATCACGCTGCAAAGTCTGATCGATCGGGCAGCCCCGCAGCCGGAGCTTGAAGATATGCCGGTGCCGGATTGACCTGGCCCCAAAATGATCAAATCGGATGCAGTTCATTGCTGCATCCGATTTGTTTATCTTTCGCCTGCGCTTGAAGGCGCTGCCCGGAAGCGTCTGTCAGATCACGCCGCCTTCCACCACCAGGCTGTCCGCATCGGCGTTTTCGCCATAGGTTTCGCGCAGGGTGGCTTCATAGTCCGCATGGAAGAAGTTTTCTTCACCCAGCTTCACGATTTCTTCATTGATCCAGTTCAGCAGCGTTTCATTTCCCTGAGACACGGCGGGGTTGATGGTGTCCAGGCTGCCCAGGGATTCGATGCCCACGGTGAAGCCGGGGTTTTCAATGGCCCAGGCCAGCACTTCGGTGTTGTCGGTGGAGAGGACGTCGCCCCGGCCATCCAGCAGCGCGATATACGCTTCCGTGTAGCTGTCGTACTTGGCCAGCTTCACTTCTGGATAATTCTGCTCAAAGAAGGTTTCGGCGGTGGTGCCCTTGGAAACGATCAGGGTTTTCCCGTTCAGCTGCTCCACATCGGTGATCAGCGCGCCGTCGGGGCTGACCACGCCCAAAGCCACCTTCATGTAGGGCAGGGCAAAATCCACCTGGGTGGCGCGTTCTTCCGTATAGGTGAAGTTCGCCAGCACGATGTCCACCTTGAAGGACTGCAGGAATTCGATGCGGTTGGGAGCGTCCAGGGAAACGGGCACCAGCTCCACGCCAAGGTCTTCCGCCAGCCGACGGGCCAGATACACGTCATAGCCCTGATATTCGCCGTATTCGTCGATGTAGCCGAAGGGTTTCTTATCGGAGAACAGACCGATCACCAGCTTGCCGCTGGCTTTGATTTCATCCAGGGTGCGATAGCCTTCCGCGGAGGCGGAAACGGTCAGGGAGAAAACGAGCGCCAGAGCCAGGGTCAGGGCAAAAATCTTGTTCAGCTTCTTCATGGAATAATACCTTCCTTTCATTTTTCATCAATCTTTCATTTGGGGAATTCTGTTTCCTGTTTTCTTAGATGGAGAAACATCGGTCTGTGGCACGGCTGATGTGAAGCATCTTTGATCTTCCTTTCCGCGTAAATGAAAAGAGCCGGACATATTTTGTCCGGCTCCTGGGAAAGCGATTATTGCTCCGATACGGAATCACCGCAAACAGAGCTCCCGGCGAGACGGACGCAAAGAGCCGCACATACAACAACACATCATCATCTGCTGCTTCATGTGTTCCGTCTCCTTTCTCGGTCAGGTCATCCCTGACAAATTGCCTACCAACTCAATGGATTATATGGATTATATGTCAAACCTCTTTGATTGTCAATCCCCTATATTGTTTTTTGGCTGTACTTCAGCTTAGCCCCGTTTGGAAGCATAGGTAAAGCTTTGCAGAAAGCGCTGCGCCCGTTCCGTTGCGGGAGCGTGGAAAAACGCTTCCGGTGTTCCTTCTTCCAGCACCACGCCTTCCTCCAGGAACAGCACCCGATCCGCCACGGCCTCGGCAAAACGCATTTCATGGGTCACGATGGCCATGGTCATGCCGCCCCGGGCCAGGTCGATGACGACGTTCAGCACTTCGCTGACCATTTCCGGGTCAAGGGCCGCTGTGATTTCATCCAGCAGCAGAATCTCCGGATGCATCAGCATGGCGCGCACCAGGGCCACGCGCTGCTTCTGCCCGCCGGACAGGGTGCGGGGATAGACGTGCGCTTTTTCCTTAAGGTCCACACGCTCCAGCAGCTGAAGCGCTTCCCGTTCCACTTCCTGCCGGGGCTTGCCCAAGGCTTTGGTGGGGCCGAGGAGCAGATTGTCCATCACCTTCATATGGGGGAACAGATCGTAGCTTTGAAAGACCATACCGATCTTCTGGCGCACCACATGCAGGTCCTTTACGCGGCCCGATATTTTTTCATCCCGCAGCCAGATTTCGCCCTTGTCAATGGTTTCCAGACCGTTGATGCAACGAAGCAGCGTGCTTTTTCCGCACCCGCTGGGGCCTACGATCACAACCACTTCGCCTTCCCGGATTTCCAGCGAAACGCCCCGGAGCACGCCGGTGCCGTCAAAGGACTTGTGAATATCGTTGACTCGAAGAATCGTATCAGACATATTTGCACACACCCCTTCATGCCCAGCGTTTTTCAAGCTGTTTTGCCAATAGAGAGAAGGGCCAGCATACCAGGAAGTAAAGCAGGAAAATTACGAAATACACCCAGAACGCGGCGTCGGGCTGCCTGTAAAACTGGCCGATGATCTGCTGCCCTACTTTCAAAACCTCTGTCACGTTGATCATCTTCACCAACGCCGTGGTTTTGATGATGCGGGTGGACAGGTTGATGGCCTGCGGCAGCAGGCGGCGCAGGGTTTGCGGAATCAGCACGTACAGATAAACCTGGCCTTTTGTCAGGCCTATGGCTGCCGCTGATTCCGTTTGATGCGGGGGAATGGAGGTGAGGGCTCCGCGAATCAGATCGCCCATTTCCGCCGTGCCCCAGAAGGTGAACACGATCACGGCGCTGGTTTCCCCGTCCAAATCCCAGCCGAACAGGCGGGCAAAGCCGAAATACACCAGATACAGCAGCACCAGCTGGGGCATGAAGCGCACGATCTCCAGCCACACCCGGCAGAAAAACTGGACGATTTTCCGTTTGGATAGCATCAGCAGCCCGAACAGCAGACCGAACAGGCAGGAAAGCCCGATGGTGATGAGGGCTAAGCGCAGCGTGACCCAGAGGCCGCCCAGGAGCCGCTGAAAATTGATGCCCTTAAACAGAACGCTGATCCCCAAATCCTGCATAGCGGAGCCTCCTTTCCACCATCGTTGCGATCACAGACACAGGCAGCAGAATGATCAGATAGGCCGCCACCAGCATGAACAGCACCTCCACCGTGCGCCCGCCGCTGGTGCGCAGGGTATCCGCCACGTTCATTAAGTCCATCATGGCCAGCACGGAAAACACGCTGGTTTCTTTAATGAGGAAAATCACATTGGCAAACAGGGCGGGCGCCGCCGTTGCAAGCGCCTGGGGAAAAACCACATAGCGGATATTCTGTTTCCGGGTCAGGCCGATGCACGCCCCGGCCTCTACCTGCGCTTTGTCCACAGCATCCAGGCCGCTGCGGAATGCTTCCGCCATATACGCGCCGCCTAAAAACGTAAGGCCGATCACGGCGCAGGCTTCCGCACTGAAACGGATGCCCACTCTGGGCAGACCGGCATACAGAAAAAAGAGCTGCACCAACAGCGGTGTGTTTCGGGCCAGTTCAATGTATCCTGCCGCGATCTGCCGAAAAACGGGCACACGAAAATAACGCGCCAGGCAGCAAAGCATCCCCAGCGCCAAGGAGCACAGCACCCCATACAGCCCGAACCGCAGCGTCACCCACGCGCCGCCTGCATAATCCCATACATGGGAAGCAATAAACGACCAGTCCACTTAATCCTCCGGAAAACAGGCCGGACAGCGGCAATCTGACCGGCTGCACAGCCTGCGACTGTGTATCCATTATATGCAAAGGGCATGAAAAAGGAAATAGTATCCCTGCTTTTTTTGTGTATTTGCATTGGGTCATCTGCACAAGAAGCAGATAATGAGTCGATAAGTATTATTTACCTCGTTTTTTTGTTGGCAGATTTTTTGTCACGGGAGCAATGAATGCCTGTTCAAAGACTGTTGATATAAAAAAGAAAGATTATTTTAAAAAATATAAATTATCTATTGACATAGTAGACTTTTGATGGTAATATACAGTCATTCAATTGAAAGGAGGCGCAAAACATGCTGAAAACACAGGATGGAATGATGTGGTGTCGAATGCTGATCTCCCGGACATGTTCCGTGGCAGGGGCGTTCGGCTGTTTGCGCCGCGCTTTCAAATGATTTCGCGGGGATGCTGATCCCGCGTTTGACTGCCATTTGTCCGGGAGCTTCGTGGAAAAAGCCCCCGGATTTTTCTATTCCGGGGGGGACGGTAAAAAACCGAAAAAAAGAAAAGGAGAAAACGATCATGTCTCAGTATAAGTTTGAAACCTTGCAGCTTCATGTAGGACAGGAACAGGCTGACCCCGCCACCGATGCCCGCGCGGTGCCGATTTATCAGACCACCTCATATGTATTCCACAGCAGCCAGCACGCGGCGGACCGTTTCGGGCTGGCGGACGCGGGGAACATTTACGGCAGGCTGACCAACTCCACCCAGGAGGTGCTGGAAAAGCGCCTGGCGGCTTTGGAGGGCGGCAGCGCGGCGCTGGCGGTGGCTTCCGGGGCGGCAGCAATCACCTACACCATTGAAGCCCTGGCTGCCAATGGCGGGCATATCGTGGCGCAGAAAACCATCTATGGCGGCAGCTTCAACCTGCTGGGCCACACCCTGCCCCAGTATGGCGTCACCACCACCTTTGTGGATGCCCATAACCTGGGCGAGGTGGAAAGCGCCATTCAGGAAAACACCCGGGCCATCTATCTGGAAACCCTGGGCAATCCCAACAGCGATATTCCGGATATCGACGCCATCGCGGCCATCGCCCACAAGCACGGCCTGCCCCTGGTGATCGACAACACCTTCGGCACGCCCTACCTGATCCGTCCCATCGAGCACGGTGCGGACATCGTGGTGCATTCCGCCACCAAGTTTATTGGCGGTCATGGCACCACTCTGGGCGGCATCATCGTGGAAAGCGGAAAGTTTAACTGGAAGGCCAGCGGAAAATATCCCAACATCGCCGCGCCGAATCCCAGCTACCACGGGGTATCCTTCTACGACGCGGTGGGCCCCGCGGCGTTCGTGACCTATATCCGGGCCATTCTGCTGCGGGATACCGGCGCGGCCATTTCCCCCTTCAATGCTTTCCTGCTGCTGCAAGGGGTGGAAACGCTGTCCCTCCGGCTGGAGCGCCACGCGGAGAACACCAGGAAAGTGGTGGAATACCTGAGCCATCACCCGTTGGTGGAAAAGGTCAATCATCCTTCTCTGCCGGACCATCCCGACCATGCGCTGTATGAGCGCTATTTCCCCAATGGCGGCGCGTCCATCTTCACCTTTGAAATCAAGGGCGGACAGCGGGAAGCCTGGGCCTTCATTGATCATCTGCAAATCTTCTCCCTGCTGGCGAACGTGGCGGATGTGAAGAGCCTGGTCATTCATCCGGCTTCCACCACCCATTCCCAGCTGAGCCTGGAGGAACTGCTGGATCAGGGCATCAAGCCCAACACCATCCGCCTCTCCATCGGCACCGAGCATATCGACGATATTTTAGCTGATCTGGAAAATGGTTTCTCCGCTGTGCAGTAAAGCTCTTTGACAATCCTGGAAGTGACCGGTACGGGCATCAGCAGCGGAGCTTCGTCCCAACCAACGAATTGATATTTTTACAGGAAGATAACAAAACAGTGCCGCCTGAACTTCCTTTGCTCAGGCGGCAACTCATTTTTTTTCAAGCCCGCGCCCATGCGCCGAGGGCTTTGTCATGGGCGGTCACGGTGAGCATATCGCCGTGCTTCCAGTCTGGGCGGGGCAGATTGGCGTCGTAGTAGAACAGCCGGTCGTCCTCCGGGTCGTCCATGTTCCCGACGCTCAGCATCATGGGGTAATACTTTACCCCGTCCCGGTCCACGGCGACTTCTTCCATTTCCTTGAACGCGCCGGTGGTGGTGCGCGTCCTGCCGTGGAGCACGTCGTTCAGATGCCGCCGGTAAGCCCGCAGCGGGGACAGCAGCAGCCCTTCGCAAAAAATGATGCCCGCCCCCAGCACCAGCGACAGCGCCGTGGTGATCCACCGGACGCGGAACACAAACGACACGATCACCCCCGCCAGCAGCAGCGCCGCAGGGATGCTCAGCAGCAGCCTGCGCTGCTTGATCTGGGCGCAAATATCGCTGTAATCCTGTTCAGTATACAAAGCATGATCCCTCTCTTTGCCAGAATGAAAAAACCTCTCCGCTTTTTATCATACCGCAATCCCCGCCAAAAGTACACCCCCAAACGGTGGCGATATTGTGGCACAGGGCGCAACGGCATGAAAAGTTTTTCCTCCGGGAAGAAACGGGATGTGCCGAACGTTTTAATCGCGGAGCGGGAAGAAGAAACTCCCGCCGGAAAGAAGGAAAAGCATGAAAAAACTGATTTGCCTGACGCTGACGCTTGCCATGCTCCTGACCGCCTGCCTGGCCGCGGCGGAAGCACAGCCGGCCCTGTCCTTTGCCGATCTGGATGAACTGGACTGGACGTTCAGCAGCGGCGTCGGCGGGTGGTACACCTGCATCTGGATCGAGGAAGACGGCACGTTTACCGGTGAATTCCACGACAGCGAAATGGGCGAGGCGGACGAAGCCTACCCCGACGGCACCGTGTACGGCTGCCTGTTCCATGGCAGAATGACCCTGGACGAACAGGCGGATGAATACACCTGGAAAATCCATGTGGACGAAGTGGAACTGGACGAGGGCCAGGTGCCCGAGGCGATCGAGGACGGCATGCGGTTTGTGACCTGCGAGCCTTACGGCCTGAAAGCGGGCAACGACATGCTGCTGTACCTGCCCGGCACGCCGGTGGAAAAGCTGCCCGAAGACTTCCTGATGTGGGCGCACCTGTACGCATACGGCGAGGATGTGAAGGAGCTGCCCTATTACGGCCTGTATGATCCCCAGGAGGAGACCGGCTTCATCGGCGAGGAGCCGTATGGGAGCTTTGACGAGATCGTGGGCGTGTGGCGCAAAGAGGGCGAGAAAGCCAGCGAAACCTACACGCAGCTGACGATCAAAAGCGACGGCACCGGGGAGATGATCACCCTGCCCGAAGGAACGGGCGTGCCGCTGACCTGGTACGCGGACGGTGAAGGCTGGACGGTGTGCTTCGGCTCTCCCGATACAACCGGTAAAGTATCGTATGACGCCGAAACCGATCAGCTGACCGTTACAGAACCCATGGAAAACGGCGAAAACCAATACACCGTCTACTTCAGGGACTGGTGGACTGAATCGGAGCTATTCTTTTCGGAAGGTCTCTGATCAGTTGATGCTTCGGAAAAACCGCAAAACACAGCGAGGCCGCCTCACAAACCGTGAGGCGGCCTGTTTCTTTCCGCAAATCCTTATTCCTGGGGTTTGTCGTTTTCCTCGTCCTCTTCGTCGTCCTCGTCCACCTCGGTGGCCAGGCCGCGGTTGACCTGCACGCCCTCCATACGGGAGTTGATGAACTTATCGAACACACCGTTGGTGTAGCTGGCATAGACGAACCGCGCCATGGCGAAGCCAATCAGGATGTAGTACGCGCCCAGCGCCAGCAGGGCCAGCAGCGCGCCGGTAAACATGAAGATGGCAATGCAGATGGCGGTGGGCACCAGCATGATCAGACGGATGCCCACGGTCTGGGGCAGACGGCCCACGGCCATGATCAGGCTGTTGCGCACAAGCTGCGGGAACGTGACCTTATACGATACCATCATGGGATACATGAACGTGACGCCCAGCATCCACACGATGCTGACGACCACGATCAGCATCTGCGGCACCATGAACAGCACGTTCGTGGCCGCCTGCTGGCCGTAGAACTGATACCCTACATACAGGATGATGGGTACCACCGACGTGATAACGGACACCAGCAGCCCCTGCTTCCAGTTTTCCTTCACCGCATCCTTAAAGTCCGCCCAGATGAAGGCATGCTCGTCACGGCTCCAGTTGCGGGTTACATAGGCCAGACCCGCCTGCACCGGGCCGGTGATAGCGATACAGGGGATGCACCACAGGCAGAACGTGCTCAGCAGGCTGCGGGCCATCTCTACCATCCACACATCCAGGTCCATGCCGGACAGCACCTTGATCTGTTCCTCCGTCAGCTGGCCCACATCGCCGGTATCCACATAGGCGGCGTATTCGGTGCGCACCATCATCACGTTCATCAGCGTGGTAACGCAGTAGCCGATCAGGATGATCAGCGGCAGCCACGCCGCCACCGTCATCAGATTCAGGCGGCACAGCGCGGCAAAGCGCACCCGCAGCATTTCCCAAAACAGCTGCCAGCGGTTGCGGGGCAGATCCTCCTTCCGGAAATCGCCTTTGCCGCTTTTTCCGTAATAATAATTGTTCATCATTCTTCCAAACATGGCCATTCCTCCACATCCATGCGCTGGGACAAATCAGCCGGCCTTCGCCGGAAAGCGCCTTTTTGTGCTATTATACTATATTTTTCTTCGCTTGAAAACCTACATTTTCAAAAATCCATGGAATGGCATAAAAAAACCGGGCGGCTTCGGGGATCATCGAAGCGGTCCGGCCGTTCACTTTTCCGCCTTCGTTCTGCGGCGCAGGACGCGGGCGATGGGGCGTTCAAACAGGAAGGTGATGAGAGCGGCGAGAACAAGGGCGAACACGAAGCAGCAGATGGTGTAGGTCAATTGCCAACGGTAATCGCCGTCCATCCAGGGCTGGGAGGAATCGCTGGGGGGAAAGCCCCATTCCTTCAGCTTTACCGCCAGCATCTGGTGATAAATATAAAACTGGAAGGAAATGAGCGAAAGAAAGTGCATCACCTTGTTGCCCAGCAGGAATCGCATCGCGGGCAGGCTGAACGCGGCGCAGACCATCAGGCAGGCAAGCGCGGCGGACAGAGAAAAGCGGCGGTCCATCTGCCCCTGACGGATGAGCTCCTGGGTAGGGGAATAGGCCTGGGCCTGGGCGATGCGCGTGAGCACCGAAACGCAGAAAATCACCAGCACCGTAAAGAACAGGCGGATCTTCGCGTCCGGCTCATTGCCCAGCCGCTTGCGCAGGGCTGCGAACACTGACGCGGCCACGAATCCATTGGCATATACGTCCAGGAACGCGGGAAGCTGGTTGAAATACATGCTGGTGTCCGGCTGCCGGGAGGCATAATACCGAAACGCGAAGGCCGCGCCCGCCATGGCAAAATAGGTGACGACGGGCAGCTTCCGAAACGTCCGGGCCAGGAAGGGAAACAGCACATAAAACTGCATTTCCACCGCCAGCGTCCACAGCGCGCCGTTCAGGGGGGAACGGAAATAGCTGAAATAAAACAGGTTATGGGTGAAGGTCAGGTGGGACAGAATGTCCAGCACCGCGTCGGACGTCTGCGGATAATCACCCCGGACGCAGCTGAAAACAAACATCGGCACCACGCACAGCAGATAGGAGGGCAGGATGCGGATGAGCCGCCGCTTGTAAAACGCGCCGACGGCGGGCAGCCTGCTACCCGCCTGCGTGTAGGGCAGATACAGCAGAAAACCGCTGAGCAGCAGCAGCCCGTCTACCCAGATATACCCCGAGCGCAGCAAAAAATCCAGGCTGACAAATTCGCCCAGCACCTCAAATTGGGGCGCCAGCCAGCTCTGCTGCCAGATATGGAACCAGCCGACCAGCAGGATGCAAAGCACCCGGACGCCGTCCAGGACGTCCAGGTGCTTTGCGTCCGGCCACATCCGATAGGATTGGAAGGGCTGGAACCGGCGGCTTTCGCGACGGGAAGGTATGCTGACGTTTTCGTTTTCCATGGTCAGATGGCTTCTTCCTCTATGCGGGTCAGGCGGTAAAGGGTTCTGGTTTTGGTATTGCGCAGGGTGAGAGCGCTTTGCTTCTGGGACACGATTTCGTAGGTCAGCGTGGTGGGGTTGGGTTCGTCGCCGGTATTCACCGCGTACATGTTGGGTACGTAGTAGTAGGCTTCTTCGCCAAGCAGACTGCACGAGCCGTCCTCCCGGAATTCAAACGTCTGCCCTTTATCCGTTTCCCACTGGCCCATCAGCTTATACACCGCCCGCTCGAGGCGGTAGGAGGTCACATCCCGGTAATCGGGAATCAGCTTGTAGTATTTCAGCGCCTCGAAGGGCTGACGATCGTTATACAGTTCGTTGGCGTAGAGGTAGCAGGCGTCCTTGTACATGGATGGAATGTCAGCGTATTTCTCCGTCAGGAAGCCCTCCTGCAAGGGAGCCAGCACTTCGATCACGGTCAGGTAATCCTTCTGCGCCTGCGCGGCCTGGGCGGTTTCATAAGCGGCGGCGCAGTAAGCGTCGGCGCATTCCTGGGCCCGCGCCTGCGCATCCCGGTAATCCCCTGCCCGCTCGAACATGGCGGCGGCTGCCGCCATATCGTTGGCATCCACGGCTTCTTCACCCGCCCGGTAAGCTAATTCATGCAGCGCGCTGCGGGCGGCGGCGTCCTCCTGCTCGATAGCGGCAAGCAAATCCATGGCGGTGGCAAGGTCGCCTTCGTCCACCTTTTGCAGCGCCAGCAGGTATACGCACTGACGGTACTGGTCTGCCGCGTCCTCATAGTCATTCAGCGATTCAAACAGTCCGCGGGCGGTTTCGTAGTCGCTCTGATCCTTCAGCTCCATGGCCAGCAGATAGCGCGCCCGGCGCAGGGCTTCCTGCACGGCTTCATTTTCGCTGCCTTCGGATACGAGGGTGATGGCCTGCTCATACTGGCCGTTGTCGATCCGCTTCTGGGCGGCGTTGGTCAGGGCGGTGGCCAGCTGCGACACGGCGTCCTGGTATTCGCCCACCTGGCGCAGCAGCGCGGCGGCGCTTTCATAATCCTCCTGCTCCATCTGCGTCATGGCGCGGTCATAGAGGATTTGATTGATGTAGGCTGTGGCATTGCCGTAATCCGAAATGGTTTGCAGCAGCGCCAGCGCGCCTTCCTGGTCGCCCTCCTCCAGCATCATCAGGGCCGGACGGTAAACGCATTCCTTTTTGGCTTCCTGGGCTGCCAGCAGATCGGGGGCTTTGTCAAAGTATTCCACGGCGCGGGCGTATTCGCCGTCGGCCATCAGCGCGGCGCCAATATAGTAGTAGCATTGCATCAGCAGCGCGCGGGAATCCTGGTAGCCGCTGATTTTTTCCAGCATCTCGGCGGCCCGTTGATAATCGCCCTCGTTCATGGCGGTCACGGCGGGGGTGTACAGGCAGGCCGCAGCCCGGCGGTAAGCGTCGGAGTAATCTCCGGCGGCCAGGAAGTATTCAGCGGCGGCTTCATAATCGGATTCGCGGAAGGCCGCATCGCCCGCCGCGTAATATGCCCGCTGGAGCTGGATGGGAGAATCCCGGTAATCGCCCAGCTCAGTAAAGGCTTCGATGGCGGCCAACGGGTCGCCATCGCTGTCGATGGCTTCCACAGCGGGCAGATACAGACATTCCTTGGCGTTGGATTCGGAATTCTGGAAGGAGCCCAGGGACATGAACTTGTCCCGCGCTTCCTCATATTGCTTTTTGCTCATCAGGTCCAGCGCCCATTCGTATTCCGCCTGGCTGCGGCGCATCCGGGCGTTGCTGTAATTGGGCACCGATTCGTACAGCGCGATGGCGTCCGCCCAGTTGCCGGAGGCCAGCAGCTTTTCCGCGTACACATACCGGGCTTCCTGGGCGCGGGTGGCGCTGTCCTTGTAGTCGCCCAGGGCGTCGAAGCCGTTCTGAGCGGCGCGGAGGGAAGTGAAGGTGCCGCCGTTCAGGGCGTTCATGGCGGCGCGGTAATCGCATTCCAGGGCCAGGCTGGCGCTGTCGCGGTAATCGGCCAGGGCCAGGAACTGGGCCTTCGCGGAATCAAACTGGCCGTTTTCCAGGGTGCGGTTGGCCTGATAATAACGGTAATAGGGAATGCCATGGAAATAGATCCCGTAGATCAGGCCAATCACCAGCAGGATGGAAATGAGGGTGGTCAGAATGATCCGGCGCCTCCGGCGCAGACGGCGCTGCCGGGCTTCCTTGACAGCGGCCTGACGGCGGGCATCCTCACGCTGCCGACGCTGTTCATCCTCGATGGCGGATTGGCGCGTGAACAGCACGCGCTCAATGGAGGCTTCGTTCAGCTTGGTAAAAATGGCGTGCTTGTCGCGTCGGCATCGGCGGCAGGTATCCTCGTGGGCGGAGTTGGGGCGTCCGCAGACGCACACCCATACCGCCCCCTGATCGCTGGGATAGCTGGCGGCGTCGGGCCCGGCCAATTCCTGCATCACCTGCAATTGCGGCCCGCTCAGCAGGGGAGAGGGCTTGAATTCCATCGGCTCGGCCAGTCCCTTGCGCCAGACGGTGTTATCGTCGAACCAGACCTTTTCGATGATGACTTCCAGGTCCTGGGCATATTCCGCTTCTTCCACCTCAAGGGAGGCTTCGAACACATGCCGGCCGGGACCGTCAATGCCCTGCAGCCGTTCCACGTGGCGGGCATACTGGTCCCCTTCGGCGTCATAGCAGTGCACGCAGACCTGGATACTGCGCACGTCTTTATCGCTCATGTTGTAAATCTGCATGGTCAATACAGGATCATCCGGCGTGGGGATCCTGCAATGCCACAGTTCAACAGGCGACGTCAGGTCGATTCGCATAGGGAGTCATGCCTCCGGCAATAGATAAATATAGGCAGACGCGGGGAGCAGTTTTGAGAGTGAAAAGTTTAGAGTTTAGAGTAAAGTTATTCTACTGTGATAACAAGGTATTCTGGCAGACAAACTTTATCTGCGCTCTAAACTCTCCACTCTGAACTCTATCCTCGGACGGTTATTCACTGAGCTCCGTCACGCCCTCGGGCTTCACCAGGGCGTAGAGCAGCCGGGCTTTGGGGGCGGGTTCATTCGCAAATGTCAGCGCGTCCAGAATGCGCTGTTCGGTTTCTTTGGCGTTCTGTTGGCTGGCGGCGTGGAGGGTGCACACCACGTCTCCGGTTTTCACGAAATCGCCGATGCGCTTTTCCATCACGAAGCCGACGGCGGGATCAATGATATCCGTTTTGCTGATGCGGCCCGCTCCCATGCGCTGGGCGGCCAAGCCCAGGGCCGTGCCGTTGACGTGGGAAAGATAACCATCCTGCCGCGCCTTGACCGGATACAGCACCGGTGCCTGGGGCAGCAGGGAAACGTCGTCGCAGACCCGGCAGTCGCCACCCTGGGCGGTGATCATTTCTTTCAGCTTTTGCAGACCCGCGCCGCTGTTCAGCGCGTCATTCAGCATAGCCAGCGCTTCTTCTTCGGTTTTCGCTACGCCCGAGGCCACCAGCATTTGGCTGCCCAGGAAAAGGCTTACCCGCTTGAGCGGACCCGCCGCGCGGCCGGAAAGAATGTCGATGGCTTCCTTCACTTCCAGGGCGTTGCCCACATGGGAGCCCAGCGGCTCTTCCATGCCGCTGACCACCGCGATGATCTTCCTGCCCGCGTGGCTGCCGATGTCCACCATAGCCTTCGCCAAATCGATCGAAGCCTCCAGGGTCGGCATGATGGCGCCGGACCCGGCCTTTACGTCCAGCACGATGGCTTTCGCCCCCGCCGCGAATTTCTTGGACAGGATGCTGCTGACGATCAGGGGGATCGAATCCACCGTCGCGGTCACGTCCCGCAGGGCGTAGAGCCGTTTGTCCGCCGGGGCGAGCTGCGGGCTTTGGCCCACCACCGCGCACCCAACACAGCGGACGATGGAAACAAATACTTCCTCCGGCAGCTCCACCCGCATACCGGGAATGCTTTCCAGCTTATCAATGGTGCCGCCGGTGTGGCCCAGGCCGCGCCCGCTCATTTTCAGCACCTTGCCGCCGCAGGCCGCCACCAGGGGAGCCAGCACCAGGGTGGTGGTGTCGCCCACGCCGCCGGTGGAGTGTTTGTCTACCGGAACGCCGCCCACGTCGGGGTCGAGCATATGCCCGGACGCCGCCATTTCCATGGTCAGGTCTGCGGTTTCCCGCGCGTCCATGCCGTTTAAGCGGATGGCCATCAGCAGCGCCGTCAGCTGGTAATCAGGGATGGACCCGTCCGCCGCGCCCTTGACAAAATACGCGATCTGCTCACGGCTCAAAGCCCGGCCGCGCTTTTTGTCTTCCAAAATAGAAATAATATCCACGCGCGCGCCTCCTCTTTTAAATCCCTCTATTTTTTCTATTATAGTATATCATAAATCATGCTTCAGGAAAAGAAAATGAATCTAACGATCCGTTCTAAAAATTGTAACAAAATTTATAAAAACTCTTGACCTTGTAACAAAAATGTAATAGAATGTAACAGAAAGGTCGAAATTTCACTTTTTGTCGTATTCCAGAGTGAACCGGCCCGAACGCCGGGAAAACACATGTGGATGGAGTGTTGGTTTCTATGAAGCAGACAGGTTTGTTCAAGCGGTTGCTTTCCGCCGTGCTGTTCCTTGCGCTGGCGCTGTCTTTGCTGCCCGCTGTGCAGGCTGAGGCGAACCACGGGTATGTGGTCATTCCAAGCGTCGGAGGGGAGCGGGTGGTGAATTTCCGCCGCGAACCGAACACCAACGACACCGCGAATTATCCGATCGCCCGCCTGCCGGAATACTGGGTCGTTGAGATCCTGGGCAGCGAAATGAGGGGCAATCAGCGCTGGTATCTCGTGCAGGCCAATATCGGCGTGGGCGAAAACGATCCCGTGAATTATCAGACGGGGTATGTGATGGCCTACTATATCAAAGAGATGACCCCTGCTGAGGAAGAGCTTTACAGCTTCATTCAGGGGAATTATTTCCATGCCGATAACGAAAACCTGGAGCAGAACAGCACCTATACCCAATTCGCGCCGTCCGAATCGTCGGGAAGCGGCACCATTCCCAAAATCATCCCCACCGGCACGGTGCTTGGCTATGTGTTCATTATCACGGATAACGCCGCCATCTACAACGAGGCCGCCGGTTCCCCCATCGGCTTTACGATCCCCAAGGGCACGCTGGTGCCTTACTTTGAAATCGTTCCCTTCTCCACGAAGGACGCTTACGAATGGCTGCGGATCGGGTATGACGGGAATGAAGGCTACATCCGTGAGGGCACGTATCAGCGCGTTTCGCAGACCGGCTATATCAATCCGCAGACCGGTGTCGTCCAGCCCACGGCAGCGCCTGTGATCCAGCCCACTGCCGCCCCGGCTTACGTGGCGCCTGTTCCCACGGCCTATACCGCGCCGACCCTCGTCGCCGGACAGACCCTGGGCATGGTCACCCAGGACAACGTGTTTTTCCGCAAGGATATGTCCACAGCGGGCGATTTCTGGGCCCGGCTGCCCTATGGATGGACCATGACCGTGCTGGACGTGCAGACCAAGGGCAAGATCACCTGGTACAAGGTCAAGGGCGGCACGCCCCAGAATCCTAACCGCACCTATACCGGCTATATCCACGGCGATTATTTCATCCTCGTCAATTCCACCGTGACGGCGACCCCCGCCCCCTGGTATGTGCCCACCGGCCTGCCCACCGCGGCGCCCACCGCCGCTCCCCAGGGCAATACCAACTATGGTCTGGTGCTGGTGGACGGCGTGAACATGCGCCAGACGCCCGGCGGCACCACGGTCGGCGTGCTGCGGCAGAATACCGTGGTCACCATCCTGTCCAGGCCCACCAGCTTTACGGCCAATGATTGGTACTTTATCAAGAACGGCGACACCATGGGCTACCTGCCCGCCACATCCCTGCGGGTGCTCAGCTCCTATGAACTGCCCAACTATCAGCTCCCCGACGGGGTGGTTGTGACCGCCTCTCCCACCCCCGCCGTCCTGCCCGCAGGCGTGAAGGGCTATGTGAAGCTGATCAAGGACAAGGTCAATATCCGCAAGACCCCCAACGGTGAGATCCTCACCGTCACGGATAAATCCAAGCTGACTATTGGCAAGGTGCTGCCCTACTACGACGGCCCCACGGCCGTGATCGACGGCTTCGTCTGGGTGCAGGTGAAGGAAAACAACATCACCGGTTATATCCGCAACGACTGCTTCAGCTACTGCGACGCCCAGGGCAATATCGTCTCCGCGCCTACTCAGCCGCCCGCCGTGGTCGTGACTGCCACGCCCAATCCCCTGGTTCCCGGTGGCGGACAAGGCTATATCAAGCTGCTCAAGGGCGGCGTGAATCTGCGCTCCACCCCCGGCGGCAATACTATCGCCCAGCTGGCGAAGGATACCGTGCTGCCCTACTTCAACGTGACCACCAAAAACGGCGCTTCGCTGGAAACCTGGTATGAAGTGTTCTGGCCCGAAAAGGGCACGTTCGGCTTTATCCTGGCCACCATGGCTCAGGTCTGCGACGCGCAGGGCAAAGCCATTACCCCCGCGCTGCCTACCGCGGGTCCCGGTACCGGTATCGGTTATGTGGCCACGAAGGTGTCTGGCGTGTGGCTGCGCGCCAACCCCTATACGGATGGCGAAATCGTGGGCCAGATCAAGCAGAAGGGCACCGTGCTGCCCCAGATCAGCGCGGTGGTCAGGAATGGCTACGACTGGTATCCCGTGCAGACCACGGATGGCCTGCGGGGCTACCTGCGCGGCGACTGCGTGTACGAGCTGGCCGAATGGCAGCTGGAGGAATTCCGGAAGTCCGGCAAGGTCGCTACTCCCACGCCCGGTCCCGCCACCCCGCGGCCCGGCAACAGCAATTATATCATGACCACAGCGGATAAGGTGTATATTCGTCAGAGCCCCAGCACAAAAGCTACGGCCATCGGCCAGGTGCCGCTGGGCAGCGTGATGCGCTTCACCACCACCCAGACCACCGGCCTGGGCACCAAGAACCAGATCACCTGGTATCAGGTGACCTACGGCAACCAGATCGGCTGGCTCCACGGCGGCTACGCCCGTGTCCTGAGCAATGCGGAATACGACGCCATGAACGCCACCCCGACTCCGATCCCCGGCACCACCGCCGTGCCCACCGCCGCGCCGGTGCTGGAAGACCTGAGCGACCTGGCTGTCACCACGTTGGACCGGGTGAACATCCGCGCCAGCGCTTCCATGAGCGGCCGCGATATTTACATGATCGACAAGGCCAACACCGAAGTGACCTACCTGGGCAAGTACACCGTGCCTGATCCCGCGAAAAACAATAACTACTATTGGTTCAATATCCGTTACGGCAAGGTGACCGGCTGGGTGCGCGGCGACTGCATCCATGTGCTGACCCAGGCCGAAAAGAACGCGCGGAAGGCCAATCCTTCCGCCCCCGTGACCGTGCCGACTACCAGCTACCGCAGCCTGGCCAAGGGTGATTCCGGCGACGACGTATACGCCCTGCAGTACAGGCTGTATCAGCTGGGTTACCTGGCCGGCCCCGAAGTGGACGGCAATTACAAGGATACCACGGTCACCGCTGTGCGCGCCTTCCAGCAGGCCAGGGGCCTGACCACCGACGGCATCGCGGGCATCCAGACCCAGCAGGCCCTCTACGGCACTCAGCCCATCGTCACCGTCGCGCCCGGCTATAACGGCGGCACTGCCAGCCAGTATGTCAACGGCTCCTCTACCTCCGTCACGCTTTATCCCGTGGAAAAGATCGACTGGTTCAACGGCGGTATTCAGGAAATCTGGCCCAACGGCGCCGTGGCCATCCTGACCGACGTGTACACCGGCATCTCCTTCAAGGCCCAACGCCTCTACGGCGGCAACCATGCCGACTGCGAGCCTGTGGACACCGCCGATACCGCCGCCATCTGCACCATCTACGGCGTCAGCAAGCCCCAGGAGATCGAGGACCGCGAATCCGAGCTGCAGTCCTACCGCCGCCGTCCCACCTGGGTCACCGTAGGCGGGCGCACCTTCTGCGCTTCTGTGTACGGCATTCCCCATAACTATTCCGGCGACCGCATCCCCAACAACGGCTATACCGGCCAGTTCTGCGTCCACTTCACCAACAGCCGGACGCACACCAGCAACATCGTGGACCCGGACGCCAGCTACAACAACTACTTTGGAGCGCAGAGCGCCATTCAGTACGCGTATGAGCACTCCATCAGCGGACAGAAATAAAATCATGAACGATGTGATCATCATCGGCGGAGGCGCGGCGGGATTGACCGCCGCGCTTTCCGCATCACAGCGGGGCGCGAAGGTCACGGTGCTGGAAGGCACGCCGCGCATCGGCAGAAAAATATTGGCATCGGGCAACGGCCGGTGCAATCTTGCCAATCTGGGCCCGATGCGGTACAATGGAGATACAGCTTTGGCCAGCGCGGTCATGGCCGCGTATCCAGTGGAAAAGGTGCTTGCCTTTTTCAGTGGGCTGGGTCTTGTGACCATCGAGGAAGCGGGCGGCAGGGTGTATCCCGCCTGCGGCCAGGCGGCTGCGGTGCTGGACGTGCTGCGGCTGGCGCTGGACAGGCAGAGGGTACAGATCGTCTGCGAAGCGCCGGTGACAAAGCTGACGAAAATGAAAGCGGGCTTTCAGGCCGTCACGCCCCAGGGAACCTTTGAAGCCAAAGCCGTGGTCGCCGCCTTCGGCGGCATGGCGGGCGGCAAGCTGGGCCATGACGGCGGGCCGTATCAATTGCTGACCAAACTGGGCCATACCCTCGTTTCGCCCCGGCCCGCGCTGACGGCGCTGGTGACGGAGAAAAAAGCGGTGAAAGGCCTGAGCGGCCTGCGCCTGCCCGCAAGACTGACCTTGTGTGACGGAACGAAGCCCGTCGAAGCCGCGTCGGGCGAAGCGCTGTTCACCGATTACGGGGTCAGCGGCGTCTGCGCCATGCAGCTGTCCCGCACAGCGGGAGAATTGCTGAATAAAGGAAAGCAGCCCATCCTGTATCTGGATTTTTCTTCTATGCTGGGCCTGACACCCCGCATCTATGACCGGGTGGAAGCCGCCGATCCCTTTGAAAATGTTCCCTTGCTTTTGTCATGCCTCAAGGAGCGGCAGCATACCCTTCCTAAAGAAACGCTGCTCACCGGGCTTGCGCCCCGGCTGTTGGCCGAACGGCTGAAAGGCATGAGCCTGCCGGAGATGGCGAAATCCTTGGCCGCCTTCCCCGCGCCGATTCTCGGTGTGCGCGGCATGGAAAACGCCCAGGTGACGGCAGGCGGCATCCGGGGCGGCGAGTTTGACCCCCATACCCTGCAATCCCGTAAGTGTCCCGGCCTGTTTGCCGCCGGGGAAGCGCTGGACGTGGACGGCGACTGCGGCGGGTTCAACCTGCAATTCGCTTTCGCCTCCGGTTTGATTGCCGGGGAGAACGCGGCGCGGATATAAAAAGGACGAGTTTTTCTGGGGGAAACCGTTCTTTGCAGGCCAAAGAACGGTTTCTCCCAGACCCCCTTCCAAGAAAGCCATAAGGAAGAAAGATTGGAACTGATTTCAAGAAGGGAGAAATCATGATGCCTGACCAATTCATTTTCCTCAACCCCGGCACGCTGCTGGCCCCGGTGCCGGCGGTGATGGTGTCCTGCGCTTTGCCAGAGCAGAAGCCCAACATCGTCACTATCGCCTGGGCAGGCACGGTCTGCTCCGACCCGCCCATGTGCTCCATTTCCGTGCGCAAGGAACGCTTCTCCCACAGCATCATCCGGGATTCCGGGGAGTTCATCATCAACCTCTGCGGGGAAGATCAGCTGAAAGACATGGACTATTGCGGTGTAAAATCTGGCCGGGATGTGGATAAATTCGCCGAACGCCATCTGACCGCCGCAGCCGTGCCGGGCTTTGCCGCGCCCGCGATTGGCGAATGTCCGCTGTATCTAGCCTGCAAGGTCATATCCGTGCAGGAGCTGGGCAGTCATGACCTGTTCCTGGGCAGAATCGAGCGGGTGGGCGTGAAGCCTGAGCTTATGGACGAAGCGGGCCGCATCGACTACGGCAAAGCAAAATTGGTGGCCTACAATCACGGCAATTACTACGCTCTGGGCCAGGCCCTCGGCTTCTTCGGCTACTCCGTCGCCGCGCCGGACGTGCTCAAGCGCAGAATGAAAGAACTGTCGTAGGGGCGGATATCATCCGCCCGCACATACTTTTGTAAATAACGGAATCCATGCAAGAAAAACGGGCGGATCATATCCGCCCCTACCGAAACGGGAGGACACAGCGTTGTACCAAGCCCTGTACCGCGTCTGGCGGCCCAAGACCTTTTCCGATATGGTGGGCCAGGAGGCCATCGTGCGCACGCTGCGCAATCAGGTGATGACGGGCCGCATCGCCCACGCTTACCTGTTCTGCGGCAGCCGCGGCACCGGCAAAACCAGCGCCGCCCGCATCCTGACCCGGGCCATCAACTGCCTGAACCCCCAGAACGGCGACCCCTGCGGGGAATGCGCCTCCTGCCAGATGATCGAAAGCGGCACGTCCTTTGATGTGTACGAAATGGACGCGGCCAGCAACAGCCGCGTGGAGGAGATCCGCGAGCTGCTGGAAAAGGTGGATTACCCGCCCCAGTTCGGCAAGTACAAGGTGTACATCATCGACGAAGTGCACATGCTTTCCAACGCCGCGTTCAACGCGCTGCTGAAAACGCTGGAGGAGCCGCCGGAATACATGGTGTTCATCCTGGCCACCACCGAGCCCCAAAAGCTGCCCTCCACCATCCTGTCCCGCTGCCAGCGGTACGACTTCGGCCGCTATTCCGAGGACCAGATCGCCGGGCATTTGGCGCACGTGGTCACGGAGAGCGGCGAAAAGGCCGAGCCGGAGGCCCTGAACCTGATCGCCCGCGCCGCCGAGGGCGGGATGCGCGACGCCCTGTCCATCCTGGATATGTGCATGGGCGGCGGCGAAACCATCACCGAGGAGCATGTCCGCGCCGCCCTGGGAACGGCGGATCGGGCCTTCCTGTTTTCCTTCGCCGACGCCCTGGCCCATAAGGACGCGGCGGAGGCCCTGAAACGAATTGACGAGCTGATGCGCGGCGGGCGGGACGTGCAGGTGTTTTTGAAGGATGTGTCCGCTCACCTGCGGCTGCTGATGGCGGCGATGCTCTGCGGCCCCGGCGAAGCGATGCCGGGGGCCAGCGGGGAAAACATGCGCCGCTACGCCGATCAGGCCAAGCAGTTTTCCCAGCAGCGGCTGTTGCGGGTGCTGGATCTGTGCATGAAGGCCGAGGCGGACACCCGCTGGGCGGCATCGGCCCGGTCAGTGCTGGAGATTTTCGCCCTCCGCGCCTGCGATCAGCCGGAGGATAAGGACATCGAAGCCCTGCTGGAGCGGGTAACGGAGCTGGAACGGGAGCTGGCCGAGCTGAAAGCCACCGGCGTGCGCGTGGCCGCCGCGCCTGCGGAAACCGGCGGACAGGCCCCCCGGAAAGCCGCCGCCCCGAGGCCCGCGCCCATCGTGGAAACTCCCGTGCCCGACGGCGGCAAAGCGCCCAAGGACGTGTGGAACGACGCGTTGAAAATGCTCAAAAAAACCGAGCCCTCCATTTACGGCCCCCTGTCCCGCGCCAAGTACGGCGGGTATCAGGACGGCGTGTATAAGGCGCTGTTCATGCCGGGGGAGGAAATCTTCCAGAACATGCTGTCCAATGAAAAGCACAAGGCCAAGATCGAAGCGGTGCTCAACCAAAGCGGCGGCGTGAACGCCAGGTTCGAGGCCGCCTCCCAGCTTCCCCCGCCCGATCCGGACGCGGGCAAGCGCCAGGAGCAGAGCCTGTCCAGCCTGATCGACGTGTTCGGCCGGGACAAGGTGCAGATCGACGAGTAATTTCCCAAAGGAGCAAACCATGAATTCCAACCGCGGTCAGTATAACGAATCGCCCATGTACAACATGAAAAACAAGCGGCAGGAAAAGAAACGGCCCGCGCCTCAGCCCGCGAATGAGGATCAGGGCTGGGCCCGGATGCCGCCGGAGGGCGAGGCCCAGGGGATGAAGCGCCACGTGTTTTTGTCGGTGGTGCTGTCCTTTGCGCTGCCTATCCTGTTTCTGGTGTCGCTGATCATTCCCAGCAATGAGCTGCGCTGGGCATTTCTGATTGTCACTGTGCTGAGCGTGTTTACCATGTGGCTCCTTGGCGCGTTCGTGCGCAGCGCGCGGAACACCCTCACGGTGATTTACGCGGCGCTGGCCGTGGTGATCGGCCTGGCGCTGTTTATGAACCAGCAATCGCCTGAATCGCTGCGGGCCATCGCCACGCGCAATCCGCCCTCCGCCGTGCAGCAGGACGAGCAGACGCTTTTGAACGCCATGCCCACGGAAACGCCCGCGCCCACCACCGACCCTGAAAGCCTCAAGCCTGAGGCACAGCGGCGGCTGGAGGAATTTTTCACCGCCTGGAGCAGAAACCAGATTCAGGAAATCCTGAAATATTGCAGCCCCGCGTGGGTCAATTCCACCCAAGCGCCGACCAACGTGCTGTTCCAGGCCCTCAGCGGAAACCTTCCCCTGGCCTGGAGCGTGGAAAACGACAACGGCAGCGACGCCAATGCCAACCGCGTGATCACGGTGCGGGCCACCTTCCAGGACGGCGGCGAAACCGCCGATTACCGGATGAACGTGCGTATGGTGAAAACCAACGACGTGTGGTATGTGGACCCCAATTCGCTGGACCTGGTGCCGGTGAACGAAGCCGCCGAGCAGCGGGCGTCCGTCCAAAGCTCCATGGTGATCAACACCACCATCGCGCCTGAGGTCACCAAGGACCCCAGCGAGCCTACGATCGTGGTGTACTACAACAAGGAAGGCAAGGGTAAGTATTACCATACCGACAAGCACTGTCCGGCCGTGGCTTCCCAGTGGTGGCCGCTGACCGAGTTCTCCTTTGACCTGATCAACAGCCGCGAATTCAAGAATCTGCTGCCCTGCCAGAAGTGCGGTGCGCCGCCCAGGCCGGGGGTATAACAGCGGTTCAGTTCGTCAGGCCGGAGGCATACGCCGCCATGCGGCAGATGCATTCCAGGTGGCAGTATTTCACCTGCGCGCCCAGCTGGGTCAGGGTTTTCGCAGCGCTGACCGCGCTCAGGCTTTGAGCGCTGCCATCCAGAATTTGCTTCAAGCTCAGGACCGCCGCAGGCGCGGACGCGCCGAAGCGGGCTTGCAGCCGGGCCGACAGCGCGGCCAGGGTGTCCTGCTCCGATTGAAGCGCCGTCAGCGCTTCTGCCGCCTCCGTTTCCTGCCGGTCCAGGGAAAGCGAAAGCTGGTACAAATGCCCGCACAGCTTTTCCATCGCGGAAAAGGCGTCGGTCAGCGCGGTCAGCTGGCCCTTCTGCCCCGACAGGCGCAGCGTGATTTCCGGGGAAACAATCTCCACCACCTCAGTGTCCAGGCCATGCCTGGTTTTCAGCCGGCTCATCACGGCCTGGGCGTCGGCCCGCGCCGTATAAGCCGCGGCCAACAGGCGGCAGCCGTCTTTGCGGAAAATGTAGCCCCCCGCTCCCCGCACGCGATAGCTTTCCGCGTCCCGCCCGGCTGTCTCGGCGTCGTCGTATACGCCCAATTGCAGTGCGTACCAGCTTTGCCCGGCCAGGGTGACCGTCCGTTCGTCCGCCTGGGTTTCCTCCGGCGGCAGGGTCGGCGCGGGCTGAGCGGAGATGTGGGTCTGGGGAAGCGGCCGCATGAACCGCAGATAAGCGGACGATGTGGCAAGCCCTAAGCCAATGCCCGCGATCAGCAAAAGCCATCCCATCTTCCGCCTGCGCACCTTGTAGCGCCTGGTCGCCAGTCTGCCCGCCCGCACACGCCTCACCGTCCTTCTCCTAATTGTATGCGGCTTTGCATGGAATTATGATGCACGTTTCTTTTTGCACCCCGATGAAATGGAGGTCCTTATGCGTTACCACATTGACACCATCCCGGTCTGGGACGCCGTGAAGCAAAAGGGCGAATGCCCCCTGTGCGCCCTGCGCCGCCGCAACGAACTGATCGACGTGGAGCGGTTTTTGGGCGCGTCGGTCATGGAGCCGGACACCCGCATCCAGGTGAACGACATCGGCTTCTGCGCCCGTCACCAGGTATTGCTGTACGAGCAAAAGAATCGCCTGGGCCACGCCCTGATGATGCACACCCACCTGAAGGAAACCATCCGCAAATTGCAGCCCATCCTGGACGAGGCCGCCTCCGCCGGGGAAAAGAGCGCCAAAACCCCCGCCCTCAAGCGGATGCTGGGCAAGAGCGAGGGCAAGGAAGACTTGCAGGAAGCGGCCAGGAAGGTGCGCGCCATGAGCCAGAGCTGCATCCTGTGCGACACCATCGAGGAAAACACCCGCCGCTACGCCTACACGATGCTGCACCTCTACAAGAACGACCCGGCCTTCCGCAGGGAATTTGCCGCGTCCCGGGGCGTATGCCTGCCGGACATGGCGATGCTGCTGGAAATGGCGGAGGAAGCGCTCAGCGGCGATACGCTGCGGGACTTTTTGAAAGATCTGCAGACCACCATGCGGCAGAGCATGGACAAGCTGGAAAAGGACATCGAGGGCTTCACCCTGAAATTCGATTACCGCAACGCCGACAAGCCCTGGGGCGACAGCCGGGGGTCGCTGGAGCGGACGATCAACAAGCTGCAGGGCTGGTGCCTGGGAGAGGAGCCGAACCCCAAATGACCCTGAATCACAAAAAAGCAGCGCTGTGCCTGCTGCTTGTGTGCGCCTTGTGCCTGACCGGCTGCGTCATTTCCCCGCCTGATTCGCTGAAGCGCACCGGGGTGGAGAGCCGCAGCCTCATCAGCGCCAGCACCGCCGACCTGGCTCCGGACGAACGGGCAGTCGCTCTGTATTTCCGGTATCAGGATTCCTCTTTTCTGGCCACGGAAGAACGGGCGGTGGTGGTGCAGCGCAATGAAAGCCTGGAAAAGGCCATTGTGCAGGCGCTGATCGCGGGACCGCTGAACACGGAATTATCGCCGCTGTTTCCTGTCGGCAGCGAAGTGGTGAACACATCGACCCAGGACGGTACGCTGTTCGTGACCATGAACGAAGCCTTCCTGGGCCGCTATGCCGACGAACCGGGCGACGCTTCCACGGGCGTTTGGAAAACGGAAGGACCTTTGCGCCGCCAGCTCTGCCTGGACGCCATAGCCGCCACGCTGACGGAAGCCGGCCTGTGCGAACGGGTGCAGATGCTGGTAACGCGGGATTCCGGGCAGCAGATCAGCATGCGCCTGCAGGCGGGCTTCCTGAACCGCGGCGCGGATACGGCGCTGCTGCCTCAGCTTGTGCGGAATGAAAGCGTGCTGCTGACTCCGCACAACACCGCGGAATGTATCCTGAATGCCTGGCTCCGGCAGGATTGGGACACGCTCTCTCTGTTTTCCGTGCACGCGCCGGGGGAGCAAAGCATGTTTGAAGCGCTCGAGGCGGCATACGTGCTGGTGCGTTTTGACCTGTCCGCCGGCTGTGTTTCCTACGACGGCCAAAGCGCCGTGCTGACCGCGGCCCTGACGCTGCGCGGAGATACCCAGGATACGGAAATCAGCGGCTATCCCCTGCGCCTGATCCGCGAAGAAGGCCTGTGGAAAATGGATTACCCGGCGCTTTTGTCCATGATGCAGGCGAAGGAATAATGGGTGTAAGCGGCGCGCCGTATCAGAAAGAGGATGAAAAAACATGAAGCATCGCCTGATCAGTTTATTTTGCCTGCTGTGCATATGCGCGCTGCTGGCCGGGTGTCAAAGCCAGGGCCAGGTCGCGTCTGTGCAGGTAACGCTGCCGCCGGTGGCAATCAAGCGGGAGGCGCCGACAGCCGACGCTGACATGGCGTATGAGCAGACGGTGATGATGTACCTGCCTTCCCTGAATGGCACACGGCTTGTGGCGGTGCCGCAGCGGGTGCTTTTGCCCGCGGGTGAGCACATGGCAAGGGTGCTGTGCGAAGCGCTGCTGGCGCATCCGGGCAATGACACCGCCGCCGCCGTCGGCGCGGGAATCCAGTTGTCCCTGGCCGATCGGGAAGCTGTGGAGGTATCCGGTGAGGTGGCCACGGTGAATCTGGACACTTCCGCGCTGCGCCTGTCAAACGAGCAATTTTTCACCGTAGGCCAGGCGTTGGCGAATACCCTGTGTCAGTTTGGGGATATCCAGTATGTGAACGTGCTGGTCGATGGCATTCAGCCCGGCCTGAACCAATCGGGTACGCTGCCCGCGGGCTGTTTTCAGATGAACATGCGCGAAGATCTGGCTGCCCTTTGGTCCCGCGCGTCGGCGCCCATGTCCCAGAACCGGCGGGCTTACGCCGCGTCGCTGTATTATCCGGCTCCGTCTGGCAAGGGAATCCTGTGTGAAGCCCGCACGTTTGCCTTTGTTTCCACAGATATTGCGTCCCTGACCCAAACGCTGCTGGACGCCCTCGCATCAGAAGCCGTTACCCTGCCGCGCCTGCCCCGGTGTCCGGATTTCCGCACACTGCTTGCCGCTACCCCGGCTGTGGAGGATCTGGATGGCCGCCGCGTATTGACGCTTCGGTTCCGCGACACGATGAACGCCGCGCTGATCGACGCGGGAATCACGCGTTCGGTGATGATGGCCTCCCTGGTGTATACGTTCACTTCTTTCCTGCCATGGACCGAAGGGGTAGCGGTCTATATCGGTGACGAACGGATCACCTCCCTGACGCCTTCCGGCGTTTACCGCCGGGCGGGGGAAACCATGTCATTCTCCGACGGGGTGATGACCCGGCAGGATTTCGAGGGGTTTTTGCTGGCGGAATGTCCATTGTTTTTCCTGGATGAATCCGGGCGGCTGACCCGCGTATGGCGGCCTGTTCCCTGCCAGGAAGCGTTCAGCGCGCGGAAGATGGTACTGCAGCTGCTGGACGGCCCGCAGGCGTATGACAGTAAAACCGCGCTGCAGCCCGTGCTGCCCCAGACGCTGACGGAGGACGACCTGCTGGGCGTATCCTATGACGGCAGCGTGCTGCTGGTCAATTTCTCCCAGAAGCTGATGACCGCCACGGAGGGAATGGACGGGAAAGAAGTGGAGCACATGGTGTACGGGCTGGTGGATACCCTGTGCTGCCTGCCCGGCGTCAAGCGGGTGGCGCTCTTTATCGCGGGCCAGCAGCCGGAAAATCTGGGCGGTACGATTTATCTGCCCGGCGATTTCATGCCAAACCCCGTCACGGAGGAGTAGCGGCTATTTGACATATCCTGGGTTTTGTGATAAAGTGAAAGTGCTTTGGGTGGGCATCAAAAGTAGGCTTTCGCCGCTTTCGGAACCCGCTCATGGAAAGGATGGTTCTTTTTGGAAAGCACCGAAAAAAAGACGCTGTGGCAGTCGGCCAGGCAAAACGCCGCCTCCTTCATGGAAGCGGTGAAGGGCGGGCCTGATTTTCTGTTTTTCTTTCTTGTCATCTGCTACGTCGTGTCCGAATACATAGAGCGCATCGAATGGACAGCCGATATTTTTTCCATGTACCAGTTCAATTTTCTGAATTATATTGTGCTGTTCGGTTCCGGCGCGTATCTGTGCTATAAAATCGCGGTATGGAAAAAACTGTGGAACAAGCCGGTGATCCTGATTCCGATGATTTTGGCGATCGGGTGCCTGTGCGGATATTTCCTGATGTATCTGGATAAGGACTGGAAACACAACAAAGTGGCTTTTACGATCGCCATCGACATTTTCCTGTGCCTGATGGCAAACGGGAAAAACTACAAAAAGCTGCTGCAATATCTTGTGTTTATTCCCGTTATCACGCTGCTTATCGCCGGGCTGGGGCTGCTGCTGGGCTTTACCGAGGAATTCACAAAAATGGGCCAGGCCGATTCCACCCATTCCCTGGGCATCATCTATCCCAATACGTGGGGCTATATCGCGTTTCAGGCGATGCTGCTGGCCTGGTATCTGTACCTGAGGAAAAAGCCTCTGATTACGTTTGGCCTGTTCTGGGCGATGGGCGTGTTTATGTATTTTGTGGTGGGGTGCCGAACGATCGCCGCGCTGTCGCTGGTTTTCCCGCCGATCATACTGCTATCGTCATGGATGGAAAACCGGGAGCGGAAACCGGGAGCGAAGCCCGGCATCATCGGATGGCTCGCCATCGGGCTGCCTGTGCTGTGCTTCGCGCTTTCCGTCGGGCTGAGCCTGAACAAAGAATGGGTCGCGGTCACGTTTTATCCAACGGAATTGCACCCCAACGCGCCGCTGCATTCCACGGCGATGCGGTTCGTGCAGGGCGGCCTGGCGCTGGACACGTTCGGCTTTCCGCTGTTTGGGCGTCCGATGACGCTGATGAGCCCGGTTTATCTCGACCCGGCTACCGGTGTTGTGGAACACCTGTATGTGATGGATAATGCCTATGTTACCTTTATCATTACCAAGGGTGTGCTGTGGAGCGCATTCATCCTCGTATGGCTGACCTTCGCCCAATGGAGAGGATGGAAAAATAAGGATTACAGCATCCTGGTGATTGGCAGCTTCATGCTGATTTTCGCTATCATGGAACGTCCGGGTATGGAGGTGTGGTACAATTTCGTGCTGCTTTCCCCCCTTGCGTCCATGGCGGATCCGGGGCCCTTCATTGTTCCCAAGGCCAAAAAGAAGGCCATAAAAAATAAGAGGTGAGTGAAATGAGCCAGGACATTACCAAGTATGTTGACCAGGTGGTCAAGAAGCTGACGGGCAACAGCGGCCTGATTGAACAGTTCAAGAAAAACCCCATCAAAATCGTGACGGACATCCTGGGTATCAAGCTGGACGACCAGCTGATCCAGGCGGTCATCAAGGCCGTGCAGGGCAAGCTGAACATCGAGGATGTAGCCAAGAACGCGGGTGGCATCCTGGCCAAGCTCAAATCCCTGTTTGGGAAATAATTCGCAGCAAAAGAGCCGCCGGCAGGCGGCTCTTTTGTTTATTCCCTGTATGAAACGCCGGAAGGCTCTTGCGAAAGCACGTGATAAATGATATGATACCGGCGGACTGAGCGGTCCAATGAAGCTGCTTTGGGGAGAATGAACGGCATGAGAAGCAATCTGCGGGAAAACCGCACGGCCGGGGCGATATTGATCAATATGCTGCTGGCGGCGGTCAGCCTGTTTGTAAACGGTTTCGGCGTATACCTGACCATCCAGGCGAACATCGGCGCGGGGCCGTGGGACGTGCTGAACCTGGGATTATCCAAAACGCTTGGTATTCTCTATGGCACGGCGTCCATTGCCGTATCCTGTACCATCCTGGGGATTGATGTTTTACTGAAAGAACCCATTGGGATCGCCATGTTTATTGACGCCGTTGTAGTGGGCAAATCCGTGGACTTTTTTAATCACATTCAAGCTGTGCCGCCTGCTTCGTCTTTGCTGACCGGGGTTCCGCTCATGCTGGTTGGCCTGACGATCATGGCGTATACGCAGTTCACGTATATGATCGCTTCCCTTGGCTGCGGGCCGCGGGATACGCTGCTGGTGGGCTTAGCGAAGCGGGTGAGGAAGGTTCCCATCGGTGCGGTGAGCATCGCACTGCTGAGCCTTGCCACGCTGATCGGTTGGCTGCTGGGCGGGCCGGTGGGTGTCGGCACGCTGATCTGCGCGTTCTGCACCGGGCCTATCATGCAGATGGCATTCCGCAGCGTTCGGTTTGACGCGACGGGAATCAAACATCAGCGCTTAACGGATTCCGCCCGCGTGTTTTTTTCGGGTCAAAAGCCGATCAAACGCGGGGCTTGAATCTGCTCTTTCCCTGAACCATGCGTCAGCATGGTTTTTGTTTTGCGTGAGCGTATGGACAACGGCCGCTTTTCTGTGGTATGATGGGAACATCGGAAAGGAAAATGTATACGGTCAGGCGTTGCCATAAGGGGGAAATGATCATGCTGACAGAAAAACTGACTTGGACACGGGAACCGGAAGCGTATTCCATCACGGATGAGAAAATCAAAATGACGACCATGCCGCATACAGACCTGTGGCAGCGCACTTACTATCACTTCCGCAACGACAACGCGCCGGTGCTGCAAATGGAGACGGAAGAAAAGTATTTTTCTTTCATCGTCAAAACGGACTTTTCCGAAAGCCACCACCGCTTCGACCAGTGCGGTATCGTGATGTATCTGGATGCTGACAACTGGCTGAAGGGTTCGGTGGAGTATGAAAACGAAACCTTCCAGCATCTGGGTTCCGTGGTGACGAACCATGGCTATTCAGACTGGGCGACCACGGCGATTCCGGCCAACGTGAAAACCATGTGGTATCGGTTCAGCCGCCGGGAGGACGATTACTGCATCGAATGTTCCTCCGATGGCGAACAGTTCACTCAGATGCGCGTGTGCCATATGTGGGAAGGCGCGGGAAAAATCCGGTTCGGCGTGTACGCCTGCAGCCCGGAGGATTCCAGCTTTACGGCGGTGTTTACCGATATGAAAATGACCGAATGCGCCTGGAAAGCCCACGATGGCCAGCAGCCGGATGAAGCGTGACGGAGGCTTGGAATGAAAGTAAAACTGTGCGTTTTGGCTGCGCTGCTCCTGTGCTGCGCTTTCCTGTGCGCCTGCCAGCCGCAGCAGCAGGCGGCAGAACCGGCGCTGGTGCTGGGGTTCAGCCAGCTGGGCAGCGAAAGCTCCTTCCGCATCGGCAACACGAAGGACATTGAGGAAAAGGCCAAGGCCTACGGCGTCAGCCTGATGATGGACAACGCCAACCAGAAGCAGGAGAACCAGATCAACGCCATCCGGCGGTTCATCGCCTACCGGGTGGACGTGATCGCCTTTTCCCCCATCGTGGAGGAGGGCTGGGACAACGTGCTGACAGAGGCGAAGCAGGCGGGCATCCCCGTCATCCTGGTGGACCGTACCATCAAGACGGCTGACGACAGCTTGTACATCAGCCAGATCGGCGCGGACTTTTACCGGGAAGGCGTGATGGCGGCGGAGTACCTGAAAAAGAAAGCGGATGAACTGGGGAAAGATAAGCTGCGCATTGTGGAAATCACCGGCACGGAAAACTCCACCCCCATGAAGCAGCGGCATGAGGGCTTTTGGGACACCGTGGCGGAGGACAGCAGGATGGAGCTGCTGGAAAGCGTGAACGGCGATTTTTTACGCAGCCGCGGCGCGGAGTGCATCCGTTATCTGCTGGAAAAATACGGCGACCAGATCGACGTGATTTTCAGCCACAACGATGAAATGACCCTGGGGGCCTTGCCGGAGATCGAACAGGCGGGCTACACGCCGGGGAAGGACATGATCCTCATTTCCATCGACGGCGGGCAGGAAGCGATTGATCTGTTAAAGGAAGGAAAAATCAACTGCATCGTGGAGTGCACCCCCATGCTGGGCTCGCTGCTGATGGAAACGGCCCAGGCGGTGAAGGAAGGAAAGAGCGTGGACCGGGTGATTCATCCGGTGGAGCGGGCGTTCAGCAGCGACGAGGATTTGTCCGCCCTGCCGCCGAGGGGGTACTGACATGGCCCGGCGCAAATGGAACCAGAGCATCGGCAGCCGCATCAAAAGCATGAGCTGGCGCATCGTGCTTTTATTGATCGTGCCGGTGGCGGTCAGCCTGACCATGATGCTGGTGTTCTCCGTGCGCTATTCCCTGTCCATGGAGCGGATGGGGGATGTCGCCGCCCTGAAGCCCATGATTTCAGAGGAGATCCCCGGCGCGGTCTGGCGCGTGGTCAGCGGCCGGGAGACCATGGCAGAAAGCCAGACCTATCCGCTGATCGACCGGGTCAACAGCACCATGGAGCAGATTTCCCGCACCACGGGGGAGGGCGACCGGCTGGAGCTGGTGATCGCCCGGCGCACCATGGACACCCTGGTGCAGTACGTCAACCAGATCCGGGACAACCTGCTGATCGGCGAAAAGGTGACGGCCAACGAAGCGATCCTGACCGAAGTGCGCGGCGTGGCGGCACTGGTGGTGAGCATGCTGAACGATTACATCACCGCCGAAATCAATTCCGCCGCCGCCATGAGCGCGTACCTGAACAAGGTGGTGCTGTGGACGGCGGTGGCCGAAGTGGGGCTGGTGCTGCTGATCCTGCTGCTGGCCAACAAAACGGCCAAGTCTACTGTGACCTTTGTAAGGGAGCCCATCGAAAAGCTGGAAAGCGTCACCGCCCGGCTGGCGGAAGGCGACATGAGCGCGCGGCTGCCCACCACCAGCGTGGAAGAGCTGTGGAATCTGACGGGCCAGGTGAACATCATGGCGGACAACCTGGACACCATGATGCAGCAGCGCATCCGGGACGAGCGCAATCTGAAAAAGGCCGAGCTGCGCACCCTGCAGGCCCAGATCAACCCGCATTTTCTCTACAACACCCTGGACGCCATCGTGTGGAAGGCGGAGGCGGGGGAGCAGCAGGAGGTCATCCAGCTGACCCGCGCCCTCAGCGACTTTTTCCGCATCAGTCTGTCCTCCGGCGCGGACTGGATTCCCATCAGCCAGGAGAGAAAGCACATTGCCGGGTATCTGAGCATTCAGAAAACCCGGTACCGGGATATCCTGGATTATGAGATCGACATTCCCGACGAGATGAGCGATTATTATATTTTGAAGCTGCTGCTCCAGCCGCTGGTGGAAAACGCCCTCTACCACGGCATCAAGTATAAGCGGGGCGGCGGAACGATCCGGGTGTCCGGACGGATGGAGGACGGCAGGCTGATCTTCACCGTCAGCGATACGGGCAAGGGCATGGACGCGGAAACGCTTTCCGCCCTGCGGGCGCGCATGGCAGAAAAGCAGGTGGCCCAGACGCCTGGGGTGCGGGGCTTCGGCATGGTGAATGTGAACCTGCGCATCCGCCTGTATTACAACCAGCCGGAGGGCCTGCGCATCGAAAGCGGCGCGGACGGCACGCGGGTTTCCTTCTGCGTACCCTGCCGCACGAGGGAGGAAATCGAAAATGACCAAAGTCTTTCTGGCTGACGACGAAATCGTGATCCGGGAGGGCATCCGCACGTCCTTTCCCTGGAGTGAAACGGACTATCAGCTGGTGGGCGAAGCGCCGGATGGGGAAATCGCTCTGTCCATGATCCGCGATACCAAGCCGGATATTCTGATCACCGATATCCGCATGCCCTTCATGGATGGGCTGGAACTGTGCCGTATCGTCCGGCGGCAGATGCCCTGGATCGGGATCATCATCCTGAGCGGCTACGACGAATTTGAATACGCCCGGCAGGCGATTCAGCTTGGCGTGAAGGAATACATGCTCAAGCCCATCACCGCCCAGGAACTGCGGCAGGTGCTGGACCGGGTGAGCGCTCAGATCAAGGCTGAGCAGGAGGACCGGGGCCGGGGCGGGTTCCGGCAAAGCGGAGACAGCGCCAATCTGTTCGTGAAGGAAAAGCTGCTGGCGACCCTGTATTCCGAGGACACCACGGCCTCCGACGCCCTGAACGTGGTGAGCCAATTGCGTTCCATGGGCGTGTCGCTGACGGCGAACCGCTATGTGGTGGTGGACGCTGCCTTCGAGCCCGCCGCCATCGGCATGGACGTGCTGCGGGAGCTGACGGAGAGCAGCGGCGGCATTGCCCACGTGACCGGCAGCCGCACAGGGGGCCGCGTGCTGATGCTGGGGGACAGCGACGCCGACGCGGAGGAGCGGGCCTACGCCTTCGCCGATTCCGCGGTGACGGAGCTGGAAAGAAGCGGCTGCAAAAACATCCGGGTCAGCATCGGGGAAACGGTGTCCTCCCCTGAGCAGATCATCACCAGCATGAAAAGCGCCGCTCACATCCGCCATGTGCTGGGGGACGCGGCCCGGGAAAAACCCCTGATCGTGGGTGTGCGGGACTTCGGCGAATCCGGCGACGGCGGAAACGCCCACACCGTGGCTGCCCGGGCCAGGCTGTATCTGGCCGAGCATTTTACCGATTCCAACCTGATGCTGGGGGACGCGGCCCGGGCCGTGGGCATGAGCGAGAGCCGCTTTTCCACCGTGTTCGCTCAGGAAACCGGCAAGACCTTCACCGAATACCTGACCCATCTGCGCCTGACCCGCGCCAGGGAGCTGCTCTCGGGCACGGACAAAAAAAGCGCCCAGATCGCCCTGGAGGTGGGCTACAACGACGCCCACTATTTCAGCTATCTGTTCAAGAAAAATCTGGGCCTGACCCCCGGCGAATACCGGGCGCAGAATCAAATTGAAATCAAATAAAAAGATTTTGAACAAAACATGGCCGAATCGGAAAAAATAAAATCATTTTCCACCAATTGAGAAGAATTTTGCATTTCTTTTTTGTCTCAATTGGTGTATTTTTATCCCAACAAGAGATCCGGACGATCTCAAATATCGAAGGAGGCACATTCCATGAAGAAATTGTTCGCTCTGGTTCTGGCGCTGGTTCTGTGCGCCGGGCTCATGTCCTTTGCCCATGCCGATGAGCTGATCAAGGTCGGCATCATCAACCTGGACCCCGCCGAATCCGGCTATCGTGAAGCCAACGTGAACGATCTGTATTCCGTGTTCACCGCCGAAAATGGCTACGACGCCAAGTTCGTCACCGCTCCCACCGCCGATAAGCAGCTGGAAGCCGCCAACACCTTCATCACCGAAGGAGTGGATTACATCCTGGTGTCCGCCGCCGAAACCACCGGCTGGGACGAAACCCTGGCCGCCGCCAAGGAAGCGGGCATCGGCGTGTTCCTGTTCGACCGTATGATCGAATGCGACCCCGAGCTGTACACCGCCGCTGTCGTGTCCGACATGCGCAATGAAGGCGTGACTGCCGTGGCCTGGCTGGAAAGCCTGGGTCTGGAAGAATACAACGTGCTGCACATTCAGGGCCAGCTGGGTTCCGCCGCGCAGATCGGCCGCTCCGAGCCCCTGCAGGAAAAGTGCGCCGCTGACGAAAAGTGGACCATGGTGCGCGAAGGCACCGGCGGCGACAGCTGGGACCCCAACGAAGCCCGCAAGATCGCCGAAGCCGCTATCAACGCCGGTGAAAAGTTCAACATCGTCTATGCTGAAAACGATGGCATGGCCCAGGGCGTTGTGGCTGCTCTGGACGCCAACGGCATCACCCACGGCGTCAATGGCGACGTCATCGTGATGGGCTTTGACTGCAACAAGTGGGCCCTGCGCGAACTGCTGGCCGGCAACTGGAACTACGATGGCCAGTGCTCTCCCTTCCAGGCCAAGCTGATCGACCAGATGATCAAGACCCTGCAGGCCGGCGGCGAAATCGAAGGCCTGAATGAGCTCAAGCAGATCATCAACGAAGAAAAGGGCTTTGACGCCCGCACCATCACCGAAGAAGACATCGCCACCTACGGCCTCGGTGAATAATTGAACGCATAGGACCCCCGGCGCGGTATGAACGAAACAGCGTGCGTTCATACCGCGCTTCTTTCAAATGAATGATCGATTTGGTTAGCAGGCATTGAAAAAAGTGTACAGAGTTCAGAGTACAGAGTACAGTTAAGTTTGTGTTTTCCATGTGCTGTCAGGCATCATGGGTCATCTATATAAATCTGAACTCTGAACTCTGTTCTCTGTACTCTCAGCAAATAACCTAATCCCTATTCCCTAATCCCTAACAAAGGAGCGTACCCAGATGCAAGACGACGCGGTTTTGACCATGCGCGGAATCTGCAAGCAGTTTCCGGGCACGAAGGCGCTGAATAACGTGGATTTCACCCTGCGCAGGGGCGAGATTCACGCCCTGATGGGCGAAAACGGCGCGGGCAAATCCACCCTGATCAAGGTGCTCACCGGCGTGCATGAAAAGGACGGCGGCAGCATCCATGTGGACGGGATCGAGGGGGAGGCCCACATCCATTCCCCTCAGGACGCGCAGAACGCGGGCATCAGCACCGTGTACCAGGAAATCACTCTGTGTCCCAACCTGACGGTGGCGGAAAATATGTTCATCGGCAGGACGGAGGGGCAAATCGTCCATTGGAAGGATTACGAAAAAAAGGCCGCGGCGATTCTGAATAACCTGGGCATTCCGGCCCGCCCGAAGCAGGAGCTGTCCTCCTGCTCCCTGGCCGTGCAGCAGATGGTGGCCATCGCCCGGGCGGTGGACATGAACTGCAAGGTGCTGATCCTGGACGAGCCCACCTCCTCCCTGGATGAAAAGGAAGTGGAAATGCTGTTCGGCCTGATGCGCGACCTCAAAAAGCGCGGCGTCGGCATCATCTTCGTCACCCACTTCCTGGAGCAGGTGTACGCCGTCAGCGACCGAATCACCGTGCTTCGCAACGGCGAGTTGGTGGGCGAATACCCGGTGCAGGAGCTGCCCCAGGTGGAATTGGTCGCCAAGATGATGGGCAAGGATTTAAACGACATGGCGGAGCTGGAGCAGTTCGGCCAGAAGAGCGCGCCGGGTGACGAGGTGGTCTATGAGGCCGAGCGCCTGTCCAGTTCAGATAGCCGGCCCTTCAATTTCCGCATCCGCAAGGGCGAGGTCAACGGCTTTACCGGCCTCCTGGGCTCCGGCCGCAGCGAAAGCGTCCGCGCCATTTTTGGGGCCGACCGGGTGACGGGCGGCAAGGTGAAGATGCACGGCAAAGAGGTCAAAATCACCAAGCCCCATGACGCCATGAAAAACGGCATCGGCTATCTGCCCGAGGACCGCAAGCGGGACGGCATCATCGCCGACCTGAGCGTGCGGGACAATATCATCTTAGCGAAGCAGGTGATGAAGGGATTCTTCAAGCCCATGCGCCGCGGCGAAATGGAGCAGTTCGCCGATGAATACATCAAGGCCCTCAGCATCAAAACCGCCAGCCAGGATACGCCCGTGGGCAGCCTGTCCGGCGGCAACCAGCAGAAGGTCATCCTGGCCCGCTGGCTGCTGACCCACCCGGATTACCTGATTCTGGACGAGCCCACCCGCGGCATTGACGTGGGCACCAAGCTGGAAATTCAAAAGCTGGTGCTCAAGCTGGCGGAGGAAAACATGAGCGTCACCTTCATTTCCTCCGAGATCGAGGAAATGCTGCGCACCTGCTCCCGCCTGATCGTGATGCGCGACCGCAACATCGTGGGCGAGCTGACGGGGGACGAACTGACCCAGGCGCATGTGATGAAAACCATCGCGGGAGGTGAGCGGCAATGAGCGAAAGAAGTATCGGGAAAAAGAAAAGCGGCGGCGTGGGCCAGCTGCTCATTCCCCTGGTGGCCCTGGGCATCCTGCTTCTGTTCAATCTCATTCGTGACCCCGGCTTCTATTCCATCGGCGTCGCGGTGAACAACAGCGGCAACAAGGTGCTCACCGGCAACATTGTGTCCATCATCGACAGCGCCAGCGAACTGGCCATCATCGCCATGGGCATGACGCTGGTCACGGCGGCCTGCGGCGGCCAGGATATTTCCGTCGGCGCGGTGGGTACCATCGCGGGCAGCATCTTCGTCAAAACCCTGAAGGCCTTCCCTGATATTACGTTCGGCACGCTGATCCTGGCTATTTTGGCCTGCTGTGCCGTCACCATCCTGTTCACGGGCTTTAACGGCGTGCTGGTGTCCGTGTTCAAGATCCAGCCCATGATCGCCACGCTGATCCTGTTCTCCTGCGGCCGCTCCATCGCCTACTTGATCGTGGGCAGCGCCACCCCGCAGATCGACAGCCCCATCATCAGCGCCATGGGCATGACCATTCCGGGCATTCCCATTCCGACGCCCATCTTCGGTGTGGTGCTGGTGGGGCTGATATTGGCCGCCATTTTCAGGCTGACCACCCTGCGGCTCTACACCGAATCCGTGGGCGTCAACCAGGGCGCGGCGCGGCTGAACGGCATCAACCCCGTGGGTATCAAGATGCTGTCCTTCGTCATCCTGGGCATCTGCGTGGCGGTGGCGGGCATCATCGGTACCAGCCGCATGGGCCAGGTGAGCCATAAGACGCTGTTGATCGACATTGAAATGGACGCCATTCTGGCCGTCGCCATCGGCGGCAACAACCTGGGCGGCGGACGCTTCAAGATCAGCGGCAGCATTCTCGGTGCTTACATCATCCAGATGCTCACCACCACCCTGCTGGCCATGCGCGTGGACCCCGTGAACATCAAGGCATACAAGGCCATCGTGATCATCATCATCGTGATGGCGGGTTCGCCCGTGGTGAAGCAGAAGCTGACCGCCCTGGGACGCCGCATCCGTTTTGGCGGGGCACAGGCGGCAGCCTCAAAGGGGGTGAACTGAGATGTCTGTGAAGCAAATCGGCAAGACGTGCCGGGAGCCCCTCACGGATTCCCAGCTGCTGATGACCATTACCATCGGCATTTTCGCGGTCATGTACGCCGCGGCCATGATCTTCATGGGCGGCGGCTTCCTGCGGACGCAGCAGTTCTTTGACCTGCTGAACGACAACGCGGCGCTGATCATCATCTCCTGCTCCCTCACCATCGTCATGATCGGCGGCGGCATCAACATCAGCGTGGGCGGCGTGATCGGCCTGACGGTCATGGCCTGCGCCCTGTACCTGAACGGCACCGGCATTCAGGACAGCACCCTGGGCATCGTCGTTACTTTCCTCCTGGCCCTGGGCATCGGCCTGGCCTTCGGCGTATTGCAGGGCTTCCTGATCAGCTATCTGGACATTCAGCCCTTCATCGTCACCCTGGCGGGCATGTTCCTGTCCCGGGGCCTGACCACCATGCTGTCGGTCAACCCCGTGAAGGTGACCCATGAAGGCTTCCTTTCCCTGGTAAAGAACCGGCTGGCGATTCCCTGGCTGGGCTACACCGCCAAGAACGGCAACCTGATCCCCGCCAAGCTGGAAATCGGGGCCATCGTGGCGCTGGCCGTGGTGGCGCTGGTGTACCTGATGCTGCGGTACATGAAGCTGGGCCGCCACATCTACGCCCTGGGCGGCAACCAGCAAAGCGCCCTGATGCTGGGCATCAACGTGAAGCGCACCCGGTTTATCAGCTACGTCATCAGCGGCCTGCTCAGCGGCCTGGCCGGGTTCGTGTTCCTGATGCACAAGCCCGCGGGCAACGCCAGCGTCGCCATGCGCAGCGAAATGGACGCCATCGCCGCCTCCATCATCGGCGGCACCCTGCTCACCGGCGGCGTGGGTAACGTGATCGGCACCTTCTTTGGCGCCCTGATCCTGGCGACGATCCAGAAAATCATCGCCCTCAGCCCGCTTAACGAATCCTGGTGGCAGGAAATGGCCAACGGCGCCATGCTGGGCCTGTTCATCCTGCTCCAGAGCGTCATCCTGGGCAACCGCGGCAAGCATAAGAAAGCTGATTTCCAAACCGTTCAAAAAGAATAAGTCAGGGATGTTTGTTTCAAAACCCCTTCCTCCGTACTTTCTGAGGAAGGGGTTTTAGCTTGCTAACAGTCATATTGTAAAGGGGAACGACTGTTAATAATTTAGAAGAGGACAGGATCAATTGCTTTGTGGCATTTGATTGTCTTTTTCGTGTTTTTTGCCGTCCCTGTGTTGACATTCGGGCAGCGCATTCATATACTGTTTACTGAGATACTCAGTAAACAGCTTTTTGATATGGAGATAGATTGTGTTTGATTTTGATCAGCCGGTGAACCGGAATGGGACGGGCAACATGAAGGGGAGCTTTCTGCCGGAGACGTCGTGCGGGAAAGCGCCGCTGATCCTGGCGGGGGCGGAAATGGATTTTCCCACCGCGCCGGTGATCCGGGAAGCGCTTTCAAAGTTTGCGGCAAACGGCATTTACGGCTTCACCCTGCCGGATGACGCCTACCTGAACGCGGTTTGCTTCTGGCTCAGGACCTATCGGGGATGGGACGTTTCGCCGGATTGGATCGTGCCCACGCTGGGCACGGTGTACGCACTGAGCACAGCGGTGCGGGCGTTCACGGCGCCTGGCGACGGCGTGATCGTCCTGTTCCCTTCCTATTACCGCCATGACCGGGCAGTGCTGCGCAACGGGCGGCGGGTGGTTCCCTGCCAGCTCCAGGAAAGCGACGGCCGGTATACTCTGAATGCCGACGCGCTGGCGGAAGCGATGCGAAAGCCCGAAAACAGGCTGCTGGTGCTTTGCCATCCCCATAATCCCACGGGCCACGTGTTCACGGAAGCGGAGCTTCAAGCGCTGGCAGACCTGGCCCAGGAAACGGGCACCGTTGTCTTTTCAGATGAAATCTTTGCCGACATCACCGCGCCGGGCCATCCCGCCTTGCCTTTCTCCGTCTTTCTTCCGGAATTGACTGTGGCCTGCATTTCCCTGGGCAAGACCTTCAACTTTACCGGGGTCAGCCAGGCCAACGCCGTGATACACGATCCCGCTCTGCGGGAGCGCTACCTCACCCAGCGGAACGCCGACCACTTCGGCAGCATTGATCCCTTCTTTTATCAGGCGGTGGTAGCGGGCTGCACCGAGGCGGGCCACGCCTGGGTGACGGCGGTGCGGGATCAGGTGACGGGCAACGCGAGGCGTCTGGAAAGGCTGCTGAAAACGTCCTGCCCCGGCGTCCGCATGTCCCTCTGGGAGGGCGGCTACATCGCCTGGCTGGATGTTTCCGCCGCCGGGCTGACCGGCGACCAAGCCGCCAAACGGCTGGAAAAGGAGCAGGCTGTGCTGGTGGACCCCGGCAGCGAATACGGCGCGGGCGGCGAACGCTTCATCCGCCTGAACCTGGCGACGCAGGCCAAGAACATGGACGAGTTTGTTTCCCGGCTGAGCGAAATCATACGGAGCTGAAAGCAAGATGCAAAGAATCGACGAGGTGTATGAAAGCCTCAAGGAACGGGTGTTCCAGGCGGAATTCAAGCCCAACGAAATGATCACCGAGCGGGAGATCTGCGAGCGCTACGGTGTCAGCCGCGTCACTGCGGGGGAAGCGCTGCACCGCCTGTGCCATGAAGGACATCTGACCGCCTACCCCCGCACGGGCTACATGGTCACCGCCCTGTCGCCCGCCGACATGGCCCGCTTGAAGCGCCTGCGCCTGGCGCTGGAAACGCTGGTGGTGCGGGTGCTGTGCGAGGAATGTGGAGAAGAGGGGCTGCGCAGTCTGTATGGCCTGATCGCGGACGACCCCGCATCCGTGGAAAGTCCCAGTGCCGCCAACCGCCGCTTTCACATGGGCCTGGCCCGACTGACCGGCGATCCCTACCTGATCGACGCGCTGGAGGGCGTGCTGGGCGCTGCGTCCCGGGTGGAGCAGTATGTGAGCCCGGACAAGCAATCCACCTGGCAGGACTGCCACAAAGGCATCGTGGACGCCCTCTGCGCCCGGGACGCCGCATTGGCCGTCCGCCGCCTGACGGAGGATCTGAACCAACGGTAATCACCAGCGCAAGGCTGATGATGATATGTATTTTATTGTAAGGAGGAACCCCCATGAAGCGCATTGTTTCCCTGCTGCTGGCGCTCGTCCTGATGATGACCGCCGCCTCCGCGCTGGCCGAAGGCAAAACCCTGACCTGGGCCCGCGGCTATGAATCCACCTCCCTGGACCCCGCCGAATCGGCTGACGACGAATCCAACAACATCGTGTCCTACCTGACCGAAGGTCTGGTGCGCGTGAAGAACGGCGCGGTGGTGCCCGGCATTGCGGAAAGCTGGGACGCCAACGAAGCCGGCGACGTGTTCACCTTCCATCTGCGCGAAAGCGTATGGAGCGACGGCACGCCCCTGAACGCCCAGGATTTCGTGTATTCCTTCTTCCGCCTGATCGACCCCGAACAGGGCCACTCCCAGTCGGACAGCGGCTTCTGCGTGAAGAACGCCGAAGCGTACATGGCCGGTGAAGCCGCGAAGGAAGACGTGGGCTACAAGGCCATCGACGATTATACCATCGAGGTCACCTTCGCTTCCGCCGGGCTGGAAAACCTGTTCCTGATGGCGGACAACGGCCTGCGCCCCGTGAAGCAGGCGCTGGTGGAGGAGCTGGGCGAAGCCTACGGCTCCGACGCGGACAAGCTGCTGGGCAACGGCCCCATGGTGATGGACAGCTGGCTGCATGAAAGCCAGATGGTGCTCAAGCGCAACGAAAACTACTGGAACAAGGACGAAGTGCAGCTGGATCAGCTGATCGGCATGTGCAACATTTCCGGCGACACCGCCGTGGAAATGATGATGACTGACATGATCGACCTGGCCGCCTTCTCCGATCCCACCTACTATCAGCAGCTCTACGACCTGGGCTTTGAGGGCATCACCTACACCAACACCGATCAGTTCATCCAGATCAACGGCAACGGCAAGACCGAAGCCTCCGGCAAGTTCCTCTCCAACGTGAACTTCCGCCGCGCCCTGTCCTATGCCATCGACCGCACCGCCCTGGTGAACACCGTGATGCTGGGCCAGACCCCCGCTTACCGCGTGATCGACCCCGACGCCGCCGGCCTGAACGGCAAGTTTGTGGATGAATATCCCGTGGAAAACCAGATCAACGTGACCGCCGATCCCGCCAAGGCCCAGGAATACCTGACCAAAGCCCTGGAAGAGCTGGGAGCCACCGCGGAAGACATTCCTGAATTCAGCATGCTGTGCTTCGACACACAGGGCAACCTGACCAAGCTGCAGGCCGTGCAGGATATGCTGCTGACCAACCTGGGCATCCACTGCGCCATCGACCCCCAGCCCATCCAGCAGATGATCGCGAAGGTCTATTCCTCCGACTTTGACTTCTGGACCGGCGGCGTGTCCATCGGCACCGTGGACGCGGCCTCTCCCAGCGGCGTTTACTCCTACTGGGATGCCAACGACCCCGACGCGCTGTTTGGCTACAAAAATGCCGAATACGCTGCTTTGCTGGACCAGGCTCAGCAGGCCAACGATTACAAGACCCGCCTGGACGCCATCGCCGCCATTGAAAAGATCTTCATCGACGAAGTGCCCACCCTGCTCCTGACCTGGCAGACCCAGAACGTGGTTTACCGTCCCGGCTACACCATCACCAACGTGGACTCCGGCTTCGGCGCGGATCTGGCGTTCGTGCAGGTAGCGGAATAATTGATTCACTGAGGTAGGAGGGAGGAGGCAGGAAGTAGGAGGTTAATATTGCTTTGTGATCAAGCATCAATAATCAAGATGCGCAATTATAACCAGCAAAACCTCCTACCTCCTACTTCCTACCTCTTACCTCCTCCGTCGAAAGGCTTCCCATGCTGCGATATGTTTTGAAGCGCGTGGTGATCGCGCTGCTTACGGTGTTCGTGCTGGCCACGGTCACGTTTTTTCTGTCCAAGCTGCTGCCCGGCGACCCGTTCATGAATGAAAAAATCCCCGTGTCCGTGCAGGAAAAGCAGCGGGCATATTACGGGCTGGACAAGCCGGTGTTTCAGCAGTATTTCATTTATATGGGCAACCTGCTCCAGGGCGACCTGGGCACGTCCATCAAGTTTGTGGGGCGCAGCGTGCGCGACATCATCGGGGAGTTTTTCCCGGTGTCCGCCAGGCTGGGCCTGATTGCGCTGACCTTTGCCGAAATCATCGGGCTGCTGTTCGGCATTCTCTGCGCCCAGTACCGCAACCGATGGCCGGATTACGTGCTGATGGTGTTTGCGATTCTGGGCATTGCCCTGCCCAGCATGGTGGTGGGGCCGCTGATCCGGTATCTGTTCGGCGTACAGCTGCGCTGGCTGCCCGTGGGCGGCTGGGGCAAAAGCTGGACGCAGGCCATCATGCCCGCCTTCGTGCTGGGTCTGGGCACCATCGCGGGCAACACCCGCTCCATGCGCGCCTGTATGCTGGCGGTCATCACCCAGGATTATGTGAAAACCGCCCGGGCAAAGGGCATGTCGCCCCTGCGAGTGGTGCTGAAGCATGAATTGAAAAATTCGCTGGTGCCCATGCTGGCCAACTTAGGGCCGATGATCGCTGGGGTGCTGATGGGCTCCTTTGTCGTAGAGCAGATTTTTGTCATCCCCGGTCTGGGCAAGCACTTTGTGAACGCCGTCAGCACCCTGGATTATCCCCTGATCATGGGCCTGACTATTTTCTACGGCGCGTTCCTGGTGGTGATGAACCTGCTGGTGGACATTCTTTACGGCTGGGTCGATCCCAGGATCAGGGTCAAGTAACGGTTTTTTTTCTGGGGGGAACCGTTCTTTGGAGCCCAAAGAACGGTTCCCCCCAGCCCCCCTTCCAAGAAAGGCATAAGGGGTATAAATGGAAAGTTTTTACTCAGGATTTTATAAGTGATATTTTTCGTGAAATTGCAGAAGTTTAGACCCTTTTATGGGTTTCTCGGAAAGGGGTTTGGGGGAAACCGCTCATTGCCTTCCCCTCGCAGGGGAAGGTGGCCCGAAGGGCCGGATGAGGTTTTCAAAGAGCGGTTTCCCCCAGAAAACTTTTCCATTTTATCCAGGTTAGGAAGGAGTTCCTATGCTGAACCGCAATACCTGCCCCGATTTCACGCCGCTTTCTCCGGACGAGCTGACCGGGGAGGAAATGGCGCGGCCTGAAACCACGTATTTCAAGGACGTGTGGCGCAACCTGAAAAAGCGGAAAACCGCCATTGCCAGCCTGGTTGTGCTGGGGTTGCTGGTGGTGATGGTGCTGGTCGGGCCGATGATGAACGAATATAATTATTACAGCAACGACTATTCCGCCGCCAACCAGCCGCCAAGCCCTGCGCACTGGTTCGGCACCGACACCCTGGGCCGCGATTTGTGGACGCGGGTGTGGGTCGGCGGGCGCGTGTCGCTGCTGATCGCCATCCTGGCCACGATCATTCCCTATGCCATCGGCATGATGATCGGCGGCATTTCCGGCTATTTTGGCGGCAAGGTGGATATGTTCATCATGCGGCTGATCGACGTGCTGATGGGCATTCCCAGCCTGATCTACGATATTCTTCTGATCATGGTGCTGGGCAGCGGCAGCATTGCCACGCTGGTGATCGCGTTCACGATCACCGGGTGGCTGGGCAGCGCGCGGACGACCCGCGGGCTGGTGCTGCAATTAAAGGAGCGGGAATTCGTGATGGCCAGCGCCACCCTCGGCGCGTCGCCGATGCGCATTATCCTGCGGCATCTGCTGCCCAACACCCTGGGCATCATTGTGGTGGGCATGACCATGACCATCCCCAGCGTGATTTTCGCCGAGGCGTTTTTGAGCTTCATCGGCCTGGGCATCACCCCGCCGAACCCCTCCTGGGGCCAGCTGATCAAGGAGGCCAGCGAGGTGTTCAAGCAGTATCCCTACCGGTTCATCATTCCCTGCATCTTCGTGGGGCTGACCATGCTGTGCTTTAACCTGCTGGGCGACGGCCTGCGCGACGCGCTGGACCCGCGGCTGCGGACGTAAGGAGGCGGAACGGATGGAAAAGAATGAACGTCTCCTGGAGGTCAATGACCTGGCGGTGTCCTTCTTCACCTACGCGGGCGAAGTGCAGGCCGTGCGCGGGATCAGCTGGCATCTGAACCGGCATGAAACCATCGCGCTGGTGGGGGAGAGCGGCTGCGGCAAGAGCGTCACCATCCAGACGGTGATGGGGCTTTTGCAGTCCCCCGGCCGGGTCATCGGCGGCAGCGTGCGGTTTGAGGGCCGGGATATGCTGGCGCTGAACGCCAAGGAGCTGCGGCAGATCCAGGGCAACTGCATGAGCATGATTTTTCAGGACCCCCTGAGCTATCTGAACCCCACCATGCGGGTGGGGGAGCAGATCGCCGAAAGCTACCGGCTGCATCACAGGGTCAGCCGGGCGGAGGCCGAGGCCAGGGTGCTGGAAATGATGCGCCTGATTTCCTTCCCCGAACCGGAACGCAACATGCGGGCGTATCCGCACCAGCTGTCCGGCGGGATGCGGCAGCGCATCATGGTGGCGATGGCGCTGATCTGCAATCCGCAGGTATTGTTTGCCGACGAGCCCACCACCGCCCTGGACGTGACCATCCAGGCGCAGATTATCGAGCTGATGAACAGCCTGAAGGAAAAGCTGAATACCGCCATCGTGCTGATCACCCACGATTTGGGCGTAGTGGCCAACATGGCCCAGCGGATTTACGTGATGTACGCCGGGAAGATCGTGGAACGCGGGTCGGCCCAGGATATTTTTTACCGCCCGAAGCACCCCTACACCTGGGGGCTGCTGGCCTCCGTGCCCCGGCTGGACGCGGAGCAAAGCCGGGATTTCCGGTATATCCCCGGCACGCCGCCTGACCTTTTGAACCCGCCCAGGGGCTGCCCCTTCGCGGCCCGGTGCCGCTATGCCTGCCGCGCCTGCGTGAACGATATGCCGGAGGAAACGGCCTTTGACAGCCAGGACCATCGGGCGTCCTGCTGGCTGTATCATCCCGGCGCGGAAGCGTTGCTGGCCGCCGCCCAACGGGAAAGGGGGAATCAGCCGTGAGCCAGAGCGTTCTGCTGGAAACGAAGAACCTGCGCAAGACCTTTGAAATCAAGGGCCGCGGCACCCTGACCGCCGTGAACGGTGTCAGCCTGACCCTGCGGGAGGGGGAAACCCTGGGCCTGGTGGGAGAAAGCGGCTGCGGCAAAACCACCCTGGGCCGCACCATCGTGAAGCTCTACAAGCCCGACGCGGGGCAGATCCTGTATCAGGGCCGGGACATCTGGCAGTTTGGCCGGAAGGAAAACCTGCATTACCGCAAGGACGTGCAGATGATTTTTCAGGACCCCTACGCCTCCCTCGATCCCCTGTCCGTGGTGTCCACCTCCATTGCGGAGGGGCTGGACATTCATGGTCTGTATCCGGGCAAGGCCCGGCGGGAGCGGGTGCTGGAGCTGCTGCAGATGGTGGGGCTGAACAAAGAGCACGCCAACCGCTTTCCCCATGAGTTTTCCGGCGGCCAGCGGCAGCGCATCGGCATTGCCCGGGCGCTGGCGGTGGAGCCCAAGCTGATCGTGTGCGACGAACCCATCTCTGCCCTGGACGTTTCCATTCAGGCCCAGGTGATGAACCTGCTGGTGCGGCTGCAGCGGGACATGGGGCTGAGCTATCTGTTCATCACCCACGACCTGTCCATGGTCAAGGCGATTTCCGACCGCATCGCGGTCATGTATCTGGGCTCCATCGTGGAGCTTGCCCCGGCGAACACGCTGTATCGGGAGCACTGCCACCCCTACACAGAAGCGCTGCTCTCCGCCATTCCCCTGCCGGACCCCGACGTGGAGGCCACCCGGCGGCGCATTCTCCTGAAAGGCGATATCCCCAGTCCGGTCAACCTTGGCCCCGGTTGTCCCTTCGCCAGCCGCTGCCCCCACGCCAAACCTATCTGCCGGGAACAGCAGCCCGCGCTGAAAGAGGTGTCTCCCGGACACTTTGCGGCCTGCCATGAGGTGGAGTAATGTTTCCGGCTTCGGGGATAGACATAAATTGTTTAAGAGTTTAGATTGAAGAGTTGTTAAGAGTTCAGATGAATTAGCATTAACAGATAACAAATTGCGTTTATTTAGTAAATGATACATCTTTACTCTGCACTCTGAACTCTTAACTCTCCACTCCTAAACTGAAAGGGGTTTCTATGCTGTCAACTGCCACGGCCAACGCTGTTTTCGCTTACGCACTTAGGGGCGGGGCGGACTTTGCCGAACTGTTTCTGGAGGATCGGGACGACGTATCCATCGACTGCGCCGAGAGGATAAACGAAGTGTCGCGGATGCGCTCCTATGGCGCGGGGTTGTATCTGCTGAAAGGAAACAGCGGCGCGTATGTGTATCTGAACGACCTGTCGGAACCGGCGCTGCGCCGGGCGGCGGACGACGCGCTGACGCTGATGGGCGCGTCGGGGGAAGGAAACGGAACGCCCCGGCCTTTCACCGTGCTAAACCGGGAAAACCCTTGCCCGGTGATCGTTTCGCCCTCCGAAGTGGGGCAGGAACGCAAGATCGCCCTCCTGCGGGAGGCGGTGCAGTGCGCCGCCTTGCTGCCGGAGGTGAGCCGGTGCCAGGCGACCTGGTTTGACCGGGATCAGCGGGTGATCCTCCTGAACAGTGAAGGCGTCCATGCGGAGGACCGGCGCGTCACTACCCGGATGCGGTTCATTCCGGTGGTGTCCAGGGGCGGCGAAACGGCCAGCTCCTTCACGGAATACTGCGCGGCGGCGGGCATGGAGGCCTTTGAAAACGGGAGGCACCTGGAGCAGCTGAAAACCTGCTGCCAGCGTCTGCGGGGCTCCATCGGCGCGCCGGAAGCGCCCAGCTGCCGGGTGCCGGTGGTGCTGGAAGCGGGGGCGTGCAGCGGCACGTTCTTCCATGAAGCCTGCGGCCATCAGCTGGAAACCCGCTCCCTGCAGGAGGGCGGGCTGTTCTGGGATAAGAGAGGCCGGCAAATCGCGTCCCCCAAGGTCACGCTGATTGACGACGGCACACTGAAAGGCATGTACGGCTCCGCCCGGTTTGACGACGAGGGGATGGCGCGGCAGCGGAACGTGCTGATCGAAAACGGCATCCTGAAAGGCTTTATGGCGGACCGGCTCGGCGCGCGCCGGCTGGGGCTGGAACGCACCGGCAGCGGACGGCGGCAGGACTACGCCCACGCCCCCGGCCCGCGCATGAGCAACACGTTTTTGGCCGCGGGCACGGATGACGACGACGCCATGATCCGCGATCTGGACGAGGGGCTCTACGTGACCGAAATCGGCGGCGGCACCGGCGGACGGGAGTTTACCCTGCTGGCCGCCTGCGCCTATTGGGTGAAGAACGGGCAAATCGGCCCCCAGGTAAAAGGCGCGATCCTGGTGGGCCGCGGCGACGAAACCATGCTGAAAATCGACCGGGTAGGCCGCACGTTCGTGGTCGAGCAGGGCGGCGGCTCCTTCTGCGGCGCGGATTCCGGCTTCATTCCCACCACCACCTCCGGACCCCGGATGCGGATTGCCGAAATGGTGGTGGGCGGAAAGGGGGAAAAGCTGTGATCGACCTGACGGGGTATCAGGGGGCGCTGGAGCATCTGCCCCAGGGGATCGCCCGGGCGGAGGTGAATGCCGAGCGCATCCGCTGCACGGACATCGCCATCCGGGACGGCCGGGCCGCCAGCAGCGTTTCCTTTGATCAGACCAAGTTTTATATCCGCGCGGGCGGCGAACGCCTGGGCACGGTATACACCGAACGGCCCGACGACGACGCGGCGGCGCTGTTTTGCGCGGCGGCAGAAAACGCCCGCTGGACGGACGCGGGCGACACCCCCATGAACGGCCCGGAGCGCAGCGTTTCCGACAGCGACGAGGGGGAAAACGAACCAATCAAAAGCATGATCGTTCTCGGTGCGGAAGCGGAAAAAGCCATGCGGGGCGCGGACATTCCTTTTCTCCATGTACGCGTGACCGAACGGGAGCTGCGCACCGTGAACAGCCTTGGGCTGGACAGCTTTACCCACCGCCACTGGGCGGATCTGTATACCGCCGTGTCCCTTCCCCGGGAGGGGATGCAGGCCGCCGAAGCGGAAGCCAATGTGAGCGCCTGCGGGCTCGATCAGCTTGACCCCGCGGCCTTCGCGCAAAAGGCGCTTGCCCTGGCCGACCAGACGGACGGGGGCGGGCTGAAGCCGATCACGGTTTCCTCCGGAAGCTATGACTGCGTGATGACCGGTCAGGTGCTCAGGAACATCCTGATGACCGCCTGGCGCAGCCTGTCCGCGGAGGCCATGCAGGGCGGCGGCTCTGCCTTTCGCGCCGTGGGGGAGAAGATCGGCAGCGTTGAAGTGAATCTGGTCAACGCCCCTGCCCATCCCCTGAGCGGCAAACGCTTTCCCGTGGACAGCGAAGGCACGCCCATGAGCGAAACCCTGCTGGTGGAACAAGGGCTGCTCCGGGAACCGCTGACGACCCTCTCCTCCGCCCGGAAACTGGGCATCGCGTCCAATGGCTGCACCGGGCGCATCCCTGTGATGACGGGCAACGTGCCCATCGCGCTGACGACGGTGCCGGGGCTGTTCTATCTGCGGCCCGATGGGCGGAATACCCAGCGGCAGCTGATCGAACGCATGGATACCGGCTTCGTGCTGACCTATTCCCTGGACCTGTTCCATTCGGTGAATATCGCTTCCGGGCTGTTTTCCGTGCCCTGCGGCGGGTACTTCGTCCGGCATGGGGAGAAGGTTGGCAGCGTGTCCCAGATGACGGTGGCGGGCAGCCTGCGGGAACTGTTCACGGCGGTGGAGGCTGTTGGGAACGATCTGGATTTTGACGATTTTTATTTCCGCAATTACTGCGTGGGCAGTCCCTCCGCCCTGCTGCGGAATATGACGTTTTCAAGCTGAAAGAAAGGAAGCCTGCCATGAAGATCATTGAAGAAGCTCAGGTGCGCCGCCTGCTGACCCCGGAACGCTGTCTGGACGCCATGCGGGCATGTCTGGTGGATCTGGAGGAAGGCCGCTGCGCCATGCCCCAGCGCCTGATCTGCGCCATGCCGAATACGGCGATGCTGGGCTTTATGCCCGCTTACGTGGGCGATTATTACGGGGCGAAGGTCATCGCCGCCTACGCGCCAAACACCGGCACAAAGTATCCCTCCCATATCGGCTATGTGATGCTGTTTGAATCGGAGCACTCCACCGTCGCCGCGATGGTGGAGGCGGGCTCCATCACGGAGATCCGCACGGGCTGCGTCAGCGCCGTGGCGACGGATGCGCTGGCCCGTCGGGACGCCCATTCCCTGGCGCTGATCGGCGCGGGCGCCCAGGCAAGGTCGCATCTGGCGGCGATTCGGCTGGTGCGGAAGATCGACCGGGTGACGGTGTACGACATTCGCCCCGAGGCCGCTCAGCGCTTCGCGGAGGAAGCCGCGGCGGAATATGGGCTGACCGTAGAAACAGCGGCCAGCGCCGCCGAAGCGGTGCGGGACGCGGACATCGTGTGCACCCTGACGCCCGCCAAAACGCCTTATCTCACGCGGGATATGGTAAAGCCCGGCACCCATATCAACGCGGTGGGCACGTTCACGCCTGCCACCCGGGAGGTCGCCTCCGACTTGGTGGCCGCTTCCCGGCTGTATGCCGATCATATCCCCGCCTGCCGCGCGGAGAGCGGCGAATACCTGATCCCGCTTCAGGAAGGACTGATCACGGAAAACCACATCGTGGGGTCCATCGGCCAGCTTCTGACCGGCAAAGCGGCAGGACGGACTTCGGATACTGAAATCACGCTGTTCGACGCCCTTGGCCTGGCGGTAGAGGATATCGCCAGCGCGAAAGCGGTGTTTCTTTCTGAATCCCAGGGCTGCTGAGGATTGCAATTGTTTATCGAATAAGACTCAGATTCATCCTTGATAACACAAACCTTATTTGCTTTCTAAAAGCTAAAGAATTCAAAAACTGTAAAACTTTTGTTTGATTCTTGCGCTCCATGGATAAAGATGGTACAATCAGGATGCATGAAACCAAATGAATCAGGGGGCTGATCCAATGAAGCGCCGAATCCTTTGTCTGTGCCTGCTGCTGGCGTTATGCTTCTCCTTTGTGCCCGAAGCCCGGGCCCTGGCGACGCTGGATTATTATTTCAACGCCAATTTCGGCAGGAGCTACGACGTGTTTTCCGGTCCGGGCAGGCATTATTACCGCGCCAACATGGGCAAGGCCATGTACGGCGGCGGCGCGGCCCGCGTGTACGGTATGGAAGGCGACTGGATCATGATGGGCTACCAGACCTCCGGCGGCGACTACCGCATCGGCTATGTGCATAAGGACGCCCTGAACACCGCCAAGTATGTGGACGGAACCATCCAGCCGCTGTTTTTCGATCACTATACCGCTTATGCCGACGATTACTGCCGCATCACAGACGACCCGGTGATCAACAACAAAATGATCTGCACCCTGCCCGAAAACACGCCGGTGACCGTGCTGGCGACCATGGGCACCTCCTGGACGTACATTGAGGCAAACACCTCCCAGGGCTTGATGCGCGGCTTCGTGTGGAGTATGCATTTGAAAAACAGCAATGCGCCCGTGACTCCCGCGCCAACGATGGCGCCGCTGCCGACGCAGATTCCCTGGCCTACCATGGCGCCGCTGCCGACGCAGATTCCCTGGCCTACCAGGGCTCCCGTCACCGCCGCGCCCTGGCCCACCTATGCGCCTGTTATTACGGCCATCCCCTGGAACCCGCCGACCGCCCAGCCCTGGGTGACCGCCGCGCCTTCCGTCAAAACCGACGAATGGCTGCCGACCCCGAAGAGCCTCTATATTGCGGGCAACTGGCCCGTGTATTCCGGCCCCGGCGAATACTATTACCGTGCCAACAAGGGCAAGGCAACCAAGGGCGAAGGCACCTGCCAGGTATACGGCATTGAAAACATGGGCTATGGCGATTGGCTGATGATCGGCTATTCCATGACCGCGGGCGGCTACCGCGTGGGTTACATCCGCGCCGAGGCGCTGGGCGTGGGGATCGGGCAAACGGCACCCATGAAGCTGGCGTACCATACCCGCCGCCTGGCCTATCCATCCGCTCTCACCGACGACCCGCTGCACACCAATTCAGTGGTAGCCGAAATTCCCGCCGGGACGTATGTGCTGTTCCTGGGGTACACCTACTCGTCCAATTCCGTGTGGGCGTATGTGGAGGTGCTGAGCAACAACCAGATCATGCGCGGCTTCCTGCCCGTCAGCGCACTGGAGGCGGAGCAGTAAATTCAAAGCCCTGCGCCAGGTTTCGCCCAAAACCAGAAAAAAGCGCTTGCATTCTGTTTCCGTTCATGCTATAATACGTTCTGCGGCTCATGGGCAGCCCCCCATGAATCCAATCGCAAGGGCAAAAGAGGTGAAAACAATGAAGGAAAAGATCCATCCCAAGTACGAGAAGTGCATCGTGCGCTGCGTGTGCGGCGAGACCTTCGAAACCGGCTCTACCAAGAAGGAGCTGAGGGTTGAAATCTGCTCGAAGTGCCATCCCTTCTTCACCGGCAAGCAGAAGCTGGTGGATACCGGCGGCCGCGTCGACCGTTTCAAGAAGCGCTTTGGTATGCAGTGACCCCCATAAAAGCAGTGCCGCCAGTCCATGGTGGGTGCTGCTTTTCTCGTTTTCGGGAAATTGTGTCAAAATATCGTTAGAGGTATATAACTATGAGTAAAAAAACAGAGAACGGCGCGGCCTGCCCCCGGGCGGACATCGGCGGCCAGGCGGTGCTGGACGGCGTGATGATGAAAAGCCCCGACGCCGTGGCGGTGGCAGTGCGCCGGCCCAACGGCGATATCGTGGTGAAGCGCGAAGCGTACGAAGCGCCTAGCAAAAAGCATCCCTGGATGGGCAAGCCCTTCATCCGCGGCGCGGTGAACATGGTGCAGATGCTGGGGCTGGGCATGCGGGTGCTGGAGGACAGCATGAAAATGTCCGGCAACGAGGAAGCCCAGGAGGAGCCCACCAAGTTTGAAAAATGGCTGGCGGAAAAGCTGGGCAAGAACGTGGACAAGGTGGTCATGGGGGTGGCCATCGTGATGGCCCTGGCCATGAGCATCGGCCTGTTCGTGCTGCTGCCCAACCTGATTATCCTTCTGTTCCCCAAGAATCCCACGGGCGGCACGCTGCTGGTTAAAAACCTGGTGAGCGGCGTGGTGCGCATCGCGCTGCTGATCGGCTACATTTCCCTGGTGGGCCGCATCCCGGAAATGCGCAAGACCTTCCAGTATCACGGCTCGGAGCACAAGACCGTTTACTGCCACGAGCACGACCTGCCCCTGACGCCCAAGAACGCCCAGCAATTCACGACCCTGCATCCCCGCTGCGGCACCAGCTTCCTGCTGCTCACCTTCTTCCTGAGCATCATTTTCTATTCCATCATCGACGTGCTGGTATTGCAGCTGACGGGCTTTGACCTGGGGGCCCATTACCTGCTGCGGGTGCTGAGCCGCATTATTCTGCTGCCCTGCGTGGCGGGCATCAGCTATGAAGTGCTGAAAGCCGTGGCCCACGCCGAAAACCCGCTGACCAAGGCCCTGCGCTGGCCCGGATTGCAAATGCAGCGCCTCACCACCCGCCAGCCCAGCGACGAACAATGCGAAGTCGCCATCGCCTCCATGAACGCCGCGCTCCACGGCCTGCCGGAGGGGGAAGTGACGCCCGAGGGATGGGTGATTCTGCACAAGGAAGCGACAGCGGTATAAGCAATTATTAAACATTACAGGGACGGCTGACCGCCGCCCCTGTTTTCATGGAAAGGAAACAGTATGACCGTTCTGGAAGCGTTAAGAAAGGCCGAATCGCGGTTGCAGGCCATCCCGGAACCGCGCCTGGACGCGGAATATATGCTGGCGGAAGCGCTGCATACATCCCGGTTGATGATGCTGATCGACAAGAGCCGCGCGCTGACGGCGGCCGAGGAAGAAGCGTTTGAAGGCATGGTGGCCCGCCGGGAGAAGCGGGAGCCCTTGCAGTACATCCTGGGCAGTCAGAGCTTCATGGGGTTTTCGTTCAAGACGGACCCCCGGGCGCTGATCCCCCGGAACGACACGGAAGCCCTGTGCGAAGAAGCGCTGCGGCATATCCGTCCCGGCGACCGGGTGTTGGACCTGTGCACCGGCACCGGGGCGCTGGGCATCGCCATCAAAAAGCTGTGCCAGAAAGCCGTCGTGACCGCCACGGACATCAGCGAAGCCGCGCTGTCCCTGGCAAAGGAAAACGCCCGAAGCCTGCAAGCGGAGGTACGGTTCCTGCAAGGGGATTTATTCACGCCAGTTTCCGGGGAACAATTCGATGTCATCGTCAGCAATCCCCCCTATATCCCGGAAGCGCTGCGGGGACAGCTGCAGGCGGAGGTGGAAAAAGAACCCGCCCTCGCGCTGTTTGCCGGGGAGGACGGGCTGGACTTTTACCGCCGAATCGCAAAAGAAGCCCCGGGACATTTGCTGCCCCAGGGCTGGCTGTGCCTGGAGGTGGGGGACGGGGAGGCGGAAGCCGTAGCCGCCCTGCTGAAAGCGGATTTTGAATCGGTGCGCATCCTGACCGATCTGAATGGACTGGACCGGGTGGTCAGCGGGCAGATGCGTTCATGAATGGTATGATCCTTCTGCGTGTATGATTCCAGGAATGCTTTGAGGGAAAAACCATCAATCGTTGGTGCCCAGGCGCTGGCGCTCCACCAACTCGGCGAAGATGCCCTTGCGGGCGATCAGGTCCTCATAGGTGCCGTCCTCGGCGATCTTGCCGCCGTCGATGACCAGGATGCGGTCGCAGTGGCGGATGGTGGACAGGCGATGAGCGATGATGATGCGGGTGCACTTCATTTTGTCCAGGGCCTCGGATACTTTTTTCTGGGTGATATTGTCCAGGGCGGAGGTGGCCTCGTCAAAGATCAGCACCTTGGGCTTGGGCGCGATGGCCCGGGCGATCATCAGGCGCTGGCGCTGGCCGCCGGAGATGGTGCCGCCGCCATCCTGGAGGATGGTGTTCATGCCCATGGGCATGTCCCGGATGTCCTCGGCGATGCCGGCGATTTCCGCGGCGTCCCAGGCATCCTGCAGCTTTAAGGTGGGCGCGGAAATGACGATGTTGTCGAAGATGGAGCCGGAGAACAGGCGGCCGTCCTGCATCACCGTGCCGATCTGGCGGCGCAGGGAGCGCACGTCCAGGGTCTGCAGATCCTTTTTATCGTAATAGATCACGCCGCGGGAGGGCTTTTCAAAGCCCAGCAGCAGCCGCACCAGGGTGGATTTTCCGCAGCCGCTTTTGCCCACGATGGCCACGTACTGCCGGGGCGGAATATACAGGCTGAAATCGTCGAACAGGGGCTTGGCGTCCGGGTCATAGCCGAAGGTGACGTGGGACAGCTCAATGCTGCCGGACAGGCGGGTGACGGTTTCCTTGGCGTCGGAGGTTTCCGGCTGGGCGGAAAGCAAAGGCTGGATCAGGCTGATGATGGGCTTGATGGAGGCGGCGGAAAGCGCCATGGAGGCCAGGGCGGAAAAGGCCGAAGAAATATAGGCATAGGCCGAATTGAAGGCGAAATAATCCGCCACGGAGACCTGGCTTTTCACCGCGATATAATACATGATGGCCGTGCCGGTCAGGGAAATGGCGGTGGTGATCACCGAGGCCAGGCGGATCACCGCGGGCGGATTGAAGGTCAGCTCGGCGCTTTTGGTGTATGCCTGGGACCATTTGAAGAAGGCCCGGTTCTCCGCGCCGCTCAGGCGGATTTTCTGAATGCCCTTGATGAGGGAAAACACCAGGCCCCGTTCCTTGGCGGTATACACCATCTTTTCTTTGTCGATGCGCATCTGCACCGCCGCGGACAGCATGCTCACGCCCAGGGTCAGCAGCGTCACGATCAGGCTGGGCCACACCAGGCTGGGGGCGAAGGCGAAGATCTGGGTCAGATACACCAGGGAGAAAACGCCGGTGACGGCGGTGGAAAACAGGGAATCCACAATGGTGGAGCACAGGGAATCCATATAGCTGATATACTGGTTCAGCTCGCCCGCGGAATAATCCTTGAAAAACGACGCGGGCAGAGCCAGCATCCGCATCATGGTGGCGGCGCTGACGTTGATATTCAGCTTATACCGGATGCGGGCCAGCAGCAGGGAGCGGATGATGGACAACAGCACGCTGCCCACGGTGGCGAACAGCAGGAAGGACATGACCGCGGCCAGCAGCTGCATGCTGCCGGTGGCGACCACGGTGCCCGTCAAAACCCGGTTGAGCCGGGGCATCAGCATGCCCACGAGCACGATGGCCAGGGAGGCGACGCCGAAGCTGATCAAATCGCGCATGGTCAGGCAGCTCATCATGTAACTGAGCAGATCCTTCAGGTTCAGTTCCCGCATGGGAAGCGGGCGGTAGAAGCACAGGGCCTCAGTGCTGATCCGCGTTTCTTCCTTGCCATTGACCGGCACTTTTGCGCCTGTGCGGGGATCCACATATTCATAGCCCCCCATGTCCGAGGGCAGCACGGCGATGACCGTGCCCTCTTCCTTGAGGGAGGTGATCATGGGGCCCATGGCGTCCTGGTGCCAGCCTTTTTTCAGAATGATTTCCCGGTACAGGATGCCGGTGGAGGACAGCAGGTAATCCAGCCTGTCCTGCAAGCCCTTGATGGCGGGGGGAACCTCCCGTTCCTTGATGCCAAAATGCTTGAGCAATCCGGACACCGCGTCGCTGACGTCAGCCTGATCCTTTAAAGAGGAGCTGATTTTCCGCCCGGTAATGGAGCGGGCGATATTTTCAAAGGAGTCGCTGAGCAGTTCCCGTTCGTGTTTTTTTCGGAATTCGATTTGTTCGTCAAACCAACCCACTTTTTTTCGCCCCCTTACTCGTTGCTGACCAGACTGGTATAGATGCCGCCCAGCGCGAACAATTCATCATGGGTGCCGCGCTCTACGATGCGGCCCTTGTCCAGCACGATGATCTCATCACAGCTTCGGATGGTGGACAGACGGTGGGCGATGATGATGCAGGTGATGCCCCGGTCGTTGATGGAGCGGATCACCTCATGCTCCGTCCGGGCATCCAGGGCGGAGGTGGCTTCGTCCATGATGCAGATGGTGGGGTCCTGGGAAAGCGCCCGGGCGATTTCCAGCCGCTGGCGCTGGCCGCCGGACAGGTCCCGGCCGCCGTCCAGCAGCTTGTGGGAAAAGCCGCCGTCGCGGGTGACGATGTCGTCGTAAATGCCCGCGTCCCGGGCCGCCAGGGTCACTTCAAAATCTTCGATGGAATCGTCCCACATCTTGATGTTTTCGGAAACCGTGTCCTCAAACAGGGTAATGTCCTGGTCGATGACGCTGACGGAACCGATGAACACGTCCCGGTCGATGTCCTCGATGGGCACGCCGTCAAAGGTAATGGAGCCGCTCCAGGGCCGGTACAGCCCGGAAATCAGCTTGGCCAGGGTGGATTTTCCGCAGCCCGTGCGGCCCACGAAGGCGATCTTCTGGCCGGGCTTCACCGTCATGGAAAAATCGGTGATCAGGGGCTTGCCCAGGCGGGAATAGCCAAAGGTGATGTTTTTGAGTTCGATCCTGCCGGACAGCTTCTGGTATTCCTCCTTCTTTTCCCGGGGAGAAAAGGCGGGGTCTTCCGGATAGCTCATCACGTCGTCCACCCGCTCCATCTGGGTGATCATTTCCTGCATGGACTGACCGGCGGAAATGAGGGAGGAGGCGGGAGCCATGAAAGAGGAAAGGAAGCTCTGGAAGGCCATCACCATACCCACGGTGAAATGGCCCTGCACCACCAGCATGACCCCGATGCCCAGCACCGCCAGATTGGCTGCCGCCGTGATGGCGGAGGGCAGAGTGCCCAGGAACAGATTCAGCCGCGTGTACTGCACCGACTGGCTGTTCACGCTGGCCTGATACCCGGCCCAGCGGCCGAAGAAGCCGTTTTCCGCGCCGCTGGATTTGATGGTTTCGATCATGCTGATGCCCGACATGGTGGCGGAGGAAAGCTTGGCGGCGTCGCGCTGCTGCACCCGGGTGATATTGACCCGCTTGGCCGTTACAATGGAGGAAACCGCCAGGTTCAGCAGAATGGCTCCCACCCCGATCAGGGACAGCAGCGGGCTGTAATGAATCATGATCGCCAGATAGAAAATCATCATGGCCGCCTGAATGGCCAGCGGCGCGAAGGTGCGCACCAGGGTGCTGGCGATGGTGGCGTTGGTGGCCTGGCGGTCCGCAATATCGGCGGACAGGCGCTGGGTAAAGAACTGCATGGGCAGCCGCAGCACCTTCCACAGATAGGAAGCGCTGCCGTAAGAGGTCATTTTTCCCTGGATGCGCAGGGAGTAAATTGCGGAAATCCAGCCAACCACCACGCTGATAACGATCAGCACGCTGAACAGCAGGATAAACGGCGTCAGCCATTCGGTGTTGCGGCCGGTCAGCAGCCGGTCCAGGAAGGTACGGGAAAACGCGGGACTGATAATGCCGATGAGAGAAGAAATGGTGGTGGTGAGCACCACAAAGGCCACCGCCGTGCCGGAGCCCTTGAGCCGCTCTTTTGCGTAAGAGAAAACGGATTTGGGTTTACCGGAGGGAACAAAATCCTCCGTGGGCTCAAAGGTGATGCACACGCCGGTGAACTCCCGGTCGAATTCCTCCCAGTCCACCGTGACCCGGCCCCGGGCGGGGTCGTTGATCACTGCGCTTTTTCCCTTGAAGCCGCACAGCACCACGAAATGGTTAAAGCCCCAATGGATAATGCAGGGGAAGGGGCCTTCCTCCAGCAGGTCCTCCGGCTCCACCCGCCAGGCGTTGGACTTCATCCCGTAGCTGCGGGCGGCGATCATGATGTTCTTGGCGTTGGCGCCGTCCATGGAGACACCGCAGTCCGTGCGGGCCTGCTCCAGAGGAATCCACTTTTTGTAAAAGTGCATGATCATGGTCAATGAAGCCGCGCCGCATTCCAGCGCTTCCATCTGCATGACCACCGGCACCTTTACCACGCCCTTCTCAATGGGCTTGGGCACTTGGGATTTACCAAACACGCTTCTTCACCCCCCCTCACTGCATCAGGAGGGAAATGGGATGCAGATCTTCCGTGACCACCTGACCGGCGTAGCAGCCCGCCGCCAAATCAATGATAACGGGCACTTCATATACCACGTCGCCGATGTTCAGCTTTCCGGCCAGCAGCACCCGGGGAGAGGTTTCCTCGGAAATGACCGTCATCTGGGGCTCGGCGTCCGTGCGCATGGGATAATCCTCCCCTTCCACAGATACCACACCCCGGGCCAGGGCCTGCTTGATGTCGGTATAGGGCACATACGCCACGCTCTTTTCCTCGCCGACAGATACGGCGACCAGAGAGGTGGTGCGGATATGGCCGAAGATGCCCCACAGGATGCCGCCGACCAGCACGGCGATCACCACGGCCATCACCAGCCATACGCCCACCGACGTGACGCGGAGATAATCGTTCAGGGATTCCGGAGATTCCACCGCCTCCAGGCTCTTTTCCCGGAACAGCTTGACCTTGGGCTGCTCAGACATGTTTGGACGCTCCTCTCTTTTCATGCGGATGTTTGTGTTCTGCGGAATCATCGCCGCTTCATTTCCAATGCACACTGACCAGGTGAATTTGCATACAGGGAACGCGGGCGGCTGATTCGGCCCCGTGGTCTGACATGGCGCGCTTTGCTTCTGATCTTTTTCTATCATACCATAGTTTCTTTTTCAATGCCACATCCATGGAAAAATAAATTGAGAATAGCTGTCGGGCGAAAAATTCCGGAGCGAAGGTACGCCGCTGGCTTAGATATTTTGTCAGCTGTTCCCCAATGCGGTCGTCGGTATTTATGATGTATATTCAGGAGAATACAACCCTTTGCCCAACACAAAAAACACCATGAATTTGGAATAATTTAGAATAATAGCATTGATTTCATATTAGTATATTATGATATAATGAACACGTAGATCAGTTTTGATTTACAAATTCATTGGCTGTGGCTTATAAAAGAAGCCGCATTTTTTTGCTGTACAGCCTTTGATGGTTTATTCGTATGCAAAAAACGGACTGTCAGTCCGATAAGCTGGGGAGCTGAGCGCTGAGCATGAACAGAAAGACGGCAAACATTGATCTGGTCAAACTGTTATTCTACATACTAAAGCATGTCTGGCTGGTGATCCTGTGCGCTGCCATCGGCGCGGGATTCATGTATTGGCGCACCGCCTACCGTATGCGGGATACCTACACAGCCTCCGGCACCATGTATGTGTATAACGCCAATCCCAACATGGTCAACTATGGGTACACCAATACCTCGGACCTTTCCAGCGCCGTTAAGCTGCTGGACACCTACACGGTGGTGGTCAAGAGCAACAAAGTGCTGGACGTGGTGGTGGAACGGCTGCTGCCTGACTATCCTAACATCACGGTGGGGGCCATTGCCGGTTCCCTGTCCATGGGTTCGGTTTCCGATACGGGCGTTACCAGGGTGCGCTGCACCACGGATGACCCTCAGAAATCCGCCGACATCTGCAATGCTGTGCTGGACGTGGCCCCCAATGAAATCATCCGGGTGGTTGGCGCGGGCAATATCGAGATCATCGACTACGCCACCCCGCCCAGAAGCCCCGATGGACGCGGTACCACGCGGCAGGCCATGACGGGTGCGCTGGCTGGCGCCGTCGTGGCGGCAGGTATCCTGACGCTGATTTTCCTGCTGAACCAGAAGGTGGACGATACCAAGGAGCTGACGGACAATTACAAGCTGCCTGTGCTGGCCACCATCAAGCGGGATAAGGAAGAAAACGAAGATCCCGGCAAGTTCATGCTGAACGAGAACAGCCCCATGGATGTGATCGAAAGCTACGCCAAACTGCGCATGAACCTGCTGTATACGCTGGTGGACAAGGATAAGCATACCGTGATTGTCACCAGCGCCATTTCCGGCGAAGGAAAATCCACCATCGCCGCCAACCTGGCCATTTCCGTAGCCATGAGCGGCAAGCGGGTCCTGCTGGTGGACGCGGATATGCGGCGTGCGTGCCAGCATGATGTGTTCCACTATGATGATAAATATAAAGGCCTTTCCGACGTGCTGGTCGGGTCGTGCGCCTGGCGGGACGTGGTGCTGAGCAGCAATCAGACCACGATGAATATCCTGCCCGCGGGTTCCCTGCCCCCCAACCCCGCGGAGCTCCTGGATTCCCCCGCGATGCATACGCTGCTGACGGAACTGGAAGCGGCATATGATCTTGTCCTGCTGGACGTGCCGCCCATCAATATTGTCGCCGATCCTTTGGCGCTGTCCGCCTGGGTAGCGGGCGGGCTGTTCGTGGTTAGGCAGGGCTATTCGGATCACCGGGATATCCGCCGGGCGCTGAACCAGGCGGAAATGACGGGCCTGAACCTGCTGGGCTTCGTCTTTTACGGCGAAAACCTGCGGCAAGGCGGCTATTACAGCCGGAGATACTATTACGGTAAGTACGGGAAATACTACGGAAACTATTACAAACGCTACGACTCCAACCGCTATGACACACGTGGGAAAACATCCCGCGAAAGCATGGACGACCAAGAAAAAGGAAAGAAGGAGAAATGACCATGACCAGGCTCAGAAAAACCAAGCTGCTTCTGATCTTTCTTCTGCTGACGGTACTGACCGTATCCGCCGCAGGGGCTGAGACGAATCAGGCGCTGTCCATTCCCGCGTTTACGGAAACGGACTGCGTATGGGACGAAGCGGGCAATCTGATCAGCGAAACGGTTCGCGATCTGACCGGCGCGCCTGCCCTGAACAGACGGGGCTTCTACCGCGCCGAGTACACCTGGGATGCGCTGAACAATCTGCTCACCGAGGCCTATTTCGGCCTGAACGGCGAACCGGTAAACGCTGACGGCGGCTTTGCCCGCGCCGAATACACCTATGGAGTGGATTCCAGGAAAGTCAGCCATCTGCTGACGGAAGACCGCTACGCCGCAGACGGGAGCCGCGCGCAGATCCCCGGCAGCTACAGCTACCGCCGGGACGCCTGGGATGGGGATCAGATCCTCTCCTCCGAGTATTTCGACGCGGAAGGAAATTTGACCCGGCCCACCGGTGGTTACGCTCAGATCCTGTACGACGTGGAAACCGGTAACAACGTTGTTCGCGTGACCAAGCGCTATCTGGATGCCGACGGCACACCGCTGCTGGGCGTTGAAGGCGGCGCAACGGTCGTGTCCGTGTACGCCAAGAAAGGCGTGGCGGACAACGAAACGGTGGAAAAGGATCTGCTGGGCCTGAAGCTGGATTCCGGTAAGCGGCATAAAGCGGACACTGCTTCCATGCAGCTGTGGTCCGTGGAAATTTTCGCCGTGGACGGCAGCAAAGCGCTGGGCGCCGAGCATTATCACCGGATGGTGAACACTTACGACGCTCAGGGAAATAAGGTCCGTGTGGACTATTACGGCGTGGAGGAAGAACCCATCATCGCCGCCACCGGCTATGCCTCCTCTGTCATGGAGTATGATCGCCTCAACCGTCTGGTCAAGATCGACTATCTGGGCAAAGAAGGCCAGCTGATCAAGCTGCTCAACGGGTATGCCCGGATCACCTATGAATATTGGGACGATACCGACCGGGAGCATTACGTCCGCTATTACGGCGCGGACGAAAACCGCACCATGACCACCAACGGCTATTCCATGGTGGAAAAGGAATACGATGGCGGGGATTACGATTACCGGGAAACCTATTACGACTTCCTGGACGAACTCACCATGTCCAACGGCGGCTTTGCCCGGATCGAATACAAGTATCATCGTGTGAAGGTAGCGGGCGATAACGGCACGGAAAAATGGGTCATCAATCCCGACATGGTGGAATGGGAACGCAATTTCGGCACGGATTTGCAGCTGATCAAGCGCAAGGCGGGCTTTGCGGGCTACGTCAACGAACGCAATGAATACGATCAGGTGACCCGCACCACCTACATGGACGACCAGTGGCAGCCTGTCCGCAACGATGAAACGCAGTACGCCAGCATTGAGTTCAAATATGAGAGCTCCGGCCCTGAGGATCCCGCCGTTTACGAGTCCTACTTTGACGAGAACGGGGTTCCCTGCGAGAGCACGAACGGCGCGTACGCCCGGAGCATGGTATACGGCGGCCCCAAGAAGAATCTGCTGCTGGAAGAAGAATTCTTTACCGCCGACGGCCAGCCTGATACCAGTGTGGTCAACGGCGCGCATAAGGTCGTTTACAACTTTGACGGAAACCTTCTCCAGACCTCCGCCCGTTATTATGACCAGGACAGCAACGCCAAGGAAACCCGGACCGGCATGGCCACCTTGCTGCGGGAATACAACCGCAATGGCAGCCTGCTGTGGGAGGCCACCTTTGATGGCCAGAATCACCTGGTGAATGCCACCGGCCAGTTCGCCGTGCAGGTGCACACCTACGATTACGCCGGACATCTGACCGGCGACAAGTTCTTCGACGCCGAAGGCAACGCCTTGGTTCAGGGCGCGGGCTACGCCTCCGTGACCTATGAATATGACAACGTGGGCAACATCACGGCGATCAACTATTTCAACGCCGCCGACGAGCCTGCCCTGGTGGCGGGCCGTTCCCGGGTGGAACGGGAATATGACGACCAGCATCACATGATCTATGAGGCCAACTTTGGCCCCGACATGCAGCCCATTGTGATCAGCGAAGGCTATGCCGCCCGCCGGATCGCTTACGATCCGCTGAACAGCATCGCCAGCCGCGTGGATTACCTGGATATCGAAGGCAAGCCCGAGCTGCTGCCCGCTGGCTACGCTTCCTATGAACTCAAGTACGACGGCGAAGGCAACCTGCTGCGCCGGGCCTACTATGATGAAGCCGGCACGCCTGTAACGCCTGCTTCCGTAGGGTACTCCTGGTTTGAGCGGCAGGTGGATGCTCAGGGCCGCGTGACCGAGGAAGCCTATTACGATGCCGACGGCAGCCTGCTTGTGAATCCCGACAAGTATGCCGTGATCACCATGGCTTATGACGACGCAGGAAAGACCACGGTAACGTACCTGGACGCCAACCGGCAGCCTGTCCATACCGCTTTGGGCTATGCCCGCCGGGAGACGGTGCTGGATGAAAACGGCAACACCGTCAGCGAAAGCTACTTTGGCGCGGATCTGAAGCCTGTTGCCATCGCCAAGGGCTATCATCAGGTCGCCTATACCTGGGATGACGACGGACATATGCTGTCTGAATCCTATCTGAATGAACAGAACGCTCCTGTGGAATGCCCGGATGGCTATGCTTCCTTTATCCGTGAATATGACGCCCGGGGCAACCTGGTGCGCGAAGTGCACTATGGCGCCGACGGAAAGATTACCAACGTGGTAGCGGGCGCCGCTGAAATCAAGCGGGAATATGATGAAGACAACCGCCTGCTGGCTGAACGGTTCTTCGATGAAACCGGCGCGCCGTATCTGCTGCGGGGCGATTACGCCGCGGTGGAATACACCTATGACGGTCAGGGCAACGTGCTCAAAGAGGCGTACTACGGCATCAATAACGTGCCTGTGATCTCCTCCAAGGGCTACGCGGCCAAGACCTGCACCTATGACAATAACGGCCATCTCCTGACCGAAGAATTCTCCGACGCCGAGGGCGGCCTGATGGTAACCAGCGCCGGTTATGCCCGCAAGGTGCAAACCTGGAACGATCACGGCTTCCTGATCAGCGAAGGCTATTATGGCGCGGATGAAAAGGATATCCTCCAGTCCATGCCTTACAGCTTCATCACCTATCAGCGCGACGCCAACGGCAACTGCACCGAGCAGGCCTGGTTCTACCAGGAAGGCCAGCCCGCTGAGCTGCCCGACGGTTACAACCGCGTCACCCATGAGTACGACGCCGCTGGCAACTGCGTGCGTACCGTCTGGTATTATAACCGTGATATCGTGACGATCGAGGGCGGTTACGCCGCTGCTCTGTATGCGTATGACGCCCGCGGCCGGCTGACCAAGGAAAGCTATCTGGACCGGAATCTGGCCCGCACGATGGTGAAGAAGGGCTATTCCGCGATCGCTTACGTGTATGACAACGCGGGCAACACCCTGCAGGTGCGTTACCTGGATCAGGCGGACAACCTGGTGCGGGTGCCCGAAGGCTTCAGCGTGTGGAAGCGTGAATATGACAAATATAACCACATGATCCTGGAGCAGTATCTGGACGAAAACGAGCGCATCGCTTCCCTGACCTTCCGCGCTACCGCTACCCGCCGCTCCTATGACGCCCGAGGCAACCTGACCCGGGTCGAATATCTGAACGCGGGCCTGCAGCCTGTAGAAACCCAGTTTGGCTATGCCGCCGAAGCGTATGCCTATGACGACCAGGATCGCCGCATCAGCGTCACCTACCTGAACACCAGCGGCCTGAATACCATGATCTCCGCCGGATACGCCGGAATTCGCTACGAATACAGCGACCAGGGCAAGGTATGGCGCACCACCTATGTGGATACCGCCGGTCAGCCCACCCTGTTCAAGGACGGCTATGCCGCGATTCAGTATCTGTACGACCATAACCAGTATCTGACCAACATCACCTATCTGGACGATAAGTACGTGCGCACCTACATCAGCGCCGGTTATTCCGGCATCCTGCGCACCGTGGATAAGAATGGCGACGTGCTGACCGAAACCTATGTGGACAATGATGACATGCCTGTGCCCTGCGCCGCAGGCTATGCCACCATGCGCAACACCTGGGACGACCGTCAGCGGCTCGTGAAGCGCGAGTATCTGAATGCCGAAGGCCAGCCCATGACCCTCAGCAGCGGCTACAGCGCCATCGCTTATGAATACGACAACAGCGACAACAAGATCCGCGAATCCTACTTCAATAAGGACGGCGGGAAAACCTGGTGCCAGTACGGCTACAGCGAGATCCTGTTTACCTATAATAACAGGAACCACATTGTGGAAGAACGGCTGCTGAATGTGCAGGGCCAGCCCGCCATTCATACCTCCGGCCGTTACTCCTCCCTGACCCAGGATGTGGACCCCGACGGCCGCGTGCTGGCCATTAAGTACTTTGATATCGCGGGCAACCCCACTTCCTACGCCAACCAGTACGCGGAAGTTCGGTATTCCTACGATCTGGCCGGACGTGAAACTTCCCTGAGCTACTATGACAAGGCCGGTCAGCCGGTTTCCTCCCTGCGCGGATTCGCCAAAAAGACCACAGCCTACAACGAACTGGGCAATGTGACCGAAGAAGCGTACTATGATCCCGACGGCAACCTGACCGATACCAGCATGCATTACGCGGTCGCCCAGTACACCTACGATGAATTGGGCAACATGACCTCCGAAAAGTATCTGGACGCCAAATCCGTGGGCGTGGTGCCCGAAGGCGCGAAGTATGCTTACAGCAAGGCGGACTACGACGACGAAGGCCGATTGATCAGCGAAGAATACTTTGATGAGCTGGATCGTCCCGCCCCCAGCCGCGAAGGCTTCGCCGCGCACTATGTGACCTATGCCGAAAGCGGCCATGTGGCCAGCGAATCCTATCAGGATACGAATGGCCAGCCCATGAACGTGGGTGGCTTCAGCAGCCGGGAACTGGTCAGCGAAGACGCCGAAAAGCAGGTCTACACGATGCGTGTGGTGCACGAAGCCAGCGAAGAAAACTATCTGGCTTCCCTGCAGACCTTTGACCACTATGACCGCGCGGTTCAGATCACCTACTACGACGCGGCCAACAAGCCTGTGAACGGCCCCGAGGGCTGCAACACGGTGCTGCGTGAATATACCAGCCGCGGCCTGGTTTCCTTTGAGCAATACTTCGACGCGGACGGCTATCCCATGGCCATCAACGGCGCTTACGGCGTGCGCAAAGCGTACACTCCCTTCGGCAAACTGGCCAAGGAAAGCGTGCTGGATGCCAATGGCAGCGCCAAGGTCAACGATGACGGCTATGCCGCTGTGGAGTACGACTACGATCTGAGCGATTCCAGCCGGGTGGAGAAGTACTTCCTCTATTACCTGGATGTGAATGATCAGCGCTGCGCCGCCAAGAACGGCGCGTGGGGCGTGAGCACCCTGTACTATCCCGTGACCCGGGTGCATCAAGTCAGCTTCCTGGACGAGAACGGCAAGCCCGTCACCACGAGCGATGGTTACGCCGTGCTGGAATACGAAGAGGATGAAAATGGCAACCGGACCTGGGAAGGCTACTATGACAGCCTGGGCGCTCAGGTCAACTGCGCCGCCGGATATTCCAGCGTGGAGCGCGGCTACGACGGCGAGGGCCGCCTGATCTCCGAGCGGTATCTGGATCGCTACAACAAACTGACCAATAACGTGAACGGTGTGGCTGGCTGGAATGGCTATTATGACAGCGAAGGAACGCTGGTGATCACCAATCAGTATGATCAGAACCGTACCGCTGTGCCCGCCAACAATCAGTAAGGGAGGGTGAAGACGATGAAGAACGGAATCCTGCATGCGATGAAAACCCTGCTCCCCAAACTGGTTGCCCTGGTGCTCGTTGCCTGCCTCCTGCCAGTGTGCGCACTGGCGGAGGAGGCCGACGCCAACGGTGATTGGGTGAATTACCTCTTGATCTGCAACGAAGGCATGAACAACGATAAGGGCAACGCCGGCAACACGCTGATGGTGGTTGCCATGAATCCCGTCATCGGAAAAATCCGGCTGCTCTCGTTCACCTGGGATACGTTTGTTGACTATGAAGGATACGACGTGCCCCAGAAGCTGGATATGCCTTACCGGAACAATGGCCCCGAAGAAGCCATGAAGGTGTTCAACGCCAACTTTGGCACCGATATTCAATACTATATGTCGCTGAACTACCTGAACCTGGCTTCCCTGATCGACGAGTACAACGGCGTGAACGTGGATATTACCCGCGCAGAACGCAACGCCCTGAACGGTATGGTGGCTTCCAAGAAGATCCGTCTCCAGGAAGAAGTGGGTACTGGCTTGCTGACGCAGGCGATCGTGGATATGCTGGCTCAGGAGTATTACCTGAACGAGTTCGGCCCGGATACGCATCTGAATGGCTTGCAGGCTGTCGGCTTCGGCTGGCTGCAGTATGACTCCGTTTATAACTGCTGCGAGCGTGAAGTGAACGTCATCGCCAGCCTCTTCAAGAGCGTGGGTGAAGTGATTGCTCAGAAGGTTGCGTTCTACAATAGCGAAACCGGAGCTCCCGAGGATCTGCGCGGCCGCCGTCCCATTAACCTGGACGAAATGACCGAGGAGGATCATGAATTCCTTCGCCTGCAGATGGACCCCATCTTCCAGATGAGCTTCAACAATCTGCCCGAAGAAGAAATCGAATCCATCTCCACCGCGCTGGCCAAGGTTGCTTTTGAAGCGGCGCGTCAGGGCGTGAACATTTTCGATTCGATCCAATTCATGGTGCTGCCCCTGGAAGCCAAGGACGAGTATGATATCGTCGCCGGCGCTAAAGGCCACATCGTGGATAAGGAAAAGAACACGGCCGCCATTGAGGAATTCCTGTTCGCGGAAGATTGATCAGAACCACAGAAAAGAGCGGACCGGCCCTGACCGGATTGGCAGGCTGAGAAAAGCTCTTGAACAATACAAACGCACCCCTAAGACTGGATCAGGACACATTATTCTCAGCTGAGATCCGGGGATACGGTTTTCGCAGATCGGGTGTCCCGTGACATTAATAACACCGTAAAGTCCTTCGAATATTCTTATTTCTCCTGGGACACTGTTTTCTCAACGGGACTCGATATTCTCATTGGGACATCAATTTCTTATTTTTCTCGCCCCATGACAGCGACTGCCGCCTTGGGCATTGGGCCGGGTGATCTGATTAACGATCTGAACACATGCGGGTTGTTTTTTGAAACAATGTGCATGAGAGATCTGCGGATCTTTGCGGATTATCTTGACGGAGAAGTAAGACACTTCAGGACAAAAGATGGGCTGGAATGCGATGCCGTTATCCACCTGAAGAACGGGAGCTACGGCTTGATCGAGATCAAACTCGGAGGAGATAAACTGATAGAAGAAGGCGCAGAAGCCGTAAATACAATTGCTGATCAAATTGATACTACTAAAATGAAAGCCCCTTCATTCAAAATGGTTCTGACAGGTACGTCACCATATGCGTATCGCAGGGAGGACGGGGTATACGTTGTGCCAATCGGTTGTTTGTGAATGCTAAAATGTACTTGAGCCACATTCGCTAAAATGCCAGCGAATATTTGAGCCACCCGACTATATGCCCTACAATAGTGACAGCACTATTGGA